>CAZMUZ010000098.1:869-14233 GCA_964569315.1 uncultured Rhodospirillaceae bacterium | reverse complement strand
GCGGCGCCTCCAGCCCACTCGTCGTTTCCGGTATGTCCTTGAAATAGCGCAACGACAGCATGCCGGGCCGCCGCGGCTCGCCGGTGATCCGCTCGATTCTGCCGGCGGCGTCATGCGGGATGCAGAAGCCGTCATGGACCCCGGGCACCGTCAGCGTGACTTCGAAATAGTCCCCCGCGTCGAGCTCGTCCGAATGCCACGGCACGACACCCTTCGGAGTCCGGAGGGGATGATTGTCATTTGCCGGATGGCAGGCCGTTGTACGGGCGTTCTCGCGGATCCAACGGGCCGTGGTGCCGGGCGCGACGGGCACACCGATCGGTCCGACCCTTGCACCGCCGGGATCGCTTCGCAGGCCGACATGGATCGATGCGGAGGCCGCGGCTGATACGCTGTGCAAGAGGGGGAGGCCGATGGCGGCTCCGCCTCCGACACCGAAAAGCGACCGCCGCGCATCTGTGGGGGAACTGCGCATTGTCAACCCGCCTCCCGCTCTTCGTGGGTAGCTCATGACGCGACGCGGCCTTGTGGCGCTTCGGCGTGCGCCGGCGTCCTACGGCACGTTCCGCTCGTCGCATGCCATGCGCAAAACGCGTCGTCGCAACCCGGCGCGTGCCGCGTCGCCAGGAACGACCGCGCCCTCATCGCGAGCGGTTGGACGGGTCCGGGTTTTTGCGACGCGCGAAGGCCTGTGCCCGCCTTCGCGAGCGCGCTGCGCGGGCGAAGATCGACGCCGACATCAGAATCGCCGCCGTCGAAGCAAGCCAGGGAGCCAGGAGCCTCACCGTTTCCTCGATCATCGGAACCCTCCAGAAAAAGGAGGGCGCTCCTGGCGCAGGAGCGCCCTTGACCCTGTACGTATGGAGCGATGATCAATCCAACAAACGATAAGATTTTGGGTATGATATCGATAATGTCGATATATAGGAGGGTCGATCGTGGATACCGAGCTCGCCCGGACGTTCCTCACGATTGTTGCGGCCGGGAACTTCGTCAATGCCGCGGACCGGTTGCATGTCACGCAATCCACCGTCAGCGCGCGCATTCATGCGCTAGAGGAGATGCTTGGTTGCACCTTGTTCGTCCGCAACAAAGCGGGGACCACCCTCACCTCGGCCGGGCGCCAGTTCCAGAAGCACGCATCGACGCTGGTCCGCACCGTCGAACAGGCGCGGCACGACGTCGGGATTCCCAGGGGGTTCCGCGCCGCACTCACGATCGGAGGGCGCTTCGGCCTATGGGAGCAATTGTTGCTGAAGTGGCTGCCCCTGATGCAGGCGCAGGCGCCGGATGTCTCGATACGCGCAGAGATCGGTTTCGAAGCCGATCTGATGCAGAGCCTGGTCGAGGGCCGGCTCGATATCGGCGTGATGTATGTACCGCAGAGCCGTCCGGGTCTGAAGATCGAGCCCCTGCTCATGGAACGTCTGGTGCTTGTGTCCGCCGGATCGGTCGGCGATCCGAATCCCCGATCCGACTATGTCTATGTCGATTGGGGGCCGGAGTTTTACGCCAAGCACAGCGTCAACTTTCCCGACTTCATCGGCCCGGCCCTCACCGCGAATATCGGCTGGCTCGGTCTGCAGCATCTGCTGGCCCGCGGCGGGTCGGGCTACTTTCCGATCCGCGTCCTGCGGCCGTACCTCGAAGCGGGTCGCCTGACGATAGTACCGGGAACCCCCGAGTTCGCCCTGCAAGCATATCTGGTCTATCCCGTCGAAGGTGGATCCGACGCGCTGCAAATCGCCCTCGAGGGGATACGGGAGGTGGCGGCCGCAGAACAGTCGTGACTTGCGGGTTTCGCTTCGGCGCACCTGGCTTGTCGCCCGCTATGAGTCGAACCGCATCGGGGGCCATCCATAGTCGCTGCCTGCGCCCCGTCGAGCGATCCCGCTTCCGGCCGGGCCTTCGCGGACGAGTACCGGTTCTCGATGCGCGATGATCTTGATCACGGGCTTCTGCCAAAGGCTCCGGGCGTATGCATGGAGCAGCTTTCCGAGCGGCGCCATTGACATCCGAACCGGGCAGCACAATATCACCGGCATGATGATCGTGGCCGAATTGCAGAAGACGCTTGCCCGTCGGGGGAACCTGACCGCGGGCATGTAAGCCCCTGGCTCGGCCGCTATGCGCGCCTCCGAGCCTGGGGCGCGATCTCTTTCTCGAACGCGAATTCTCCTGTGCGATGGATCCGACGGGTCCGTTCCGTGCGTCGCCGAAAGGCGCCGCGCCTCGATCGGAACGCGATCGATCGAGCATGGCCTTCGCGATTCTTGCCGTCATATTCAGCGGGTGCCCTATGCGTAAGGATTCGAGGCGGCGCAGCCAGCCGAAAATTATCCTCAATATCCACGACAGCGAGCGGCTGAGCGATCTGGCGGCCGCCGCAATGGATCGTGTGCCGGAGATTGCCAAGCAACTGATGTCCGAGATCGCGCGTGCCGAGATCAGCACGGCTCCTTCCGGCTTGCCGGCTGCCGCACAAATGGGTTCGACAGTCCTGTTCAAGTCGGACGACGGGCAGCACAAGCGCGTCACCCTGGTCTTCCCGGGCGAGGCGGATATCTCGAGGGACCGGATTTCGATCCTGACGCCGATCGGGATCGCGCTGATCGGCCTGTCGGAAGGTCAATCCATTACCTGGATCACCCGAGATGGGCGAGAGCGGGGGCTGACCGTCCTGTCCGTCCGGCAGGGAGTCGGGCCGGTTCCAAACGCTTCCGCTCGCGAAACGATCGAGGGCGAAAAGCGATCGAAGCCCGAACGATGACGAACGGGAATAGGCGGCAGCGAGGCGACCGGCGCACAGATGTCCTGGCCCCTACCCGGGGCCGATCTAACTCAGTCTGACCCTTCGGGCAGGGGCATCTCATCGAGGCCGCAGCCGGCCGACCGGTTGACGCAACCGACACGCCCGTTCCGTTTCATGGCAATCGAGCGTGTCTGACGCCCCGTCGCTGCCGCCGACATCACATCCCGCGTTGCTACCCGCCGCAGGGCGGCGTTGTCTACGACTGTCGAGGAGACGCGCAAATGATCCATCTGACTTCGAAGGCCAACACACCCGAAATTCGGATCACCCGGAGCAATCGCGAGCAGCTCGAGCAGCTTCTCGCCGACCATTCGCCAATCCGGTCGTGGCGAGCGGTCGAGGTACTGGTGCGCGAGCTGATACGGGCATCGATCGTCGACGACGATGCGGCTCCGAAGAATGTCGTAACGATGCGATCTCAGGTCAGCTTTCGTCAGGAAGACAGCGCGACCATCGAAACGGTCACGCTTGTCTACCCCGGCGAGGCGGATGCGTACGAGGACGCCCTTTCGGTGTTTACGCCGCTTGGAGCTGCCCTGCTCGGCCTCTCCGAGGGACAATCCATATCGTACCCCGGGCCGCTTCGGCGGATGACGACGATCACCGTCCTCGAAATTCACTACCAACCGGAAACGGCACGGCGAGGCGCATCCCTTTTTGCCGGCGCCCGCGGAAGGCGGATCCCCGCTCCGGGAGATCCGGGACCGGCAGGCCGGTAAGCGCGGCTGTAGCGGTTTCGGGCGTCGGCTTGCAAATCCGTTGAGCGATCCGGAACGGCAGGGGCGCCAGCGAGGCGTCTCTGCCGGGCGAGCCGGCCCCGTTGCCGCTTCCCGGCGACAACCCTATTCGATGGCCTCGCCATGCGACGCGATCGGCGAATCGCGGATCAGTGCCGCACGGCCCAGGGGTGGCGCGAGCGCTCGAGCTTGCCCTGCTTGCGGTCGTGGCTGTGGCTGTGTCCGTGGCCATGAGTGTGACTACGGGCGTGGCCGCGCGGCCCGGCGTCGGTCAGGTCGCGATGCGCGTCGTGGACCATCGGATCGCCTGCCTTGCGATGCACGACCCGCGGTTCGTGGGCGCTCTTCTCGTTGATCGAATGCGCCTTCTTCTGTCGCCAATCCATTCCGAGCAGCGGCGTCGCCATGGCGCGCGACGCCCTTCTGCCGCAATCCGGACAGTTCGACGGCTTGGCGAACGCGTTCATCCCGCGCCATTTGCGAAAGGGGCCGCATCGGGCGCATTCATAGTCGTAGAGCGGCATGCCGGTCCTGTCCCCGCTGGTCCTGCGTCGGCGAAACGACCCCCTCACGGGGCCGCTTCGCCGAGCCCTTGGCGCCTATGTTCAGCTCGCGCGCGCGAGATCCGCCTTGGAGGAATCCACGTGCTTTTGCGGACCCGACGCGTTCGGGTTGATGTCGAACTCGAACATGTCGGTCGGAATCGCGATCGAGACGCAAGCGTTCGGAACGTCGACCACGCCGCCGATGCGGCCCTCGACCGGCGCACAGCCTAGAATCACGTAAGCCTGCTCCTTGGAGTAGCCGAACTTTGACAGATACTCGATGGCGTTCAGGCTCGCGCGCCGCATCGCCATGGTGGCATCGTTGTAGAGCTGCTTGCCGGTCTTGTCGTCGACGCCGATGCCTTCGAACACCAGGAAATCGCCGTAATGCGGATCGACCGGACTCACCTTGAACAGCGGATTGGTGAGGCCGTATTTGGCGACGCCGCCCTTGATGATGTCGACATGGAGATGCATCCAGCCGGCCATCTCGATCGCACCGCAGAAGGTGATCTCGCCGTCGCCCTGCGAGAAGTGGTAGTCGCCCATAGAGAGCCGGGCACCCTTCACATAGACCGGGAAATAGATCCGCGAACCGCGCGAGATATTCTTGATGTCGCAGTTGCCGCCATGCTCGCGTGGCGGGATAGTGCGGGCGGCTTCCTGGGCCGCCTTGGCGAGCGCATCGCCCTTGAGGCCGCCGAGCAGCACGCCTTCCGGCTCCGGCGGGAGCGCCAGCGGCGGGACCCGGGTCGGGTTGGTCGCGATCAGCTCGCGTTCGCGCTTGTTCCAGGTGGCGAGCAGCTCGTGGCTCGGCGCGCAGCCGATCAGGCCGGGGTGAGTGATCGCCGCGAACCGCACCTTCGGGATATGCCGGGAGGTCGCGTAGATGCCCTTGCAATCCCAGATCGCCTTGCGCGGCTCGGGGAACAGGTCCGTCAGGAACCCGCCGCCGTTGGCGGTCGCGAAGATGCCGGTGTAGCCCCATTCGGCCGACTTGAGCGGTCCGATATCCAGGATGTCGACGATCAGGATGTCGCCGGGTTCGGCGCCGGTGACCTCGACCGGTCCGACCAGGTGGTGGCAGGGCGGCAGGTAACAGTCGCGAATGTCGTTCGCGCTGTCGTCGTTCCTGATCTGCCCACCGGTCCAATCCAGGGCCTCGATGATGAAATCGTCCCCCGGCTTCACCGTGACGACCGGCGGAATGTCCGGGTGCCAGCGGTTGTGCTGCGGTTGGGCTTGCTCCTTCGCCGCTTTCTTGATGTCGACCGAAATCACTGTCTTGGCCATGAGCTGCCTCCTTTCGATTAGACCTGCAAATGTTTGCGCACCACCTCATCCGTCAATTCGCCGGCGCCGCCCTTGGCGATGATGCGGCCGGTGTCGAGGATCGCGAAACGCTGCGTGACGTCGCGGACGAACTCCAGGCGTTGCTCGACCAGCAGAATCGCGCACCTTTTCTCCTGCATGACCCGTTTGATCATCAGCAGGATCTCCTCGACGATCGAGGGCTGCAGCCCCTCCGTCGGCTCATCGAGCAGCAGCAGCTTCGGCTCCTGGACGAGCGCCCGCACGATCGCGACCTGTTGCTGCTGACCGCCCGAGAGCACGCCGGCCTTGCGGCCGGTCACCGACTTCAGCGCCGGGAAATACTCGAAGACATAGTCGGGAATTTTCGTGCTCCTGCCCTTGCCGAGCAGCGCCACCTGGATGTTCTCCCCGACGCTGATGTCGGGGATCAGCAGGCGACCCTGCGGCACGTAGCTGATGCCGAGATGCGCGCGCCGATGCGACTTCATCGTGGTGATGTCGACGCCGTCCAGTTCGATCCGCCCGGCCTTCGGCGGATTGACGCCGGTGATGCTGCGCAACAGCGTCGTCTTGCCGGCGCCGTTGCGGCCCAGGACCGAGATCAGCTCGCCGTCGGCGACCTCGAGCGACACCCCGTGCAGGATGTGGCTGGTGCCGTAGAACGTGTCGATGTCGCCGACCCGAAGCATCAGTGACGCCCCTTGCCGAGATAGACCGCCTTCACCATCTCGTTCTCGACCACCTCGGCCAGCGGCCCTTCGGCCAGCAACTGGCCCTGGTGCAGCACGGTGACCTTCTTGCCGAGCCGGCGGACGACCTGCATGTCGTGCTCGACCAGCAGCACCGTGTGGTTCTGCGCGATCCGTTCGATCAGCTGCGCGGTCCGCTGCTTGCCCTGTTCGGTCATGCCGGTGGTCGGCTCGTCGAGCAGCAGCAGCTTCGGGTTCGACGCGATCAGCATGCCCATTTCCAGCCACTGGCGCTCGCCGTGCGAGAGGGTGTCGGCGGGATCGCTCGCCTTGCCGGCCAGCTCGACGAAATCGAGGATCTCCCAGATGCGCTCGTTCTCCGTGCGCGTCACGCCCTTGAACATGTAGCGGAAGACCTTGCGGGGGCCCTGCAGCGAGATCATGACGTTGTCGTAGACCGACAGCGTCTCGTACATGTTCGGCACCTGGAACTTGCGGCTGATGCCGGCGAGGAAGATTTCGTCGGGCGCCCTTCCGGTGATGTCCTTGCCGTCGAAGTAGATCTTGCCGGCCGAGGGCTTGAACTGGCCGGTGATCATGGCGATCAGCGTGGTCTTGCCGGCGCCGTTCGGACCGAGCAGGACCCGAAGCTCGTTCGCCTCGACGCTGAAATCGAGGTTGTTGATGATCTTGTAGCCGGCGACCTCCGTCGTCAGACCCTTGATTTCGAGCAGCGGCATGATCCGGTCTCCCGCCTAAACCGGATCCTTGCCGGGCTTTGCGGCGCCAGCGGGGTCCCAATCGTGCTGGCGGTCATGGGCGAGCCGATCCTGGTCGTCGCGGATCTGGCTCAACGTGCCGGTGCCGCGCTTCCGGAGCCAATTACCGATCGTGCCCACGATGCCATCGGGAATCCACAGAACGACCGCGATGAAAAGCGCGCCCATGAAGAACTGCCAGTATTCCGACAGCCAGCTCAGCCAGGCGCTGCTGCTGAGCACGAACTCGAGGCCGCGGACCAGGAAGGTGCCGATGAAGGGCCCGATCAGGGTCGCCCGACCGCCGACCGCCGTCCAGATGACGCCCTCGACGGAGAACACGGGGCCCGCATCCAGAAACGAGACGATGCCGACCCAGGCGGCGTACATGGCCCCCGCGCCCGCCGCCATGAAGGACGAGACGCAGAAGACGAAAATACGGTAGTTGGCGACGTTGTAGCCCATGAACTCGGCGCGCACGTCGTTGTCGCGGATCGATTTCAGCACCGTGCCGATACGCGAATGCGTGAGCGCGCGGGCACCGATGAGGCAGACGACGGTCACTGCGATGATGACCCAGAGGAACGGCGCGCCGCGCAGATTGGAGTAGTCGGTGATCCCGTTGAAGCCGCCGGTGTAGGCCTGGTACTCGACGATGAAGCGCTCGAGGATCAGAGCCTCGGCAAGCGTGATCACTGCGCAATAGACGCCGTAGATGTGCCGCTTGAAGGTGATAACCCCGAAGATGAAGGCGAGCAGCGTGGGGATGGCGAGCGCGAGCGCCACCGCGACCGGCGTGCTGAGCAGCGGCTCCATGAAACCGGGGACCTCGGTGAGGCCGTTCCACTCCATGAAATCCGGAATGTTGCTGCCGTAGCGCGTGGCATTCTCGAGCGTGTAGTTGAGCTTCATCGAGAGCGCGACCATGTAGGCGCCGATGCCGAAATAGACGGCCTGGCCGAGACTGAGGATGCCGGTGAAGCCCCAGATCAGATCGATGCTGAGCGCGAAGATGGAGAAGCAGAGGAACTTGCCGATGAGCCCCACCACGTAGCTGTCGGACCCGATGTAGTGAGGCGACGTGCCGATCAGCGCCAGAACGAAGGCGCCCAGGATGAGCGCCCAGATCGGGATCAGCCGGGCGCGGCGCACCTTTCGCGGCGTGGGGCCGCCGCCGGCGAGGTTGATGGTCATGTCACCGTCGCTCCTGATAGCCGAAGATGCCGCGCGGGAAGACGCGAATGGCGATCACGATGGCGATGAACACGAGCAACTGACCGATGACCGTGTTGTAACGGAAGGCGAGCAGCGACTCGCCCTCGCCGATCAGGAAGCTGCCGGTCGCAACGCCGAGCAGGTTGCCCACCCCGCCGAGCACGATGACCATGTAGGAGTTGACGGAATAGCTGAAGCCCATGTCGATCGTCGCCGCCTTGATCGGCGCGATGACCGCGCCGGCGATGCCCGCCAGCCCCGAGCCGTACATGAAGATCAGCATGTCGATCTTCGCCGTATCGATGCCGAGGCAGCTCGCCATCGACCGGTTGCGCCGGACGGTGCGGACCTTGAGGCCGAACCTGGTGCGATAGATGATGTAGAACGTGACCGCCAGGATCGCGATCGCCAGCACCACATGGAACACCCGGTAGTACGGGAAGTGCGGCGGGCGCGCGAAGATCCTGATGCTGCCATCGAGCAGGTCCGGCCAATCGACCTTGCGTCCCAGCGTCCCGAATATGAACTTCATGGTCACTTCGAGGATGATGCCGACGCCCCACGTCGCCAATAGCGTCTCCAATGGTCGGTCGTAGATCCATTGAATGACGCCGCGCTCGACGATGAGCCCCAGCAAAGCGACGACGACGAAGGCGATGGGAATCGCCATGAACATGTTGCCGCCGAGCTCGTCCACCAAAGCGGCGGTGTAGGCGCCGACCATGATGAACTGGCCGTGCGCCATGTTGATGACGCCGGCCACGCCGAAAATGATGGCGAGCCCGGCGGCGGCGATGACCAGGATGCCGGCGACGCCGAGCCCGTTCAGACACTGCATGAAAAGCTGTTGCCACATGGCCCGGCCCGTCTCCCCTGCTCGACAGGTAGTCTCGCGTTCGGTTGCCGGCTGGCGGCGGGGGCGCGCTCGATGCGCTTCCGCCGCTCGCCGGACCTAGTCGCCCGCCGTCAAATATCCATCGTCCCGGATCGGTTCTTTTCTTCGCTCCACGGCTTCTTCAGCCGATCCAGAACGCTCTGGTTGGTGAAGTCGCAATCCTTGTTGGGATAGAGATAGTCCACCCACGGATCGGGGCGGATGCGGTCCTTCGACGTCCAGACGATGTCGAACTGGCCGTCCTCGCGCGCCTTGCCGATACGCGCCCAGAGCCAGGTGTGGTGGTTCTTCTCGTCGATCTTCACCGGTCCCTGCGGGGCGTTGAATTCCTGCCCCGGGAGCCCTTCGAAGATCAGCGCGTCGGCATCGGTGCCGGATTTCGCGATCGCCTGGGCCAAGAGGTAGGTCTGGAAGTAGGCAGCTTCCATCACCGCATTGGTCACCTCGTTGGCGCCGTATTTCGCCTTGTAGCGCTCGACGAACGCCTTGTTTTCCGGCGTGTCGACGGTCTGGAAGTAGTTGAACGACGTGTAGTGACCGACGGCATTCTCGGCGCCCATGGCCGCCGTCTCCTGCTCGGTGGTGATCGGCGTGCAGATCGGCACATCCTCGGCGGTGAAGCCGGACTGCTTGAACTGCTTGTAGAAGGCCACGATCGAGTCGCCAACCAGCGTCGAGAAGACATAGTCGGCGCCGCTGTTGGCGATGTTGTTGATGACGGTCGAGAACTCAGTATGGCCGAGCGGCGCATACTCCTCGCCCATGTTCTCGGCGCCCGATTTCTCGAGCAGCGCCTTCCATTCGCGATTGGTTTCCTTGGGGTAGATGTAGTTGGAGCCGATCATGTAGCACTTCTTGCGGCCGAGATTGGCGACGATCCAGGGCTCGAAATCGTCGAGCTGCTGGTTCGGCACCGCGCCGGTGTAGAAGCAGTTCTTCGAGCATTCCTGCGCCTCGTAGAGCGTCGGGTAGAGCAGGACGCCGTTATATTCCTCGAACACCGGCAGCACCGACTGGCGGCTGGCCGAGGTGTAGCAGCCGAGCACGGCCGTCACCTTGTCGTTCAGGAGCAGCTTCTTCGCCTTCTCGGCGAACACCTGCACCAGGGATTGCGGATCCTCGATCACAGGCTCGATCATCTTGCCGTTGATGCCGCCGGCGGCATTGATTTCCTCGATCGCCAGCAGCTCGGCGTTGTGCAGCGACGTCTCGATGATTGCGATGGTGCCCGATAGCGAATGCAGGATGCCGACCTTGATGGTGTCGCCTTCCTGGGCCTTTGCGATGTTGCGCGCGAAATAGAACGGCGCCCCGCCGCCGAGAACCAGCCCGCCGAGTGCGGCGCCCGATCCCCGCAAGAATGACCGTCTCTTCACCTTCCTCATGGCCTCGTCCTCCCTTTCGACTCGTTTCGGCGAAAAACACAAAGCCCCACGTCTTCCCCTTTCGGAGACCACGTGGGGCTTCATCGCCCGTTTTGTTTCAGCGGCGCCGCTGCCGCCGGGCACGCCCGAGCCTGGGCTCGACGCGTGCCACTCCCTGTCAATCGACTAATCTATGCGATCACTCTTTCGCTTTCTCTTTCTCGTCGCCGTCCTCGGCGAGCACGTCGTTTGAATCGATCAAGACGGATGCAATAACGCCGATCGGAAGCCGCTTTTTCATCGCCTGATCGCGGAGATACGCGTAAGCCTCCGCCTCGCCGATCTTGCGCTGCTCCATCAAAATCGCCTTCGCCCGTTCGACTTTCCGAACCGACCGTAGCGTTTCCTCGAGCTTCGAAATCTTGCTCTGCAGCCTGCGCTGATATCGCGAATTGTTACGAGCGACCAGGATATTTGTCAATATTGCGGGCCCGTTGAACGGCGCATGGATTACCGCCTGCGGCGTAAAGTCGGCGAGCAACTGCAGCATGCCCGGATCGTTCTGCTCGACGACCGCGACCATGGCGGCGTTCGGCTCGTCGCCGAGCGTGCTCGCGAGCTGGCGGGTCTCCGGCTTCACCAGGCAGAGCACGACATCCACGTTCGCGCCGATCGGGCCGACCGGCGGCCACAGATTGTCGACGCGGCAGCCGAAGCGCTGCAGCTGGCGGATCAGCAGTTCGCCATTGCTGTCGCGGGGATGCACCACGACGGCATGCAGCTGGCGGAAATCCGTGACGGCGGCGTTTGGCACGGGGATCGGGTTCCTAGCTCCGTCGGTTTGAGGCCGTTGGCATCGCCGCGCCCCTTTCCGGGGTTACCCGGTCATTGGCTGATGAGGTAGGGGTCCGGCTTCACACAATGCATACCCTCGCGGATGACGTCGAAGCGGCCGCGCTCGTTCGCGCGCCCGATGCGGGTCCAGAGGTTGGTGTGGGAGCTGTCGGTGTCGATGACGATGTGGCCCTGGGGGGCGTCGAACTCGCTGCCCAGCACGATCGGGCGCAGCATGTCGGTGTCCATGGTGTTGATCTCGGCCAGCGCCCGGGCGAACACATGCACCTGGAAGTAGGCCGCCTCCACGCACAGGTTGGTCGGCTCGTCCTCCCCGAACCGCTTCTTGTAGCGCGCCACGAACGAGGTGTTGCTCGCCGTCGCCACCGCCTCGAAGTAGGACGCCGCCGTGATATGCCCGCAGCCGACATCCGCCCCCATCAGCCGGATCTCCGCCTCGCTCGTCGTCAGGCTCGCGATCGGCATCGCGCCCGCCTCCAGACCGGCTTCCGCATGCGCCTGATACAGATACGCCGTCGCCTGGCCCACCACCGTCGAGAAGATCACGTCCGGCCGCGCCCGCTTGATCTCCCGCATCAGCAGCTTGAAGTCGAACGGGCCCGCCTGAAGATCCAGATACCGCTCCCCCAGCACCACCCCTCGGCGACGGCGCAGCAGCTCGCGCATGATCCGGTTCGATTCCCGCGGATAGATGTAGTCCGAACCCACCAGGTAGAACCGGCGCCCGTAGTTCTCCAGCAGGAAGTCGGCCAGCTCCACGCTGTTCTGGTTCGGCGCCGCGCCCGTATAGATGATGTTCGGCGAATACTCGAACCCCTCATACAGCGTCGGATACCACAGCAGCCCGTTCCGCCGCTCCACCACCCGCAGCACCGCCTTCCGGCTGCTCGAGGTGTAGCACCCGAAGATCGTGCTCACCCCGTCCTCCGTCAGAAGACGGTCCGCCAGCCGCGCAAAACTCGCTTCCTCCGAACCCGGGTCGTAGATGATCGGGACCAGCTCGCGGCCGTTAACCCCGCCGCCCGCGTTGATCTCCTCGATCGCCAGCAGCGTCCCGCGAAGCTGCGTCTCCTCGATCACAGCCGTAACGCCCGTCCGCGAAAACAATACGCCAACACGCCACGGGTCGCTGCCGGCTCGATGTCGTGCCATCTCCCGCAACTCCTCCGGATCTCGGGCGGCCCCGGCGCGCCAGCAAGGTCGAGCCGGCGAACCGTCGAAAAATCGGCGCAAAAAAGCAAAAACCCCACGCAACCTCTTTTCAGGGTCGGCGTGGGGGCTTTCTCGCCCGGAATGCGACGCGGCGGCGCTGCCGCGCTAGGCGAGCGCGAAACGGCGCTCCACCAGCAGCTAAGCGGAAATGCGGACCGGATTACAAGCCTAATCTTGGTCGGGCAGCAGGACCGCGTCGGCGTCGACGATGGCCGTGGCGATGACCCCGACCGGGACCCGGCGGCGCATCGCCTGTTCCCGGAGGTAGGCATAGGCCTTCGGCTCGTCCAGATTGCGACGCGTCATCAGGACCGTCTTGGCCTGCTCAACCTTGCGGAACAGGCGCAGCGTCTCCTCGAGCTTGGCGATCTTGGCCTGCATCCGCTGCTGGTATCGGCTCCCCTGGCGGGCGACGACGATCTGCAGGGCGACGGCGCCGGGGACGATCGGCTTCACCAGGACCGCGTGCGGCGCCGCATCGTGCAGGAACTGCGGCGCCACCCCGTCGCTCGGATCGGCGACCGCGATCACCGTTGCGACGCCCCGCACGGTCCATTCCTCGATCAGGGCGCGGGTTTGCCGGTTCACCAGGCAGAACAGAAGATCGGCCGCGCCCGCGAACTCGGCTGGCGGCCAGTGGAGCTCGGCCGGGCAGCCGAGCCGGCGAAGCTGGCGCAGCAGCTCCTCGCCGTCGCGGTCGCGCGGATGCACGATCGTCGCGCGTAGGCCCCGGAAATCGGGGGATGGGGCGGTCATCGCGGGCTCCAGCCAAGACGCAGCATGGTCATGTCCAGCCCTCCGGCATCCGGCGGCAAGGAGTCGCCGGCATCGCTCGATCTCAGTAGTTCATCAGGTAAGGATCCGGCGACAACGGCACCCCGGATTCCCGCACGATCTCGAACCCGCCGACGCGGTTCGCGCGCCCGATGCGGGTCCAGAGGTTGGTGTGGGAGCTGTCGGTGTCGATG
>CAZMUZ010000098.1:0-769 GCA_964569315.1 uncultured Rhodospirillaceae bacterium | reverse complement strand
TCCCGCGAAGCTGCGTCTCCTCGATCACAGCCGTAACGCCCGTCCGCGAAAACAACACGCCAACACGCCACGGGTCGCCGGTATATGCGCGCCTTGCCATCGACCCTCCCACGCTGACGGCTTGTCGTCGCCGCCGAGCAGTCCTTGGCATTCGGCAAGCTGCCGGAATGGTCAAATCCCTGGGCCGGCTTCCGGAAAATCGAAAATCCCGGCTGAACCGGCAGGCTCGATCCTGTCGCGTAACCCAATTGTCGGAGTTTGATAACCTCGCGCGGAATCTAGGCCATTTCCGATTGCGGCACAATGACGCGGGGAAACGTCAGGAATCTTCGCCTCCGCCGCCATCTCCCGATTGCCGCACCGCTTCAGAACCGCAGGCGCTTCCGCCGCCCGCCCTTGCCGAACTCGATGCGGCCGCGCCGCACGTTGGCGGCGATATCGACCTGCCCCGAGAATGCAAAAAGGCCGCCCCGATCGGGACGGCCTTCTGTCGCAAGTTGAGTTGGTTGCGGGGATAGGATTTGAACCTATGACCTTCAGGTTATGAGCCTGACGAGCTACCGGGCTGCTCCACCCCGCGTGAATTTTGTCGTGCCGTGGCCCGCGCTCGCGCGCCGTTCTTTTCCTTCGTGCTTGTCGAGCGGGCGATCAGCGGAGGATCGTCGTCTTTGTGTATAGGAACTGTGTTTTGTGGGTCGGTCTGTTGGTTTTGCGTTGTCCGTTTGGAAGACCTGGCGGCGACCTACTCTCCCGCGTCTTAAGACGCAGT
>CAZMUZ010000097.1:0-14243 GCA_964569315.1 uncultured Rhodospirillaceae bacterium | reverse complement strand
TGCAGATCCTGGGCGGCCGCGGCTATATGCGCGAGAACCCGGTCGAGCGGCTCTATCGCGATATCCGCGTGGACCGCATCTGGGAGGGCACCTCCGAAATCCAGCGCCTCGTCATCGCCGGCCAGATCAAGAAGCGCGGCCTCGGGGTCTATACCGGCTGGGTGTGACCGCGCGGCCCCGGCCTGCGGTTCATTCCGGGTCGTCGGTCACAAGATTCGTTTCGTCGGTATCCAGGACGAAGACGGCAAGCAGGCGTGCGGGCTCGGTGTCGCTCGCGTTGGCGCTGACGCCGTGATGATCGCCGGGGAGCTCGGCAAAACTCTCGCCGGCCTGATAAACCCGTTCCGGCTCGTCGTTGACCTTGCTCCGGATAGCGCCCTCCAGGACCGTCGCATAGATGAAAGCCGAGGCCGGATGGGTATGGGCCGGCGATGAGCCGCCCGGCTCGTATACGACAAGAACGCCGCGCATGCTCTTGCCCGGCACATTAGGAAGCGGGTGATCGAAGACCACCGTTACCGTGGCCAACGGGTCATCGGCCGAAGCTGCGGTCATGGCGAACGTTGCGATCGCAATACCGCAGAGAAATCTCGTGAGCATTCGTGTTCTCCCTGTTCGATGCAAATTCGTCGCCTCGACGTTGCGCTGAAATCCTGTCATTCCCGCTCGGCGCCGATCGGCGATCGGCTCAGGCGGGCGCCCCGGAGCGGCCGAGCCAGGTCTCGAAGCGGGTCGGGGCGATTCGCGCGTTCTCGCCCGGCGTGAGGGAACGATCGCTGAGCTCCGTGCCGAAGTAACGGGCATGAACGTCCGCAACCACCCTGCGGGTATCCTTTTTCGCGCTCAAATAGCGCCCGACCAGCTTGTCGAGGCCGATCCGCTCGGGCCCGGCCAGCTCGATTATGCCGTTCGCCGGCGCCGCAAGCGTGACATCGACCAGCGCGTCGGCGACATCGTCCGAAACGACAGGCTGCACGAGGGCAGGCGACAGGCGAACCGTTTGTCCCTCGGTGGCCGATTGGACGATGCCGTTGAGGAACTCGAAGAATTGCGTCGACCGGAGGATCGTGTAGGGGGTCCTGGACGCCTTGATCAACTTCTCCTGCGCCACCTTCGCGCGGAAGTAGCCGCTATCGGGAAGGCGATCGGTGCCGACGACCGAGAGCGCAACGTGGTGTTTCACGCCGGCGGCGGCTTCCGCAGCAAGGAGGTTGCGGCCCGACGTCTCGAAGAATTCCAGAACCGCCCGGTCTTCGAACGACGGCGAATTGGATACGTCGACGACAACCTCGGCACTGGCCACGGCCTCCGCGAGCCCCTCGCCCGTGAGCGTGTTGACGCCCGAAGCCGCGACGACGTCATGGCCAAGCTGGCGAAGCTTGCTCACGACCTTGGATCCGATGAGACCGGTACCGCCAATGACTACGACTTTCATGATTTTCTCCTTGCGCCCCGCGCGAACGCTCGGGGTTGAAAGTGCGTCGAATGGGATCCCCGTGCCGACCCGATTGCTTCAGCCGTCGGCACGGAGGGGCAACCGATGCTACGTCAGGCGAGGGAGGTCGTTGAAGGGCCATCGAGCGCTTCTTGCACGCCGCGGCCGCTCGGGTCGCGCGCGGAAGAGGCGCGCGAGGGTGTCGCGGACGTCGCAGGGGCGGTCGAATATCGGGATCCGGAACGGATGCGCGCCAGTGCCTTATCCCGCGTCCTCGACCCGATGCCACGAGAATGACATCGCGTGGCTCGAGCCGGTCAGCGACAGCAACTGAAAGCGATTGGACGAAGGGGCCGGCGATGCGCCGGCCCGTCCCGTTACGATCGACGCGAAACGTGCCTTAAGCCGCGTCGACTTCCTCGTCGGCCTCGGGCGCGGTCTGCGCAACGCGCCGAACCGGCTGCTTCAGGAAGGCCGGCATATGGTCGCCGAAGGCGAGCACCGGCGCGTCGCTGTCGCCATCCTCGGCGGCACGGGGCTCCGAAAACGCCGTCTCGTGGCGGATCGGCTCGTTGGTCGGACGGCGCTCGCCGGACGGGTTCTGGTGCGGCCGCCTGTCGCGACGCTGGCCGCGGCTCCGCGCGGGCCGATCCCGTCTCGTTTCCTCGGCTGCAGGCGCAGCAACAGCCGGGATCGGCATCTCGGCCGCCCGGGTCGCCGCCGGCTCGGCCGGGGCTTCCGAAATTTCAGCCGCAGGCGCCGACACGACCGCTTCCCGTTCGCGGGCAGGGCTGCGTCCCGAGGACCGGCCGCCGCGCGGGCTGCGTCCGCCGCGGCGCTGCTCGCCGCCGCGACCGCGCCGCCGGGCATCCCCGCGATCGTCCTCGTCCGAAAGATCGGCGCTGCCGAGACCTTCGACCTCGATGCGCGGAATCGGCTTTCCGAGCATCTGCTCGATCTGGGCGACGAACTTGCCGTCGCCCGGGCCGGCGAGGGTGAAGGCCTTGCCGTCGCGGCCGGCGCGGCCGGTGCGGCCGATCCGGTGGATATAATCCTCGGCGTGGATCGGCACGTCGAAATTGAAGACATGGCTGAGCGCCTCGATGTCGAGGCCGCGCGCCGCGACGTCGCTCGCGACCAGCAAGGTCACTTCGTTGTTCTTGAAGCGCTCGAGGGTCTCGGTGCGCTTCGGCTGCGACATGTCGCCATGGATGGCGGCGGCGCTGAAGCCGTGCTTCACGAGCGAGCGATGAAGGATGTCCACGTCGCGCTTGCGGTTGCAGAAGATGAGCGCGTTCTTCACCTGCTCGGTGCGGATGAGGCGCCGCAGCGCCTCGCGCTTGTCCATGGTCGGCACGACCGTCAGGGCCTGGGCGACCCGCTCGGCCGGGGAGGCCGACGGTGCCACCGAAATCTGCTTCGGATTCATCAGGAAGGCGTCGGCCAGGCGGCGGATCTCCGGCGGCATGGTGGCCGAGAAGAACAGCGTCTGCCGGATCTTGGGCAGCAGCCCGACGATGCGCTCGACATCGGGAATGAACCCCATATCCAGCATGCGGTCGGCTTCGTCGATCACCAGGATCTTCACGTCGCTGAGCAGGATCTTGCCGCGCTCGAAGAGATCGAGCAGTCGGCCCGGCGTCGCGATCAGCACATCCACGCCGCGATCCAGCTTCTTGAGCTGGTCGGCGAAGGATTCGCCGCCGATCAGCAGCGCGTGGTTCAGCTTGTGATACTTGCCGTAGATATCGAAATTCTCGGCGACCTGGGCGGCCAGCTCGCGCGTCGGCTCGAGAATGAGCGAGCGCGGCATGCGCGCACGCGCGCGTCCGCTGGCGAGGATGTCGATCATCGGAAGCGTGAAGGACGCGGTCTTGCCGGTCCCGGTTTGTGCGCAACCGAGAACGTCTCGGCCCATCATGACCACGGGGATCGCTTGCGCCTGGATGGGGGTGGGTGTGCTGTAGCCGCACTCGGCGACCGCGCGCAAAACCTCGGGGCTAAGCCCCAAATCGGAAAAGCTCATGAACCTCTAGAAGCGGGCGTTTAATTTGGGTCTTCCAACGGCGGATCGGCCCGCGCGGATCGCCGGAAGCTGCGCATTACATAGGCGAGTCTGTGGAAAAGTCAAGGAATCCGGCCCATCTCGGCGCTTGGCGAGCATCCTTCGCTAACGTAAACAAGACCTTAGTTCGCCTCGTAAATCCGGGACCGGTGCCACGATGCTGATCGAACGCGAGCGCTCCTGCCTGCTGCTGATCGACCTTCAGGAGCGGCTCATTCCGGCCATGCACGAGCCGGCGCCGGTGCTTCGCAACGCCGCCATCCTCGGCACCGCGGCAAAACGCCTCGGCATTCCGGTCGTGATTTCGGAGCAATACCCGAAAGGGCTGGGGCCGACCGATCCGGCCCTCGCTGCGGCGCTGGCACCCGCGACGCCCCTCGCCAAGACCGATTTCTCCTGCGCGGTGGACGAGGCCTTGCGCGCCCGGCTCGAAGGGTCCGGTCGCGACCAGGCGATCCTGGTGGGGGTGGAGGCCCATGTCTGCGTGCTGCAGACGGCGCTCGGACTGCCGCGGCTCGGCCTCGCACCCTTCGTCGTGGCGGACGCCACGACCTCCCGCACCCCCGAAAGCCGGCGCATCGCGCTCGACCGCATGGGGCGCGACGGCGTCGAGATCGTGACCACGGAGATGGTTCTCTTCGAATGGCTGGGCCGCGCCGGCACGCCGGAGTTCAAGGAGCTGAGCGCATTGATCCGCTGAGCGGCGAAACCGCAGCGATCCGCACCGGCCGGGACGATCACAGACAGGTTGACGGGACAGGGGTGCGGCCTGCCAGAGTGGCCGCCAAGAAGAACGGGTGCATCAGGGGGACGGCATGGCGCGCAGCGTCTGTATCCGCAACGCCGACTGGGTCGTTGCGTGGGATGCCGGGGCCGGACGGCATAACTATCGCCAGAACGCTGATGTGGTGTTTGCGGGCGATCGCATCACCCATGTCGGGCCCGGCTATGCCGGCCCGGTCGATGAGGAGGTGAGCGGCAAGGGCCGGATGGTGATGCCGGGGCTGGTCAATCTTCACACCCACCCCTCGGTGATGCCGGTCTTCAAGAGCATCCGCGAGGAGCTCGCCAACCCGAAGCTCTATTTCACCGCGCTCTATGATGGCTGGAACCTGTTCCGCCCGGAGCCGGAAGATTGCGTCTGGGCGGCACGCCAGGCCTATTGCGAGGCGCTGCTCTCCGGCTGCACGACGCTCGTCGATATGTGCTTTCCCTTCCCGGGCTGGCTCGACGTGATGGCGGAAAGCGGCCTCCGCATCTTCATTTCCGCGCTCTACGAATCCCAGCACTGGCATAGCGCGAACGGTCACGAGCTCACCTATGTGCCGGAGCCGGACGGCGGCAAGGGAGCCTTCGATGCGGCGGTGAAGCTGACGGCGGAGACGCGCGCCCATCCTTCGGGCCGCCTGTCCGCGATGATCGCACCGATGGCGATCGATACCACCTCGGTCGAGCTCATCCGCAAAGGTCTCGAGCTAGCGCGCGCGGAAAAGCTGCCCTTCCAGCTCCATGCCGGCGAGGCGATGGCGGAGTTCCTCGAGATGACGCGCCGCACCGGCATGACGCAGATGCAGCTTCTGGCGAAGGAGAAGTTGCTCGGGCCGGACGTCACGATCGGCCACGGCATCTTCCTCGACCATCATTCCTGGTTGCATTGGTACACCCGCGACGACGTGAAGATCCTCGCGGACCATGGCTGCTCCGTCGCCCATTGCCCGACGCCCTTCAGCCGCTACGGCATCAAGCTCGAGAATTTCGGCGCTTATCTCAAGGCCGGCATCAATATGGGCATCGGCACCGACACCCATCCGCACAACATGCTGGAGGAGATGCGCACGGCCGCCATTCTGGCGCGCATCGCGGCCGAGAACACCTATGCGGTCTCGACCACCGACATCTTCCATGCCGCGACGGTGGGCGGTGCCAAGGCGCTGATGCGTGACGATATCGGCCGGCTGGCACCGGGTGCCAAGGCCGACATCGTGGTGGTGCGGCTCGACATCCCGGACATGATGCCGGCCTACGATCCGCTGCGGAGCCTCATCTACATCGCGGCCGATCGCGCGGTGAAGGACGTCTATGTGGATGGCCGCAAGGTGGTCGGCGACGGGCGCGTGCTGACGATGAACCATATGGAAGCGGCCGAGCAGGTCGCCGCCGCACAGTCGCGCATCCTGCCGAAGGTCCCGAGCCGCGACCGGCATGGCCGCGGGGCGGAGGAGGTGGCACCCCGCACGCTGCCGCTCGCCCATGGCTGAAGGAACCTCGGCGGGCGACGGCGCCGCGACGGGCGTGGGCACCCCGGCCCTGCGCAAAGAGGACCGGCGCTTCCTGACCGGCGCCGGCCGCTATGTCGGCGACATTCATGCGGCGGGCGAGCTGCATGCGGTTTTCCTGCGGTCGCCGCATGGCCATGCGGAGATTCGGCGCGTCGATCTGGATCGGGCGCGGGCCATGCCGGGCGTCGTGACCGTCGCGACCGGCGCCGATCTCAGGGCCGCGGGCGTCCGCGACCTGCCTTGCGCCCGCCGTCCGCCGAACAATGCCGATGCGGGCGAGTTCTTCGTCCCGCCGCGTCCGCCGCTTGCGGTCGGCCGGGTGCGCTATGTGGGCGAGCCGGTCGCGGTCGTGGTGGCCGGGACGCTCGACCAGGCGCGCGACGCGGCCGAGGCGATCGAGGTCGAGTATGACGCGCTTCCAGCCGTCGTCGACATCGCCGATGCCGCGAAGCCGAGCGCGCCGACGATCTGGCAGGAACGGCCCAACAACCGGCTCTTCCGCTGCGAATGGGGCAATCGCGCCGCCGCTGAGGCCGGCTTCGCCAAGGCTGCCCATGTCGTGCGGCGGACCTTCCGCAACAACCGGCTCATTCCCAATGCGATGGAGCCGCGGGCCGTGCTGGCGATGCGCGGCGAGGACGGGCGCCTGACCGTCTATGCCAATTCGCAGAAGCCGCATGACCTTAAGGGCTGGATCGCCGAGGTGGTGGGGATCGCACCCGACCGCGTTCGGGTGATCTCGCCCGATGTCGGCGGCGGGTTCGGGGTAAAGCTCTTTCTCTATTCCGAAGAGACGACCGTTGCCTGGCTGGCGCTCACCCTGGGGCAACCGGTGCGGTGGAGCGGCGATCGCAGCGAGGCCTGCCTCGGCGACGCTCATGCGCGCGACCATCGCGCCGAAGCGGCCCTGGCGCTCGATGCGGAGGGGCGCTTCCTCGCGATCCGGGTCGAGACCCTCGCCAATCTCGGCGCCTATCTCTCGAGCTTCGGACCGTCGATCCCGACCTTACTCTATCTGCCGTTCCTCGTCGGGCTCTATCGGATCCCGGCGCTCTGGGCGAATCTCGACGGCATGCTGACCAACACCATGCCGGTCGATGCCTATCGCGGCGCCGGCCGCCCGGAAGGCATCTATGTGATCGAGCGCATGGTGGACGAGGCGGCGGCCGAGCTCGGCATCGACCCCGCCGAGCTGCGTCGCCGCAACCTGATCCAGGCGAGCGAGCTGCCCTATGCGACGGCGGGCCGGCTTCGCTACGAGAACATCGATCCGCCGCGCGCGCTGGCGGAAGCCCTTGCCGCGAGCGACCGGTCCGGCTATGCGGCGCGAAAAGCCGCCTCGGCGTCGCGCGGCAAGCTGCGCGGCTTCGGCTTCGGCTGCTGGGTCGAGGCGACCTCGGGCGCCGGACCCCTGTCGGAGGACGGCAAGCCCAATCCCGGAACCTCGAAGGAATTCTCGCGCGCCGCGCTCGATCCCGCCGGCGATGTAATGGTCTATATGGGCACCCACGGCCACGGGCAGGGCCACGAGACCGTCTTCGCCCAGGTGATGGCGGGAATGCTCGGGCTTCCGCTCGATCGGGTGAAGGTGCGCTTCGGCGATACCGACGAGGTGGCGTTCGGCGAAGGCACCTACGCTTCTCGTTCCATGTCGCTCGGCGGCGGCGCCTGCCACGGCGCCGGGGTGAAGCTGATCGCGGAGGGGAGGCGCATCGCGGCGAGGCTTCTGGAGACGGCGGAGCCGGATATCGAGCTCGAGGGCGGAAAGTTCCGCGTGGCCGGCACCGACCGGGCTGTGGATTGGCGCGCCGTTGCGGCGGCGGCCGGTCCGCAGGGCATCGGCGTCGAGGACATGTTCGTCGGTAAGGGAAACACCTTCCCGAGCGGCTGCCATGTGGCGGAGGTCGAGATCGACCCGGAGACCGGCGTCGTGCGGATCGACCGCTATGTCGGCGCCGACGATTACGGCGTGCAGGTCAATCCGCTGCTGCTGGAGGGACAGCTTCATGGCGGGCTCGCGCAGGGGATCGGCCAGGCGCTTCTCGAGCACTGCGTCTATGACCGGGACACCGGGCAACTTCTCACCGGCTCCTTCATGGACTATGCGATGCCCCGCGCGGACGACCTGCCGGCGTTCGCCCTGCGCCAGTACAGCAACGCGCAGCAGAGCAACCCGCTCGGCGTCAAAGGCTGCGGCGAGGCGGGCTGCATCGTGGCGCCGGTCGCCATCATGAATGCGGTGATGGACGCGCTCCGTCCCGAAGGCGTGACGGTGGACGATCTCTCGATGCCGGCCACGCCGCATCGGGTCTGGCAGGCGATTCAGCGGGGCAGGGCGCGCAAGGAACGCGGCTGACGGACTGCCGCGTCTCGGAATCAGCAGCTCTGGGTCAGATCAGTTCGAGGGATCGACCGGCGGCGGGTCGCGATCGGGCCGGTCGTCGGGGTTCTGCGGATTGAAGACGGCAAGCCCGACGTCGCGCAGGAAGCGTTTGAAACCGGGATCGCGCGGATCGCTGAAATCGAACGCCTCCCCGGTCAAGGACCGGACGGGGCGATCGTCGGTGCAGAAGGCCGCCTTCACCGAGAGATCGCCGTCGAGCACCGTCTCCGGGCCGCCGCCCGCGGGCAAGGGTGCCTGGCAGAGCGTTCTGTCGCCGACGCCGGGAAGCGTGCCGAAAGCGAGCACCAGCCGGTAGCCTTCGGGCAGGGTTTCCGGTGCGGCGGGCACGAGATGGACCGGCCGGCCGAAATTGGCTCCCTGCATATGGTCGCGGACGATCGCGGCGAACTCGTCCGGGGGCAGGGAGGTGGGATTGCCGATCACGATGGTACGGAGGTCGCGGCCGGCCGCGCCGAGGCTGACATTCTGCTTGGTGCCCGAAACGCCGATCGTGTCGTGATAGATCACGCCGTTCGGCGACACCACGCTGCAGCCGAACAGCAGGACAACGCCCGACGCGGCGGCAATCGAAAAGGCGCGGCAGAGGCTGCGAACCATCCGATCGCCTCAGACGTCGATATCGCGGACCTGCGGCGCGTTCTCCTGGATGAACTGGAAGCGCAGCTCCGGCTTGCGCCCCATGAGCTGCTCCACGAGGTCCGCGGTCTTGCGCGCCTCTTTCCGCTGCGCATCGTCATAGCGGTCCGGCACATGGACGCGAAGCAAGATGCGCTTTCCGGGGTCCATGGTGGTTTCCTTGAGCTGCGACGACGGCATCTCGCCGAGGCCCTTGAAGCGGCTGATCTCGACCTTGCCGCGGCCCTTGAAGGCGGTCGCCATCAGCTCGTCCTTGTGGCGGTCGTCCCGCGCATAGATCGAGGTGCCGCCCTGCGTCAGCCGGTAGAGCGGCGGCTGGGCGAGGAAGAGGTGGCCTTTCTCGATGAGGCCCGGCATCTCGCGATAGAAGAAGGTCATCAGCAGCGAGGCGATATGGGCGCCGTCCACATCGGCGTCGGTCATGATGATGATGCGCTCGTAGCGGAGCTTCGCGGCATCGAACTTGTCGCGCGTGCCGCAGCCGAGCGCCTGGATGAGGTCGATCAGCTCCTGGTTCTGGGCAAGCTTGTCCTGCGAGGCGCTGGCGACGTTGAGGATCTTGCCGCGGAGCGGCAGCACGGCCTGGGTGTCGCGCAGCCGCGCCTGCTTCGCCGAGCCGCCGGCGGAATCGCCCTCGACCAGGAAGAGCTCGGTGCCCTCCGCCGAATCCCGCGAGCAATCGGCGAGCTTGCCGGGAAGCCGCAGCTTCCGCGTCGCCGTCTTGCGGGCGAGGTCCTTGTCCTGCCGCTTGCGCAGCCTTTCCTCGGCGCGCTCCACCACGCGCTCCAGCAGGTCGCGGGCGCGATCGGTGTCTTCCGAGAGCCAGTGGTCGAGATGGTCCTTGATCGAGGCCTCGACCAGCCGCTGCGCCTCGACGGTCGCGAGCTTTTCCTTGGTCTGGCCCTGGAACTGCGGATCCTTGATGAAGAGGGAGAGCAGCATTACGGCACCGCCGCTCACATCCTCGGCGGTGATCTGCGCCGCCTTGCGGTTGCCGACGAGCTCGCCATAGGCCTTGAGGGAGCGCATGAGGCCGCTGCGCAGGCCCGCCTCGTGCGTACCGCCCTCGGGCGTCGGCACCGTGTTGCAGTAGGAGTTGAGGAAGCCTTCCTCGTCCACCGGCCAGGCGACCGCCCATTCGACGCGGCCCTGCCGCTCCGGCAGGTCGGCGCGGCCGATGAAGGGCATGGTCGTCACGGTCTTGCGGCCCTCGAGCGACGCCGACAGGAAGTCCCCGAGGCCGCCCGGGAAGTGGAGCACCGCTTCCTTCGGCGTCTCGTCACCGTCCTTGATGAGCTTCGGCGCACATTTCCAGCGGATCTCGACGCCGCGGAAGAGATAGGCCTTGGAACGGGCCATGCGATAGAGCCGCTCGGGCCGGAAATGCGCCGCGGTGCCGAAGATCTTCTTATCGGCGGTGAAGCGGACGGTCGTGCCGCGCCGGTTGGCAGCACTGCCGATCTTCTTCAGCTTCGAGGTCGGCGCACCCCGCGCGTAATCCTGGCTGTAGAGCTGCTTCTCGCGCGCCACCTCGATATGGAGCATGTCGGACAGCGCGTTGACGACGGAGAGTCCGACGCCATGCAGGCCGCCCGAGGTCGTGTAGACCTTGCCGCCGAACTTGCCGCCCGAATGAAGCGTGGTGAGGATCACCTCGAGGGCCGACTTGCTCTTGAATTTCGGATGCGGATCGATCGGAATGCCGCGGCCGTTGTCCGACACGGTCACGGCGCCTTCGGCGTCGAGCTCCAGCTCGATTCGCGTCGCATGGCCGGCGACCGCCTCGTCCATCGAATTGTCGAGCACCTCGGCAACGAGGTGGTGCATCGCGCGCTCGTCCGTGCCGCCGATATACATGCCGGGCCGCCGGCGAACCGGCTCCAGCCCTTCGAGGACCTCGATGTCCTTCGCGGTGTATTCGGCGGATTTGCGCCCGCCGGCGCCGAACAGGTCATTCATGGGGCCGGACTATAGGAAGTCGGCTCGAATCGGATCAAGCCGCATGGAGAAGCGCTAACATGAGCGGCAGGGCGCCGGGAGTTGCCGGCGCATCGGCGAAGCGGTCCCGCGCGCTCCTTCTGCTGCCGCGACGGGCATGAGCGGGCGCCCGCCATCGACAAGCGCGTTCCGCCTGTCGCAGACTGGCCGCATGACCGAGACACCCCCCGCCGCCGAACCCGCGATCCGCACCCTCGCCATGCCCGCCGACGCCAACGGCAATGGCGACATTTTCGGCGGATGGCTCCTGGCGCAGATGGACCTGGCCGCGGGGGTCGTTGCCCGGCGCCGGGCGGAAGGCCGCGTCGCGACCGTCGCCATCGACGCGATGAGCTTCCACAAGCCCGTGCTGATCGGCGATCTGCTGAGCTGCTATGCGGAGATCGTTCGCATCGGCACGACATCGATGACCATCGAGGTCGAAAGCTGGGTCGAGAGATGGCGCGACGGCAAGTTCCACAAGGTGACGGAAGCGCGCTTCACCTACGTCGCGATCGACGACGACGGCCGGCCGAGGCCGGTTCCCAAGACCGCGTGATGGCGGAGGACCGGGCCGTTCCGCTCGCGGGTCGCACCGTCGCCATCACCGGTGCGGGACGGCGCCTCGGGCGCTGACACGGCCGCGGATCGCGAGCCTCGCCCCCGTTTTCTCGACAACGATCGGCCGGAGTGGCGCGCGACGGGGGACCC
The DNA here is from genome assembly GCA_964569315.1 of uncultured Rhodospirillaceae bacterium. Lineage (GTDB taxonomy): Bacteria > Pseudomonadota > Alphaproteobacteria > Dongiales > Dongiaceae > CADEFF01. Next base: position 2,736 of record CAZMUZ010000097.1, on the reverse strand, counting down.
GGTTAGCGGGCCGCGGTCTCGCGCAGCATGTAGGTCGGCCGGAGCGGAATCACGTCCTCGATGCCGAGGCAGTGGGTGACGGTCTCGCCGTCGTCCGACAGCGGGAACTTGCCCCACTCGAACACGGCCTCCTTTCCGTCGCTCCGGATCAGATGCCCGGTCCCGAGCAGCGGGCGTCGCGTCTCCAGCAGCAGCGAGTATTGCTGCACATAGCTCGCGATCTCGTCGCCGGCCCAGCCGCTCTCATGCAGCCAATGGCCGGTATAGTCGCCGCGGGCCATGCGCACCGCCTCGGTACCGACCAGCCGGTAGCGGACCCGGAGCGGGGCGGCATGAATCTCCGCGATCATGAGGTAGGGAAGCAGGGGCTTGAGCGCGGCAGGGTCGATGTCGCGCTTGGCCGGCATCGACCGCGCCCGGCACTGGTCCTGCCAGTAGCCGAAGATCCGATTGACGCGATCCGACGCAACGCCGCCCGTAATGTCGAGCCTGTGCACTTTGTCTCAAATCCCCAACTGCGGTATCGATCCTGCCTCCGGTTGGGTTCCAGAGCAATGGCGACGGTGCGTCCCGGAGCCGGTTCTCCCGAACCGGTATCCGAGATAATTTTCCTATAGAATGAGGGAGAACCCGCCCGCGGAGGGGCGGGCAGGGTCAAATCCCGGGATTCCGCACTGGAAAACCGCCATCCCGACGCTGTGATTTCGGTCAGACGCTGTAATAGAGCTTGTACTCCAGCGGGTGCGGCGTCATCTCGAAGTCATGCACTTCCTCCCACCGCAGCTCGAGATAGCTGTCGATGAAATCGTCGGCAAAGACGTCGCCGCGCTTGAGGAAGGCACGATCCTCCTCGAGCGACTGCAGGGCCTCGCGGAGCGAGCCGCAGACCGTCGGTACGTTGCTGAGCTCCTCCGGCGGCAGGTCGTAGAGGTTCTTGTCCATCGGATCGCCGGGATGGATCTTGTTCATGATCCCGTCGATCCCCGCCATCAGCATCGCCGCAAAGCTGAGATAGGGGTTGGCCGAGGGATCGGGGAACCGCACCTCGACGCGCTTGCCCTTCGGATTCGCGACATAGGGGATGCGGCAGGAGGCCGATCGGTTGCGCGAGGAATAGGCGAGCAGCACCGGCGCCTCGAAGCCCGGCACCAGCCGCTTGTAGCTGTTGGTGGTGGGGTTGGTGAAGGCGTTCAGCGCCTTCGCATGCTTGATGATGCCGCCGATGTAGTAGAGCGCGGTTTCCGAGAGATCGGCATAGCCGTTGCCGGCGAACAGCGGCTGGCCGCCCTTCCAGATCGACTGATGCACATGCATGCCGGAGCCGTTATCGCCCTTTACCGGCTTCGGCATGAAGGTCGCCGTCTTGCCGTAGGCGTGGGCGACGTTGTGAACGCAGTATTTGTAGATCTGCATCGCATCGGCGCCGCGCGTCAGCGTCGAGAATTTGATGCCGAGCTCGTGCTGGCTCGGCGCCACCTCGTGATGATGCTTTTCCACCGTCACGCCCATGTCGGCGATGGTCGACAGCATCTCGGCGCGCAGGTCGCCGCCGCCGTCCAGCGGGGCCACCGGGAAATAGCCGCCCTTGATCGCGGGACGATGGCCATGATTGCCGTCCTCGCGGCGACGGCCGTTCATGTATGGCCCCTCGTCGGAGGCGAACTCCACGAAGGTACGGTGCATCGAGACTTCGTACCGCACGTCGTCGAACACGAAAAACTCGGCTTCCGGGCCGACGAAGGCGGTGTCGCCGATTCCGGTGCTCTTGAGGAAGGTTTCGGCGTTCTTCGCGATCGAACGGGGATCGCGGTTGTAGTTCTGGCCGGTGAGCGGCTCGACGATGTCGCAGAACACGATGATCTGGGCCTGCGCCGAGAAGGGGTCCATGACCGCCGTTTCGAGGTCCGGCATCAGGATCATGTCGGACTCGTTGATCGCCTTCCAGCCCGCGATCGAGGAGCCGTCGAACATGACGCCCTCGGTCAGCAGGTCCTCGTCGACCGCGCTCGTCGCCTGCGAGAGGTGGTGCCATTTGCCGCGCGGGTCGGTGAAGCGGAAATCGACATACTTCACGTCCTTGTCTTTGAGCTGGGCCAGGAACTTCTTCGGGTCGGACATCGGCATTCCTCGAGTTGGAAGTGCGGTGCGGAATCGGATCGGTCGGGGTTCTTTCAGATGGCGTCGCCGCCGCGTTCGCCGGTGCGGATGCGAATCACCTCGTCCACGGCAGTCACGAAGATCTTGCCGTCGCCGATGCGGCCGGTGCGGGCGGCGTGCTGGATGGCCTCGACGGCGCGCTCGACGAGCTGGTCTTCGAGCACCACCTCGAGCTTCACCTTGGGCAGGAAATCGACGACATACTCGGCCCCGCGATAGAGCTCGGTATGGCCCTTCTGGCGGCCGAAACCCTTCGCTTCGGTGACCGTGATGCCTTTGATGCCGACTTCGTGCAGCGCATCCTTCACGTCGTCGAGCTTGAAGGGCTTTATGATGGCTTCGATCTTCTTCATGGGCGTCCCGTGCCGGTGGTGGCGGCCCTGCCGAGGCCGTCCAGATACGCGCCGGAGGATGCACCAAGGCTAAGTTGTTGTCGTGACGATAGAAAATGCAGGTCGGCGGGCGGTTCCCGGCGCCTTTCGGCGACGCTGCCTATGGGTTAGGCAGGCGCCGCTCAATTGCTGCGCAGTGTCCGGTGCCGCCTCGCATCGCAAAGAGAATGGGCGCGGCGTTGCCGCC
>CAZMUZ010000096.1:12181-14434 GCA_964569315.1 uncultured Rhodospirillaceae bacterium | reverse complement strand
CCGAACTGGTGATCGGGCCAGTGCGGGCCCGTCCAGTCCGGCGGCCGATGACCGCCGATGCCGAAGTAGATCTGCAGGAGATAGGTGCCGAAATCGATCGGCGGGTAGCCGCGGAAATTGACGTAATAGGCATACATGACGACCGGAAAGACGAAGAGGAACCCGATCGCGAGCGGAATGCCCAGACGAACGAGCCGGTCCTTCATGAAGGGGCCGACGCCGTGCCGGTCGATCGTGCCGGGCGCCAGATAGCCGGCGATGAAGAGGAAGAGGTTGAGGGCGAGCGCGCGCAGCAGTGCCGCCCAGGCATGCAGGCCGGGCGCCTGCGCGGGGTCGATCACGAACCACCAGGTCCCCGGCTGATAGGCGGGGGTATAGGCGAAGGTCGCGTGCAGAAACACGACCAGCGCCGCCGCGAAGATGCGGATGTCCTCGATCCAGCCGAGCCGCGGCCGCTGCCTGGTTGCGCCGGGAACCTTCACGCGGCCGCGCTCATGCCTTTTCCGGAATCCACCACTCTTCGCCGCGCGGCGTGGTGACATATTCCGGCCAGCGGAAATGGATGGGCGCCGGGAAATCCTTCGGCAGGAGCGGGCCGACCCAGCGTTTGCCGCCGATGCCGCCGCCGGTGCGCTCGGCGAACTCCGCCTTCGCCCTGGCGAGCTCGGCCGGCTGCGTCAGCAGGTCGAGGATGCTCCCGGCGATGGTGCGTGCCGCCGAGAAGATGGTCGGATCGATGGTCGCAGGGTGGCCGCCGAGCGCATTCCAGACCCAGGCGGGGTACTGATAGTCGGGCTTCGGCGCCTGCAGGGTGGCGCGGCCGACGATGAGGCGCGCCGTGGGGCAGTGCCAGGTGTAGTCGGTGTAATCGTCGGAGGTGTAGTTCTTCTGCCAGGGCGGCAGGATCGCGCGCATGCGGGCCTCGTCCTCCGCCGGGTCGCAAAGCGCGGACATGGCGGGATGCATCGGATCCGCCATCGGCTTCAGCCCGAGGTTCTTCTGGATCTCGCGGCCGAAGCGCTTCGCCGCCTCGTCGTAGGAAGGCGCGCCGGCGAGCACGAGATTGGCGTAGGTCAGGGCCGAGATCGCATGGTTCGGCAGGCCGGGACGGGTCTTGGTCACCCATTCCTTGCGCACGGTGCAATGGGCGATCCTGGCCACCTGCTCGGCATTGTTGTCGAGCACCGCGAAGATCCGCTCCTGCATGTCGAGCGTGGGCGCGCGGCTCGAATACTGGATCTGGCTGAAATGCGGCGCGAGATTGTCCGAGGTCGCCTGGCCCGCGGCGAGGATCGCCTCGTTGACGGTCCAGGTGCCGGTATGGGGCAGCATCGCCTCCTTCGTCATCTTGCTCGACATATACATCAGGCAGACGGCGTCGATGGCGCCGGGCGCGCGCGCGACCGTATGGGCGCTGGCGCCCGGTGTTGCGCCCATCCCCGCCCAGGTCTCCGCATGGGCGCATTCGAAGCTGTACATCCGGCTCCAGTAGGAGCCGCAATGGGTGTCCCAGACGACCGTGTTCGTATGGGTCGTCGAAAAGGCCGGGTGGAAGCTGATGCAAGCGTCGAGCTTGTCGTAATAGCCGTGGGCCGCATGGACCGGCTTCGAGCCGCAGACCTTCTCCGCCGGCTCGCCGAAGAAAACCAGCGTGCCCTTGAGCTTGTGCTTCTGCATCGCGGCCTTGGCGGCGAGCACGCCGCCGAGCGCGCCCAGCCCCAGCGCGGAATGCGGGTCGGTATGGCCGGCGGCATAGCGATGCACCCCGTCGCGCGGCTTCTCGTAGGGGACCGGATCCTGGCTGTTGCCCGGCACCGCGTCATATTCGGCATAGGAGGCAATCACCGGCTTGCCGCTGCCGAAGCGCGCGACGAAGGCGGTCGGCATGGTGGCGGAGCCTTCCTCGACGCTGAAGCCCTGCTTCTTCAGCAGCTTCACGTACCAGGCGGCGGACTTGTACTCGCGCCAGGCCGTCTCGTGGAAATTCCACACCTCGGAATGTCGTTCGGAGAGCCATTTTTCATGCGCGCCGACCCAGCCGAAGGCGGTGCGCTTGACGGCCGTCATCGGCGCCGCCGGCCAGTCGCGCACGGCGGCGGGGGGTCGATTCTTCGGCATCAGGTCGTCTCCGTGGCTTTCAGCCGCCGCTGGCGCGCGGCGCTGGTCAGCAGATGGATCACGATGCAGGCGACGGTGAGCAGGATCAGCGTGGTGGCGCAGGCCGCGATGGTCGGATCGTACTGATCGCGCATC
>CAZMUZ010000096.1:0-12171 GCA_964569315.1 uncultured Rhodospirillaceae bacterium | reverse complement strand
AGGGTGAAGACATTGAGCCGCGAGACGAAGAGCGTCACCACGATCTCGTCCCAGGAAAGGATGAACGCGAAGACCGCGCCGGCGAGCACGCCCGGCATGATGTTGGGCAGCACCACGAGCCAGAGCGCCTCCCGCATGGTGCAGCCGAGGTTGCGCGCCGCCTGCTCGAGCTTGAGGTCGAAATTGGCGAGCGACGTCGAGACGGTGATCACGACATAGGGCGCCGCCAGGATCGTATGGGCGAGCACCACCCCCGGCACGGTATCGAGGATGCCGATCTCGGCGAAGACGCGGAAGAAGGCAAGCGCGGACACGATCGCCGGCACGATGATCGGCAGCAGGATGAAGGCCCGGATCAGCTCGGTATAGCGCGAGGAGACGCGCCAGAGCCCGATCGCGGCGAGGGTGCCGGTCACGACCGCGAGCACGGTCGCGATGGTGGCGATATAAAGGCTCTGCCAGATCGAATGCAGCCATTTCGGATTGGTGAAGAGGTTCTCGTAGTGCCGGAACGAGATCTCGCCCTTCGGCATGGCGAGATAGCGCTCCGGCGTGAGCGAGACCGGCGTCGCCGCGAACATCGGCAGCAGCATATAGGCGAGGACCGTCCAGGCCGCGATCAGGACCAGGACGAAGCGCCAGCCATAGCGTTCGCCCTGCATGCTATTTGGCTCCGAAGAGCGAGCGCAGATCGACGAACCGGCTCATGATGCCGAGCAGCAGGAACACGAGCGCCAGCAGCACCACGGCGCACATCGAGCCCACGCCCCAGCGGGCGGTCGTCAGGATCTGCGCGCTGATATATTCGGCGATCATCAGGGTCTTGCCGCCGCCCAGAATCGCGGGCGTGACGAAAAAGCCCAGCGTCAGGATGAAGACCAGCACGCCGGCCGCGATGATGCCGGGCAGGCTCAACGGCAGGAACACGCGCCAGAAGGCCTCGAACGGACCGGCGCCGAGGCCGCGCGCCGCGCTCACCACGCGCGGGTCGATGCCGCGCATCGCCGCATAGAGCGGCAGCACGGCGTAGGGCACCATGTAATGCACCATGCCGATCAGCACGCCGAGCTGATTGCGCATCATCGGGATGGGCTGGTCGATGAGCCCCCAGTCGGTGAGCTCGGTGTTGACGATGCCCTTGTCGCCGAGAAGCGTCGTCCAGGAGAAGGCGCGAGCCAGCACCGAAACCCAGAACGGCACCAGCACGAACAGCATCATCCACAAGCGATGGCGGTCGGCGACGTGGGCCATGGCGTAGGCCACGATGTAGCCGAACAGCATCGAGAAGCTGGTGGTGATGATGCAGACCTTGAAGGTGGTCCACAGCATCCGCCGGATGCCGGTCGCGGTGATCAGCTTCTCGTAATTGCCGAAGCCGAGTTCAGGATCGCTGAAGCTGATCCAGAGCACCTTGACGAGCGGATAGGCATAGAGGGCGAGAAGCAGCGCCAGCAACGGCAGGATCAGAACGGCGTAAGGGGACACCGCGATGCGCGGCGTCCCCCCCGTTCCGATAGCGACGCTGCCGGCGCCGGCCGTCATCGAGACGCGTCAGGCCGAGATCGCGTCGAGATAGGCGTTCAGCACGTCGTCGTAGTTTTCCGCCCAGTAGTAGGTGTCGGCCACGACCTGCTTCTCGAAGTTCTCCGGTGCGGCCGGGTGGAGCCGGCGCTGTTCCGGGGTCATGAGATCGACCGCGGCCGGGTTCGCCGGGCCCTGGCCGAAGCAGCCCATCACCTCGATCTGCAGCTTCGGATCCTGCATGAAGCCGATCCAGCGATTGCCCCATTCGGCGCCCGCCGGGTTGTTCTTCGGGATGACCCATCCGGCCGGCATGGCGATGGCCTGATCCCAGCTCCAGGTAACCCGCCCGTTGGTGTCGCGTTCGAGAATCGTCGAACGGGTATGCCAGATATTGCCCATCACCACTTCGCCGTCGAGGAAGAGCTGCTGGCTCTCGGCGCCGGCGCTCCAGAACACGATGTGATCCATGATGCTGTCGATCTTGGCCAGCGCGCGATCGACATCGAGCGGGAAGAGATCCTGCGGTGCGACGCCGTCCGCAAGCAGGGCGGCTTCCAGCGCACCGTTCATCCACTTCCACATCGTGCGCTTGCCGGGCATCTTCTCGACGTCGAAGAAATCGACCCAGGTCGGCACGCCGGGCACCTTGGTCGTGTCGTAGGTCAGCGCGAAGCTGTACCAGTAGCCGAGCACGCCATAGTCGTAGGTGTAGGGTGCCAGGATCTTGCTCTTGTCGACGATCGAATAGTCGATCGGCTCGAGCAGGCTCTTGTGGCCGAGCCGGATCGCCGAGAAGCAGTCCGAATCGCAGCAATCCCAGGTGGTCGCGCCCGCCTCGACCATCTGCTGGATGGTGCCTTCGAGCGGGCCGGAGCCGTCCACCACGACCTTGATGCCGGTCTCGGCGGTGAAAGGCTTGCCGTAGAGGTCGCCGGTGCAGGTGACGGCATCGCCGCCGAAATTCGAGTGAACGATCTGGGCGGGCTTCGCAGCGAGCGCGTCGCCGGCGGAGAACAGCAGCGGCGAGGCGCCGACCGCCGCAGCGGCCGTCAGGAACTGGCGGCGATTGATCCGGCCGGCTTTCAGGTCCGAGAGCCAGATCTCGACGCAGTCCTGTCCGAATTTTGGTGCAGTCATAGTTCCTCCCCTGTCAGCATTTGTGATTGGGTTACAGCCGGCGAACCTCCGATCCGCCTCAGCCGAACCGAAGGGAGCCTAACATCGGCATGGAAAACGCGCCATGGCCTGTCTAATGTTCCGCGCCGCAGCATTACCGGGAGTATTCCATGACGCGCACGCATAGTTGGCCGGAAGGCCATTGGGATTGGCCGTTCCACACATCCCACAAGCACGGGCTTCGGGACGGGGACATCATGTATGTCGGAGGCCAGGTCGACCTCGATTCTTCCGGCCGGGTGCTGCATGCGAACGACCTGAAGAGCCAGACCGCCGAGGCGATGGCCCATATCGGCAAGGTGCTGGCGGGTCTCGACGCCGATCTTGGCGACGTCGTCAAGCTGCAGGCGTTCTACCAGAACGACGGCAGCCGCGACGAGGCGGCGTTCCTTGCGGACATCGCCCGGCATCTGCCGGCGACGGGGCCGGGCCCGGTGATCCATGCCGTGCCGGTGCCGGCGCTCGCTTATGACGGCATGATCGTCGAGATCGAGGCGATCGCCATGAAGGGCGCGAAGGGCAAGCGCCTCGAGCGCCAGGCCGCGTCGATCCCCACCCTCTGGGCGCCGCCGAAGCCGTTTTCCCAGGCGCTTCGCGTCGGCGAGATGATCTTCGTCGGCGGCACCAGCGCGGTCGGCGCCGATGGCAAGGTCGGCTCGCCGGGCGAGATCGTGCCGCAGAGCGCGATCGTGATGGATGCGATCGGGGCGCTGCTGAACAAGCTCGGCGCCACGCACGACGACGCGGTCAAGATCAACACCTTCTACGCCGGCGCCGGCACGGTCGAGGACTGGTCGGGGGCCGCGCGCACCCGCGCGCGCTACTTCGTCGAACCGGGACCGGCCGCGACCGGCATTCCGATCCCCCGCCACGCGCTGCCGGGCGTCATGACGCGCACCGACATCATCGCCATGCGCGGGACCGACGGCAGCCGCCTCCCGCGGGAGCATGTCTGGCCGGTCGGCCATTGGGACTGGCCGTTCCATCTGCCCTACAAGCACGGGATCAAGTGCGGCCGGATGCTGTTCGTCGGCGGCCAGGTCTCCATGACGTCCGAAGCCGTCATCGTCGAGCCGAACGACCTGGTCAAGCAGACCCGCATCTCGATGGACAACATCGCGAAGGTGCTGGCCGGCTTCGGGCTCGGTTTCGACAACACGGTGAAGGTCAACGCCTTCTATCGCGGCGGCGCTTCCTACGAGCAGCTCCAGGACAATCTCAGCATCCGCTCGGGCTGCTTCACCGAGCCGGGGCCGGCGACGACCGGCGTCCCGCTGCCGACGCTCGCCTATCCCGGAATGATGATCGAGATCGAGATCATCGCCATGACCGACTGATCGCAAGCGAAGGGCGGAACCCGCTCGAGGGCGGGTTTCCGCCCTTCGGAACGCCATCGTTGAAGAATGCTCACCGTCGGTCGACAGCAATCGACGACTGTCGGCCGGCGCCCGGGCGTCCTAGAATCGCCCGGACCGCCCGCTTCACCGGAAGCCTCCCTGCAAACCGAGCGCGCCATGACCGGAATCGCCACCCTGCCTCCCGAATGGTACACGGACGATGCGGTGCTGCGCCGCGAGCGAGCCGCGATCTTCGCGAAGAACTGGACGCTCTTCGGGCCGGCGCACGAAGTCGCGGCACCGGGCGCCTGGCGCGCCGAAACCGTCAATGGCTGGCCCCTCGTCGTCGTCCGAGGCACCGACGGGATCCTGCGCGGCTTTCACAATGTCTGCCGGCATCGCGCGGCGGCGCTCTTCCAGCCCGGCGCGGGGACCTGCAACACGATCCGCTGCCCCTATCACGGCTGGACCTACGACCATGCCGGCGATCTGCTGAAGACGCCGAACTTCGGCGAGCTTCCCGGATTCGATCCGGCGAAGCACGGGCTCTTCCCGGTCCGGGTCGATCTGTGGCGCGGCCTCGTCTTCGTCGCGATCGACGAGGCGGCCCCCGATCTCGTGTCGTGGCTCGGCTCGATTCCGGATCTCTGCCGCGATTTTCCGGTGGCCCCCGAGATGGAGTATTTCGACAGCTTCGTCGTGACGGGCGCGGCCAACTGGAAGGCCTATTGCGACAACACGGTCGAAGGCTACCACCTGCCTTTCGTGCATCGTCGCCTGACCCAGGCGGTGGAGCCGGGCGATGTGAAGATCTATTCGCTCGACGACGGGAAGCTCGTGGTGTTCGACGTCGGCTACCGCAATGACGGCTCCTCGCTCCGCGGTGCGCGCGGCATCTGGTTCTACCGCTTTCCGGGCTTCCAGACGGTGATCGGCGAGCGCGGCTTCAAGGCGGAGCGGGTCGAGCCGATGGGGCCGGGCGGCCTCAAATCGACGAGCTGGGCCTGGTATCGCGGCCTGCCGCAGCAGGATCGCGCCGACGCTTTCGCGTGGGCGCAGGCCATCGTGCGCGAGGATCTCGGCATCTGCGAGACGGTGCAGGCGAATTTCGCGGCCGGGGTGTACCGGACAGGCTTTCTCTCGCCGAAGCAGGAAACCCACGTCGCGCGATTCCAGGCACTGGTCAGGGAAGCGCTCGAAGGCGAGACGGAACGGCCGGCGGAGCTGCGGGCCGCGGCGCGCTGAGCGCCTAAGGTCAGTCGTCCTTCACCACCACCGCGGCGTCGTCGTCCCAGCCGAGCCACAGCGCCATCTCGTTCCGCGGCTCCATCGCCATGCGCCAGGCGGGGCAGGTGGCGGCGATCCGGCCGAGCTCGCCGGTCTCGACCGTGAAATGGAAATTGGCGCCGAAATAGTTCCAGCTCGCCACCCGGCCCGACACGCGGTTGGCATAGTTTTCGGGCCGATCGACGCTGACGCCGACCTTCTCCGGCCGCATCGCGAGCAGCACGTCGTCGCCGATCGCGATGCCGTTGGCGCGGCTCTGCTGGCGGAAGCTCTGGCCGCCGCTGCTGTAGGTGAAGCCGCCGCCCTGCTTCTCGGCGACGCTGCCCTTGATGAAGTTGCTCTCGCCGAGGAAGCCCGCCACGAAGCGCGTCGCCGGTCGCTCGTAGAGCGCCGCCGGGCTGCCGATCTGGACGAAGCGGCCGTCTCGCACGATGGCGATGCGGTCCGACATGGAAAGCGCTTCTTCCTGGTCGTGCGTCACATAGACGAAGGTCGTCTTGATCCGCTCGTGAAGCTGCTTCAGCTCGATCTGCACCTCCTGCCGAAGCTTGCGGTCGAGCGCGCCCAGCGGCTCGTCCAGCAGCAGGATCTCGGGCGTGAAGACGAGCGCGCGGGCGAGCGCCACGCGCTGCTGCTGCCCGCCGGAAAGCTGGCGCGGCATGCGGTCGGCAAGCGCCTGGAGCTGCACCAGCTCGAGCGCGCGGGCAACCTCGCGCTTGACGTCCTCGCCCGGCTTGCGGCGCACCTTGAGCGGAAAGGCGACGTTGTCGAAGACCGAGAGATGCGGGAACAGCGCATAGCCCTGGAACACCATGCCGAAATTGCGGCGCTCGGGCGGGAGCTGCGTGATGACGCGCTCGTCGAGCAGGATGTCGCCCGAGCTCGGCTGGATGAAGCCGGCGATCATCATCAGCATGGTGGTCTTGCCGGAGCCGGAGGGCCCCAGCAAGGTCAGGAACTCGCCGCGCGGCACCTGCAGGTCGACATTGTCGACCGCGCGAACCGGTCCGTAATGCTTGCTGAGCCCCCTGAATTCCAGCCCCCGGCTTCCTGTCGGCGCCGGGTTTCGCTCGCGTGTGTCGGCCATCGGCGTTTAATGCCCCTACCGCGTTCAGCGGCAATCTGACGGGCTTCGCCGGCGCCGGTCAACTGTTTCCACGGAAAGCCGCGCCGGCGACCGCGGTCGTGCGGCGCCGGCCATCGAATTCACACGGAAGCCCCGCGGGATCGCCCGTGGGATCGACCGTGCGTCAGACCGGGTCGCGCCGCAGCGCCTGCGCCATGCAATGCACGCCGCCCCCGCCCATGGTGAACATATGCACCTCGGGGTCGTAGACCTTGAAGCCCGCGGCGCGCAGCGTCTGGTTCAGCGCCTTTGACCGCGCGGTCGAGATTATCTTCCCGTCGCCGAGCGCCATGACGTTGCAGCCGAGCTCCATGGTGTCGCGGAAATTCACCGGCACGATCTCGATCTTGCGCTGCTTCAGCAGGTCGAGAATCGCGTCGTCGGTCGTATCCACGCAGACCGCGCAGAGCTTCGGCCCGAGCATGCAGACCATCAGGTCGATATGCACATAGTGCTCGGCGATCGGCGCGAGCCTGATCTCCCATCCCTTCGGCTCCATCCAGCGCTTGACCTGACGCGCGGCCGGCTCCTGGGTACGCTCGCCGCAATAGCCGATGAGGGCGAGGCCGGGCTCGATGATGTCGAAATCGCCGCCCTCGAAGGCAGACGCCGTGACCATGTTGAAGATCGGGATGTTCTTCGACTGGTAGAACTTGATGACCGGGCCGTATTCGCCGCGCCGCCACCACTGGTTCATCTGGGTCACGACGGCGCCGAACGGCGTCATGAAGCTCGAATCGCGCGCGAAGACCTGATAGGGCAGGTCCTCGTCCGGCTCGATGAAATGCACGGCGACGCCGGCATCTTCATAGGCCTGCACCATCTCGCGATGCTGCTTCATGGCGAGCTGCTGGTCGAACCTGGCGCCGCTCTTCAGCGTCGCCTTCGAGATCGAGCTGGTCGGCAGCCATTTGAAATTGACCGGCTCGCAGAGCAGCACGTCGTGCAATTTGCCGTATTCGGAGTTCACGCCCCAGGGCGTGCTGCCGTTGGTCTTGCCGTTGCCGGTCATTTCCCGTCCTCCCATGATCCGAAGCGATGCCACTCTAGGTCCGCGGATTACCGACAACAACCGCGGATTTCCGGGCCATCGGCGCGGCTCAGCGGGCGGTCCGCTCGCGCCACAGCGACTGGCCGACGATCGCGGCCAGGACCAGTGCCGAGCCCAGCCATTGCTGCAGCGTCAGTCTTTCGCCGAGCAGCAGGGCCGCCGCCGCGAACGTGACGAGCGGCTCCAGGTTGAACACCAGCGCCACACGGATCGCGGCGATGCGGGTGAGCGCCAGGAACCAGCAGACATAGCCGAGGATGTAGCCGAGGATCGAACCGCCGGCGCCGCCGAGGCCGTCGAGCCCGTGCGGGATCGCATAGCTTCCGACCAGCGGGCCGAAGACCAGCAGCAGCGGCAGCAGGGCCAGATGCGCGTACCAGTTCAGCACCAGCGGCTTGTTCTCGTGGAGGATGCTGCGTGCGAAGACGGTCTGCAGCGCGATCGCGAGGGCGGCCGCGAGCGCCCAGGCGATGCCGCGCGGATCGAGCGCGCTCGCTTCCGGGCCGATCGCGAGCGCGAGCCCGAGGAAGGCGACGACCAGCGCCACGAGCTTCGGCACGGTCAGTCTTTCGCGACCGGTGGCGGCGGAGATCAGGCCGACCATGAAGGGCCCCGTATAGAGCAGCAGCACCGCGAGCGAGACGGGGATGTAGGCGACCGCGGAGAGATAGCCGACCGACATGAAGAAGCCGGCAACGCCGAGGAAGGGGAGCGAACGGAGGCCGAGCCGGGTCAGGCGGAAGGGCTGGCGCAGCAGGAGGACGAGCCCGCCGACCAGCAGCACGAAGCCGATCGTGCGTGCGGTGACCAGCGTGAGCGGCGTGGCGCCGGCGCCGTAAGCGAGGCGCGCGAAGGTGCTGGCGATGCCGAAACCGATCGCGCCCAGCGCCGCGAAAGCCGATCCCACCCAGATACCGAGGCGGGAGAGGGCTGGGTTGGGCGCAGTCAGGGGAACTCCTGGGGGCGTTCGCGGGCGGCGGAAGACCGGCCGTCCTCCCTCTATCGGGTCCGGAGGGGGCTGTCCAGCCGCCGCAATCCGGGCGTTCCCGGGCGCCCTCGGGCGCTGGACGGCAGCGGTCGCGGCGGGCATAGTTGCGCCCGCTCGCGGGGCCGGTCGGTCCGGCGGCGGAAACTAACCGGATTCGGCTGGGAATGAGCATCGGCACGCGACTTTACACCTGGCTCCATGGCGAGCTGGTCGGCACCGACCGTTTCGGCAATCGCTATTACCGCGGCAAGAAGCCGTTGCACGAGCGGGAGCGGCGCTGGGTTCTCTATAGCGGCGCACCGGAAGCCTCGAAGGTGCCGGCGGAATGGCATGGCTGGCTGCATGGCGGCCAGGGCGAGCCGCCGAAGAGCGAGGCGAAGCGGCGTCCCTGGCAGCGGGAGCATCTGCCGAACCGCACCGGCACCGCGCTTGCCTATCGGCCGCCCGGCCATACGCTCGAGGGCGGCCGGCGGGCGCCGGCCACGGGCGACTACGAGCCCTGGACGCCGGCCTGAGTGCCGCCTCCGTCGGATTCCCGAGGACAGCGATGAAGCGCAACGTCATCGAGACGATCATGGGAGCGGTCGTGCTGCTGGTCGCCGCGGCGTTCCTTGTGTTCGCTGTCAATTCGAGCGACGTGCGCGGGGTCCAGGGGTACGAGGTCACGGCGCGCTTCAACCGCATCGACGGCATCACCACCGGCAGCGATGTCCGGATGAGCGGGATCAAGATCGGCAGCGTGCTCGGCGAGCGGCTCGATCCGCAGACCTATCTTGCGGAGCTTCGGCTCTCGATCAGCGATTCCGTGCAGATCCCGACCGACAGCACGGCGAAGATCCTGGCGGACGGCCTGCTGGGCGACACCTATCTCAGCATCGAGCCGGGCGCCGAGGAGGCGACGATCGAGCCGGGCGGCCAGATCCACAAGACGCAGGATCCGCTCAACCTGACCGACCTCATCGGCCGCTTCATGTTCAACGCCAAGGACGAAGACGCGAAGTAGCGTTCGGCGTCCTTTCGGCCGATCACCGCCCTCGTCACTCCCAGGTGTCATCCGCATGGCGCGAGCCGAAGGTTCCGCACCGACGCAGCATTGGGATCCGGCGCGCTACCGGCGCAATGCCGGGTTCGTCGCCGAGCTCGGCATGCCGGTTCTCGACCTGCTGGCGCCGAAGCCGGGCGAGCGCATTCTCGATCTCGGCTGCGGCGACGGCGCGCTGACCGAGAAGCTCGCCGCCGCCGGCGCCACCGTGGTCGGCGTCGATCAGAGCCCCGAGCAGATCGCCGCCGCCTTGGCCCGCGGGCTCGATGTCCGGGTCGCGGACGGCGCCGCGCTCGGGTTCCGCGGCGAGTTCGATGCCGTCTTCTCGAACGCGGCGCTGCACTGGATGCTGGATCCGGACGCCGTCATTGCCGGGGTGCATTGCGCGCTGAAGCCCGGCGGGCGCTTCGTCGCGGAGATGGGCGGCGCCGGCAATGCGAACCAGGTCGTCGCGGCGGCCGTGGCCGGCCTGGAGCGGCGCGGCATCGACGGCCGCGCGGCGGTCCCCTGGTATTTTCCGACGCCGGAAGACTATCGCGGCCGGCTCGAGGCGCGGGGCTTCGTGCCGCGCGAGATCGCGCTCATTCCGCGGCCGACGCCGATCCCCGGCGCGCTCGCCGACTGGCTCGAAACCTTCGGCGACGCCTTCCTGACGCGGCTGGCGCCGGAGGACCGTCATGCCTATCTGAAAGAACTGGAGGACCGGCTTCGTCCGGCGCTGATGCAACCGGACGGCAAATGGTCGGTCGACTATGTCCGTCTCAGATTCGCCGCAATGAAACCCGCCAATTGAGCGAAGGCTGCGGGACTTCTCCGGCCCGAGGGCGCTTGCTATGGTGACGAAACCGCGAACCAACCCGACAGCGGCGGATCCCGGCTTGAAGCGGACGCGCAAGGATGCAGCCTTCCCGACCTGGCGTCAGCCCGACGGCAAGGCGCTTTCCTGCGTCGAGAAGATCAAGGTGCTGAACGAGAATCTCGCGGAGATCCGGCAGATGGCGCAGGACGCGCTGGAGGACGCCGTGCTGATGGGATGCGACGAGGGGCAGATTCGCAGCGTGCTCGAAGGCCTCGTCGGTTCGCTCGAAAATCCCTATCGCAAGACCAGGTAGCGCGATGCCCGCGACGCATTCGATCGGCCGCGCCGGCGCGGCAGGCCTCGCCGCGATCCTGGCACTCGCCGCCCTCTTCCTGTCGTCGATCGTGGCCGAGGCCGATCCTGCGGCGATCGCGGTGCTGCGCACCCTCGACAAGGTGACGGCGCGCGTCGCCACCATCGAGGTGCCGGTCGGGGAGGCGACGACGGTGGGTTCGCTCGCCATCACGGTGCGTGCCTGCGACAAGCGCCCGCCGGAGGAGACGCCGGAAAGCGCCGCCTTCCTCGAGATCGTCGAGAACCGGCCCAACGAGGCGCCGCAATCGCGCTTCACCGGCTGGATGTTCGCCTCGAGCCCGGCGCTGAACGCGCTCGAGCACCCGGTCTACGACGTCTGGGTGATCGACTGCGTGAACGCGGCCACGACCGAGTCCGAGACCTCGCCGTGAAACTGCGCCGGGGTGGCGAGCGCCGCCGCGAGCAGCCGGCGATAGGCGGCACGGGCGACCTCGACGGCCCCGAACTGGCGCAGGTGATCGGTCACGAACTGCGTGTCGAGCAGCCGATAGCCGCCGAGCTTCATCCGTAGCACCAGATGGGCGAGGGCGACCTTGCTCGCGTCGCGCTCGCGGCTGAACATGCTCTCGCCGAAGAAGGCGCCGCTGATCGCGACGCCGTAGAGCCCGCCGACCAGCCGCTCGCCGCGCCAGCATTCGACGCTGTGCGCATAGCCGCGCTCGAAGAGCTGCCGCATCAGGCTGAGGATCACCGGATTGATCCAGGTGTCGACGCGGCCGGGCGCCGGCTCGGCGCAGCCTTCCAGCACGGCCTCGAACGCGGTGTCGCAGCGCACCTCGAAGCGGTTCTGCCGGATGGTGCGCGCCAGCCGGTGCGGCAGGTGGAAATCCTCGAGCGGCAGCACCCCGCGCTGGCGCGGGTCGATCCAGTGGATCTCCGGATCGTCGCGCCCCTCCGCCATCGGGAACACGCCGCAGGCATAGGCCCGGAGCAGCATGTCGGGGGTGATCTCGCCGTTCATGGGATGAGGCGGCCCATGCGGCGCGCGCTCAGGATTGCGGCTGCACGAACTTTTCGAGCCAGCGGATATCGTAGTCGCCGTTGATGAAGTCGGCCGCGGTCACCAGCCGGCGATGCAGCGGAATGCTGGTCTCGACGCCGCCGATCACGAACTCTTCGAGCGTCCGGCGCAGCCGCATCAGGCATTCGTTCCGGGTGTTGCCATGGACCACGAGCTTGGCGATCAGGCTGTCGTAGTTCGGCGGCACCTTGTAGCCGGAATAGAGCGCGGAATCGACGCGCACCCCGAGGCCGCCCGGCGCGTGATAGTCGGTGATGCGGCCGGGCGAGGGGGCGAAGGTCACCGGGTTCTCGGCGTTGATCCGGCATTCGATGGCGTGGCCGGTGAAGGTCACGTCCTCCTGCCGGAAATCGAGCGGCGCGCCGGTCGCGACGCGGATCTGCTCGCGCACCAGGTCGATGCCGGTGATCATCTCGGAGACCGGATGCTCGACCTGGAGCCGGGT
>CAZMUZ010000095.1:0-14670 GCA_964569315.1 uncultured Rhodospirillaceae bacterium | reverse complement strand
TGAGCTCGATTGGCACCGCTATGTCGGCGGCATCGCGCGGCAGGTCGGGTACGAGTTCCACCTGGTGACGCCCGAAGAGATCCGCAAGCTGCATCCCTTCCTCGAGACGCACGAGATCGTCGGCGGCTGCTACATGCCGGATGACGGCTATGTCGATCCCGCAAGCGCCACCAACGCCATGGCGATCGGGGCGAAGAAGATGGGGGCGGAAATCTACCGCCACACATTGGCGACGGACATCCGGCCACGCGCCGGCCGCGGCTGGGACGTGATCACGGAGAAGGGAAATATCTCCTGCGAACAGCTCGTGCTCGCGACGGGATTCTTCACGCCGCAGGTCGGGGCATGGGTCGGCCTGAAGATCCCGACCATCAACATGGTGCACCAGTATCTGGTGACCGAGGCGGTGCCGGAGCTCAAGGGCCGCAAGCCGGAACTGCCCGTGGTGCGCGATCCGGGCTCCTCCTCCTATTTCCGCCAAGAGCAGCAGGGGCTGCTCGGCGGTCCTTACGAGACCGAGGGTGCGCAGTACGTCTATCCCGACGGTGTGCCCTGGAGCTTCGATCACGATCTGCTGGAGCCGGATCTCGATCGTGTTGCGCCCTGGCTCGATCAAATGATCGCGCGCATGCCGCTCTTCGGGACGGTGGGCGTGAAGCGCGTCATTTCGGGCTTCATCGCCCATACGCCGGATCTCACGCCGCTGGTCGGGCCTGCGCCGGGCTTGCGCGATCTATGGCTCGCCTGCGGTGCCGCGATCGGCATCGCCCAGGGACCGGGCTGCGGCAAATATCTGGCGCAACAGATGGTGCATGGCGCGGCCGAGATCAGCATGCTCTCCATGGATCCCCGCCGCTTCGGCGATTTCCACATGGGCGATTATCTGACGACGCGAACCGTCGAATACACCCAGCATCTCTACGAGTACCACGCGCCCGGCTACGAGTTTCATAAGGCCCGGGGCCTTCGCAAATCGCCGATCCATGACCGGCTCGCGGCGGCGGGTGCCATACATGGCGAGACCTTCGGCTGGGAGCGGCCGAAATGGTTCGCACCGAAAGGCGTCGTGGAGCGGCCGAACTTCCGCCGCAGCACGGCCTTCGAGGCGGTGGCGCGCGAATGCAAGGCGGTGCGGGAACAGGTCGGCATCCTCGACCTGACGGGCTTCGCCAAGTTCGAGGTGCGGGGCCGCGACGCGGAGGCGATGCTCAACCACCTCTTCGCCAACCGCATGCCCAAAAAACCCGGCGGGATCGTGCTCGCCCATATGCTGACGCATGGCGGCGAAATCGAAGCCGAGGCGACCGTGACGCGGCTCGCCGATGGCGGGTTCTATATCCTGACGGGCAGCGCCGCCGAGCGACGCATGGACGACATGCTCAAGGCGGGCAAGACGGGCGACGCCGAGGTTCGAAACGTCACCGATCTCTATGGCTGCCTCGTCCTGGCGGGCCCCCGGTCGCGCGAGCTGCTGGGCCGGCTGACCAATGCCGATCTCGGCAATGCGGCCTTTCCTTGGCTCAAGGCGCAGGAGATTGATGTTGCGGGCGCGCCGGTGCGGGCCTTGCGCGTCTCTTACGCCGGCGAGCTCGGCTGGGAGCTTCATTGCCCGATCGACAAAACCGCCGCGCTCTACGATGCGATCAAAGGCGCCGGCAAGGATCTCGGCCTCGTGGATTTCGGCCTCTATGCGCTGGATTCCCTCCGAATGGAGAAGGCCTATCGCGGTTTCGGCACCGAACTCACGGCCGAGATCACGCCCCTCGAGGCCGGGCTCGAACGGCTCGTCGATTTCAAGAAGGAAGACTTCATCGGCCGGGATGCGTTGCTGGTGCGCCGCGAGAAGCCATTGTCGTTGAAGATCGCCTATCTCGCGATCGAAGGTGCGGACCGCGATGTGATCGGTTCCGAGCCGGTCCTTGCCGATGGGAAGCTGGTCGGCAGCATCACCTCCGGCGCCCATGGCCACGCGACGGGCCAAACGCTCGCCTTCGCCTATGTCGATCCGGCCAGCGCCGCGCCAGGCACGCGCCTCAAGGTGGTGATGCTGGGCGAGGAGTTTCCGGCGGTAGCCCTGTCCTCGCCCGCCTATGATCCTTCGAATGCGAAGCTACGGAGTTGAGCGACGAACGACGATAGCTTGACCTTCAGCCGCCTCAGGGGATGCGCAAATCATGACAGATCGAATGATCTCGAATGACGACTGGAGCGATCTTTCGCGCCAGACGCCGATGCCGGAAATCGACCGGGACCGGCTGCATCGATACCGCACTCGGCGCCTGAAGGAAGCGCTCAGGCGGCATGACGCAGCGATGTGCCTGCTGGTCAACCCGATCAGTCTCCGCTACGCCGTGGACTTTCGTTCTTACCCGCTCTTCCAATCGCATATTCCGTTGGCCTACCTGTTTTTCCCGCAAGAGGGTCCCAGCGTCATCCACGGAGTCTTCGGTCCGCTTCCGACGGGGGCAGACTCCGTGCGGCCGCCGCGGGTTATTTCATACTTCGAGGGTGCCGACACGCTTGCCGACGCGGCGCGCCTCCTCGCGGACGACGTCGTGAACTACCTCGACGAAATCGGTACGAGTAACCGCCGCGTCGCGCTCGAATACGTCAATCCGAGCCTGACCCAAGCGCTTCTGCAACGGGGAATCGAGGTTATCGACGGCGTGCTGGTTTCCGAGGAGGCGCGCGTCATCAAGTCCGAGGACGAAGTTGCCTGCATCCGCTGGGCCGTCGCGGTGGCCGAGCTTGGCATGGCCAAGATGAAAGAGGCGCTTCGGGCCGGCGTATCGGAGGTTCAGCTCTGGGCGCTTCTCAACTACACCAACCTCGCCAACAACGGCGATTGGCACGAAGGGCGTATGCTGGCCTCGGGCCCCAACACCAATCCCTGGGGGCAAGAAGCCACGGAGCGCCGGATCGAATCCGGCGATCTCATCGGCTTCGATACAGACATGGTGGGTCCGAAGGGGTATTTCGCCGATATCTCTCGCACCTTCCATTGCGGACCGGCTCGGCCGACGGCCCGCCAAAAGCAGATCTATCGATTGGCGCTCGAGGAGATCGAGTACAACCTCAAGCTGGTCCGACCTGGCATCAGCCTCTCGGATTTTCAGAAACGTGCCTGGCCGGTTCCGGAAGAGTTTCACAAGAATGCCTATAGCTGCGTCATCCATGGCGTCGGAATGTGCGACGAATATCCGCAAGTGAAACCGGCGTTTCGCGGACCGACCCCTTATGAGGGCGTCCTCAAGGAAGGCATGGTGATCTGCGTCGAAAGCTACATGGGCGCTGTCGGCGAGCGCGATGGCGTGAAGCTCGAGCAGCAAGTCCTGGTCACCAAGGACGGTTGCGAGATTCTGTCGACCTTCCCGATGGAGGAAGCGCTCCTTTAGACGTCCGGATGTGGGAGGGCGTGCGGCCGGCGCCCAAGTCGCCGACCGCCCCTGTCGTCGGCCGCTGCCTGCGTGAAGGATTCCGCGCCCCGGACGTCAGGCTGGGGCCATCCGCCGCGGTGCTGCCGCCCGCGGTCACTGGCCGGGCGGCATTCTCCCCGCTATCCTGCCGGCATCCATCGCCCCGCCGACGCTTTCCAGACGATTCCCAGGGAGACTGCCATGACTCGCCGTATCGACACCCTCCTCGCCGACAAGAAGATCGAGCTGCCGAAGGCGGCGGCGCCGGTCGCGAACTACGTGCCGGCGGTGATCGTTGGCAATCTCGTCTTCACGGCGGGCCAGGTCACGGTCTGGAACGGGGAGTTCAAGTTCGTTGGCAAGCTCGGCAAGGAGTTTGGCGTCGAGCAGGGCCAGCAGGCGGCGCGGCTCTGCGGCCTCAATGTCCTCGCCCAGGTGAAGGCGGCGCTCGGCGGCGATCTCGACCGGGTGAAGCGCGTGGTGAAGCTCGGCGTCTTCGTCAACTCGACCGCCGATTTCACCGATCAGCCCAAGGTGGCGAACGGCGTCTCCGACCTGATGGTCGAGGTGTTCGGCGATGCCGGCAAGCACGCCCGCAGCGCGGTCGGCGTCAATGTGCTGCCGCTCAACCTCGCGGTCGAGGTGGACGCGGTCTTCGAGATCGCCTGACGGATCTGGCGCACGCGATCAGGAGACCGGCACCTCGCAGCCCGGCTCGATCGGCAGGTCGCCGGTGGTGCCGTCCGGCAGCGCGCCGGCGGGAACCGGCGGATCGGCGAGGCCGCGGGCGAGGCGGTCGGCCATGGCGGCCCGCCACCCGGCGGCGCCCACCCCATGCAGGAAATCGGCGCCATTGCCGCTGAGCAGCATCGGATCCTCCGCCAGCATGAGGGCATGGCGCCATTGCTGCTCGGCCTCGCGCGTATTGCCGATCCGCCAATAGGCGTCGCCGAGATGCGCCGCGACCTCGGGATGGCCGGGGTCGCGCTTCGCCGCCTCGCAAAGCGGCGGCACGGCTTCGTAGTAATGTCCCATCTGATAGAGCAGCCAGCCGAGCGAATCGAGATAGGCCGCGACCTCGGGCGCCGCGCGGACCGCGTTGGCGATGAGCGCCGCCGCCTCGCCGAGCCGACGCCCCCGGCTCAGCCATGAGTAGGCGAGGTTGTTCATCGCGTTGATCTCGCCGGCATCGACCGCCCGCTGATACCAGCGCTCGGCGAGATCGGGATTCTGCGGCAGGCCGAGACCGAAATCGTACATGTAGCCGAGCAGGTCCTGCGCCGGGGGATAGCCCGCCTCGGCCGCATTCGAGACATAACCGGACGCCACCGCATCGTCGCGCGGCACGCCGAGCCCGTTCGCGTGAATGAGGCCGAGCGCATAATTCGCCTCGGGATCGCCAGACCGGGCCAAAGGCTCGAACAGCGCGACGGCGCGCGCATAGTCGCCCGCATTGTAGGCGGCCCAGCCATCCTCCAGCGCGTCGCCGAAGGCGGGGCGAAGCGAGGCGATGAGCAGGACGAGCGCCAGCAGCCGCTTCATGGCCCCATGCTATCATGCCGCCTTTCGGCGACGCGATCCGCGCGACGGCGATGGGCCGCACTTGTCACCCGTCCCTTCCCTACCCATCCTCTTCGCGGGAGATCGTCGAACTTGGAGGACGCAGGCGAGAATGGCCGACGGCGGCGAGCCCTATCGGATCAGGCTGGCGAACGGCATCGGCAGCCTCGCAGCCGAGGCGTGGGATGCCTGCGCCGGCGACGGGAATCCCTTCCTCAGCCACGCCTTCCTGACCGCCCTCGAGGATAGCGGCTCGGTCGGCGGCGACAGCGGCTGGTCGGCACGCCCCCTTCTCGTCGAAGACGCGAACGGGCGCCTGCTCGCTGCAGCGCCGCTTTATGTCAAATCCCACTCCTATGGCGAGTATGTGTTCGACCAGGGCTGGGCACAGGCCTATGAACGCGCCGGCGGCCGCTACTATCCGAAGCTGCTGGTGGCGGTGCCCTTCACGCCCGTCCCCGGCCCCCGGCTTCTTGTGCGGCCGGGCCCCGAAGCCGCGCGCGCCGCGGCGCTTCTGCTGGAGGGGCTGGTCGCGGCCGCAAAGCAGCTCGAGGTCTCCTCGCTTCATGCGAATTTCGTCGGCCCGGAGGATGCGGCGGCGCTCGGCGGCGCCGGCTTCCTGCTGCGGCACGGCCATCAGTATCACTGGCGCAACGAGGCCTATGCCGATTTCGAGGGATTCCTCGGGGCGTTGAACGCGCGGAAGCGCAAGGCGATCCGCAAGGAACGGCGCGAGGTCGCGGAGAGCGGCATCCGGCTGCTGCGCCTCACCGGCACGGCGATCGAGCCGCGGCACTGGGCCGCCTTCTTCCGCTGCTATATCGCGACCAGCGAGCATAAGTGGGGGCATCCCTACCTTACCCGGCGCTTCTTCGAGCTGCTGGGCGAGCGCATGGCCGATCGCGTGATGCTGGTGATGGCGGAGGATCGCGGGCGGCCGGTCGCCGGCGCGCTCAACCTCATCGGCCGCGACCGGCTCTATGGCCGCAACTGGGGCTGCGACGGCGACTACCGCTTCCTGCATTTCGAGGCCTGCTACTACCAGGCGATCGAATTCGCGATCGAGCGCGGGCTTGCGGTCGTCGAAGCGGGCGCGCAGGGCGAGCACAAGATCCAGCGCGGCTATCTGCCGGTCGAGACCACCAGCGCCCACTGGATCGCCGATCCGCGCTTCCGCGACGCCGTGGCCGATTTCCTGCGGCGCGAGACGGCGGCGATCCGCGCCGAGATCGCCGGCCTCGGCGAATACAGCCCGTTCCGGAAGGAAGGCCAGGGCTGACGCGGCAGCTCGAGGCCGAACGAAAAGGGCGGCCCTTCCGCGCGGGAAGGACCGCCCCGATCCTGCCGCAGGCTATTTCGCGAGTTCGGGCTCTTTCGGCTCCGGCGAGCGGTGCTTTCCGGTCTCGCCCTCGTTGGCGCGTGGCGTCTTCGCCTCGACGAAGGTGAAGACGAGGCGTCCGTCCGCGACTTCGACCCGCGCCGTGCCGCCCTTCTCGAGCTTGCCGAAGAGCAGCTCCTCGGCGAGCGGCTTCTTGATGCTGTCCTGGATGACGCGGGCGAGCGGCCGCGCGCCGAACAGCGGGTCGAAGCCCTTCTTGGCGAGCCAGTCGCGGGCCGCCTCCGAAAGCTCGATCGTGACGTTGCGGTCGGCGAGCTGGACCTCGAGCTGCATCACGAACTTGTCCACCACCCGCGCCACGATCTCCGGCGTGAGGTTGCGGAAGGTGATGGTCGCATCGAGCCGGTTGCGGAACTCCGGGGTGAACATGCGGGTGATCGCCTCCGCATCCTCGCCCTCGCGCGTCTCGCGGCCGAAGCCCATGGCCGTCTTGGCCATCTCGGCCGCGCCGGCGTTGGTGGTCATGATCAGCACCACGTTCCGGAAATCCACCGACTTGCCGTTATGGTCGGTGAGCTTGCCGTGATCCATCACCTGCAGCAGCAGGTTGAAGAGATCGGGGTGCGCCTTCTCGATCTCGTCCAGCAGCAGCACGGCGTGCGGATGCTGGTCGATCGCATCGGTCAAGAGGCCGCCCTGGTCGAAGCCGACATAGCCCGGAGGCGCGCCGATCAGCCGCGATACGGTGTGCCGCTCCATATATTCCGACATGTCGAAGCGGATGAGCTCGATCCCGAGCGAGCGGGCGAGCTGGCGCGCCACCTCGGTCTTGCCGACGCCGGTCGGGCCGGAGAAGAGGTAGCTGCCGATCGGCTTCTCGGGCTCGCGCAGGCCCGCGCGGGCGAGCTTGATCGCCGCGGCGAGCGCGGCGATCGCATCGTCCTGGCCGAACACCATCGTCTTCAGGTCGCGCTCCAGGTTCTGCAGCACCGACTTGTCGTCGCGCGAGACGCTCTTGGGCGGGATCCGCGCCATGGTGGCGATGACCGCCTCGACGTCCTTCACGGTGATGGTCTTCTTGCGCTTGTGCTCGGGCAGCAGCATTTGCGCCGCTCCCACCTCGTCGATCACGTCGATCGCCTTGTCGGGGAGCTTGCGGTCGTTGATGTAGCGCGACGCGAGCTCCACCGCGGTGCGCACGGCGTCGGCCGTGTAGCGGACGCGATGGTGCTTCTCGTAATAGGGCTTGAGGCCCTGCAGGATCTTGACCGCGTCCTCGAGGGTCGGCTCCTGCACGTCGATCTTCTGGAAGCGCCGGACGAGGGCCCGGTCTTTCTCGAAATAGTTCCGGTATTCCTTGTAGGTGGTCGAGCCGATGCAGCGCAGCGCCCCGCTCTGGAGCGCCGGCTTCAGCAGGTTGGAGGCGTCCATCGCCCCGCCCGAGGTCGCGCCGGCGCCGATCACCGTATGGATCTCGTCGATGAAGAGCACCGAGCCTTCCATCGCCTCGAGCTCGGAGAGCACCGCCTTCAGCCGCTCCTCGAAATCGCCGCGATAGCGCGTGCCGGCGAGCAGCGAACCCATGTCGAGCGCGTAGATCGTGGCGTTCTTCAGCACGTCCGGCACCTCGCCCCGCACGATGCGGCGCGCCAAGCCCTCGGCGATGGCGGTCTTGCCGACGCCCGGATCGCCCACATAGAGCGGGTTGTTCTTGGAGCGGCGGCAAAGGATCTGGATGGTGCGGTCGATCTCCGCCTCGCGGCCGATCAGCGGGTCGATCTTGCCGGCGCGCGCCTTCTTGTTGAGGTCGACGCAGTAGGCGTCGAGCGCCTCGCTGCCGGTCTTGGCGTTCTTCTCCTGCTGCGCCTCGGCGTCGGCGCCGTTGACGCGGCGCGTCTCGGTCTTGGCGCGGCTCTTGGCGATGCCGTGGCTGATGTAGTTGACCGCATCCAGCCGCGACATGTCCTGCTCCTGCAGGAAATAGACCGCATGGCTCTCGCGCTCGGAGAACAGCGCGACGAGGATGTTGGCCCCCGTCACCTCCTCGCGGCCCGAGGACTGCACATGGATGGCGGCGCGCTGCAACACGCGCTGGAATCCGGCGGTCGGCTTCGCGTCGCGCGGGCTGGGGCCGACCAGGTTGGATAGCTGGTTGTCGATATAGTCGGCGATCTCGCGCTTCAGCCGCTCGACGTCGAGATTGCAGGCCCGCATGACGGCGACCGCGTCCTGGTCGTCGGCCAGCGCCAGCAGCAGATGCTCGAGGGTCGCGAAATCGTGCCGCCGCTCGTTGGCGTAGGCGAGCGCCCGGTGCAGCGTCTGTTCCAGATTGGGGGACAGCATGGGCGGGCTACTCCTTCTCCAACGTGCATTGCAGCGGATGCTCGTGCTTGCGTGCGAAGTCGATGACCTGGTTCACCTTGGTTTCTGCCACCTCGTAGGTATAGACACCGCAAACGCCGACGCCCCGGCGATGAACATGCAGCATGATTCGCGTCGCGTCCTCGCGGGTCTTGTTGAAGAAACGCTCCAACACATGCACCACGAACTCCATCGGGGTGTAGTCGTCGTTGAGCAGAAGCACCTTGTACATCGAGGGCTTCTTCGTCTTGGCCTTGCTCTTGACGACGATCCCCGTCTCGCGATCGTCTCTGTCGTTCCTATCGGTCCCGCTCATTCCTTGCCCGACCCTCGTTGTCAGGCCTTGGTCATTGCCCGAGCCGTCGATTGGCGCCCCTAATATATGGAATTGCCGCAGCGCGGTAAAAGGGCCGTTGCCGTCGGGCCGCCATCACGACTTTGCGCGCGCTTCTTGAAGCAATTCTTAGCGGCGGCCGCCGGCGACGGATACCCCGGCGGGCGGTTTCGCCGGCGTAAGTAGCAGGCACCGTCGCGTGCCGGTCGGCAGGATGCGACCGGCCGGCCTTCATCGCGGCGTCCCGCCGAGGCCATCGGCCTCGATGGTGATGAGGAACGGCGCGTCGCTGCCGCTCTCGCCGGTGCGGCCGGGCGAACCCGCATAGTCGCCGCCGCCGACGCCGCGCGGCTCGTTGACCGGGCGACCGGTCTTGTCCTTGGCGAAGAGGAAGGCCGGCACGGTCATCGCGCGGAAGCGGTCGGAGGGGTAGCGCCAGGCGCCGAACTTGTGGACGCCGTCCTGGCAGCCGCTCGCCACCCAGTAGAACTGGGTGGAGGAGAAGCGGTCGCCGACGGGCGGCGCGCCGAAGCCGTCCAGATCGAGCCGCGACTTGAAGGCGACGAATTCCTCGGGCGTCAGCCGCGCCTGCGACTCGTCCCAGCGGAACATGCCCATCGGATCGTCGATCCGGAAATCGAGCAGGTTCGTGGAGGCGCCGCGCGCCCGGGCCACCAGATAGGCCCCGCCCGCGCCATCGGCCGTGATCTCGTAGATCCGCACCTGCTCGGAATAGCGCGCGTTATAGACGAGCCGGTAGCGATCGAGCGATCCGGCCGCGCAGGCGGCGCGGATGTCGCCCCCGTCGAGCAGGCTGAACCATTGCAGCCGCCGCTGGATCGGATCGTTGAAGTCGCCGTGATAGGCGCAGGCGCCGATCGCGAGGGAGAGCGCCACACCAAGCCAGATGCGCACAGGTCGGTGATAAGGGCGCATTCGATTGATGGGCGGGTACGGTCAGGTCCGTGCGTTTCGATGGTCCGACGTTAAAGCATTCTTAAAGGGCTTGCTATTAGGTTGACCGGAATACTGAGATTTTTTATCTTCTCGAATCGAGTCGCGACGGCGAGGCGGCCGGGATTGAGGGGATGGGGAACGAGCGGATGCGCCTAGCGAGGACAGCGCCCCGGACGCGGACTCCTTTTGTTCTGATCGCGCTTTTGCTGCTGATCGGAGCTGCCGTTGCGCTCGCCCGCCCGACACCCGCCTTCGCCGGCTACGCCGACATCATCGTCGACGCCGCGACCGGCGAAGTGCTGCATGCGAAGAACGCCGACAAGATCAATTACCCGGCGTCCCTCACCAAGATGATGACGCTCTACTTGCTGTTCAACGCGATCGAGAACGGCAAGATAACGCTCGACCAGGCGCTGCCGGTCTCCGGCCATGCCGCCGCGCAGCCGGCCACCAAGCTCGGCTTGCGCAAGGGCTCGACCATCAAGGTCGAGACGGCGATCTTCGCGCTCGTGATCCAGTCCGCGAACGACGTCGCCACCGTGGTCGCCGAGGCGATCTCCGGCAGCGAGGAAGCCTTCGCGCGCAAGATGACCGAGGCCGGCAGGGTCATCGGCATGAGGAACACCGTCTTTCGCAATCCGCACGGTCTGCCGGACCCGGCGCAGCACACCACGGCCCGCGACATGGCGGTGCTGGCGATCGCGCTGCTCCAGGATTACCCGCAGTACTATCACTATTTCGGCGCCCGGAAGTTCAAATATGGCAGCCGCACCTACACGACGCATAATCGCGTGGTGTTGAACTATCCTGGCGCCGACGGCTTCAAGACCGGCTACACCCGCGCCTCGGGCTACAATCTCGTGACCTCCGCGGTGCGCGACGGCCAGCGTCTCATCGGCGTGGTGCTCGGCGGCTCCACCTGGGCCAAGCGCGACGCGCAGATGGTGAGCCTGCTCGATCGCAGCTTCGGCGTGGATGGTGGCGGCGATACCGTCCAGGTCGCCACCAGCCAGGGGCCGAGCGGGATCGTTCCGCGCGAGAAGCCGCCCGCGCCGGCCGTACCGCTCGCCGTCCTCAATCCGGAAGCCGGTACCCGTACCGAGACGCCGATGCCGGCCATCCAGCTTCCGGCGAGCTATGCCGCCAGTCTCGACAGCACCGCGCTCGAGGCCACCATCGCCGCGGCCAATCCGGACGCGGTCTGGGGCATCCAGGTCGGCGCCTTCAGCCGCTTCGCCCCGGCCCATCTGGCCGCCACCAACGCCGCCGCGGCCCTGCGCGAGGTCATCACGGCGGATGTTGCGGTCGAGCCCTCCGACGGAGACAGCGGCAAGCTCTATCGCGCCCGCCTGGTCGGGATCACCCGCGAGGAAGCGGAGCAGGCCTGCCGGCAGCTCCAGCAGCAGAGCGCGGCCTGCCTCGTCGTGCGGGTCGCCGAAGCCGCGATGGGCGGCTCGAACTGACCGCCCGGCCGCGGCGCCCGCGGTCTTTCCCGCCTTGTTTTCCGACAGGACCTTGCCGATCGGCGAGCGCGCTCCCTCGCCCGCGGCGATCGGACGCAAGCGTCAGACGAAGCCAGGCGCCTCGACACCGCTCGCCGCCAGCGCCGCGACGACGGCCTGCTTCAACCGCTCGAGCCCGGCCGCGTCCCTCGCCTCGCAGCGCACCACCAGCACGGCTTGCGTATTCGAGGCACGGAGCAGCCACCAGCCGTCGGGGGTGGTGACCCGCACCCCGTCGATGTCGGAAACCTGGGCGCCGGCCTGCGCGAGGCGCGCCTTCACCTCCGCCACCACGGCGAACTTGCGCTCGTCGGTCGAGGGGAAGCGGAGCTCCGGCGTGTTCACCAGATGCGGCAGGCCGTCGCGCATCTCGGTCAGCGACTGCCGGCTCCGGGCCAGCAGCGAAAGCAGCCGTACCGCCGCATAGAGCGCATCGTCATAGCCGTAATAGCGGTCAGCAAAGAAGATATGGCCGCTCATCTCGCCCGCGAGCGGCGCCCCGGTCTCCGCCATCTTCGACTTGATGAGGGAATGGCCGGTCCGCCACATCAGCGGCTTGCCGCCGGCCCGCGCCACTTCGTCGAAAAGCGCCTGGCTCGCCTTCACGTCGGCGATCACGGTCGAGCCCGGCTTCTCGGCGAGCAGGTCGCGCGCGAGCAGGATCATGAGCTGGTCGCCCCAGAGGATCCTGCCCTTGCCGTCCACCACCCCGATGCGGTCGCCGTCGCCGTCGAAGGCGATGCCGAGATCGGCCTTCTCGGCCGCCACCGCGGCTTGGAGCTGGCGCAGGTTCTTCGGCTCGGTCGGGTCCGGATGATGGGCGGGAAAGGTGCCGTCGATCGTCTCGTTGAGGAGGGTGTGATTGCCGGGAAGCTGGCGCACGAGACGGGCCATCGCCTCGCCGGCGGCGCCGTTCCCCGCATCCCACACGGCCGTCAGCGCCCGGCCGCCGCGATAGTCCTGGCGGAGCCGCTCCACATAGCGGTCGAGCACCGGCTTCTCGATCGCGGCGCCCCGGGCGCCCTTCGAACGATAGGCGCCGCCCGCCGCGATCTCCCCGAGCCGCTTGATGTCGGCGCCGAAGAAGGAGCGCTTGCCGAGCATCATCTTGAAGCCGTTATGGGTCGGCGGATTATGCGAGCCCGTCACCATGACGCCGCCGCCGGCGCCCAGCACCGTCGTCGCGAAATAGAGCATGGGGGTGGGGCCGAGCCCGACCCGCCAGACCTCGATCCCCGCATCGCGCAGACCCTCGACCAGCGCCGCTTCGAGCTCGGGCGAGCTCCGCCGGCCGTCATAGCCGACGGCGACCGTGCCGGCGCCCGCCTCGAGGAGAACCGTACCGAAGGCGCGGCCGACGGCCGTTGCGTCGGCCGGCGCGAGGGTGCTGCCGACGATGCCGCGAATGTCGTATTCGCGGAGGACGGACGGATCGAAGCGATGACGCGCGCTCATCGGAGGGGCCTTGGGATGGGGGGAGCCTAGGGGCGGCCGACGCTCGAATAGTGCAGGCCGGCCGCGCGCATGTCAGCCGGGTTGTAGACATTGCGCAAATCGATCACAACCGGCGTGCGGAGCAGCGATTTGATGCGCTGCGGATCGAGCGCGCGGAACTCGTTCCATTCGGTGAGCAGCAGCAGCGCGTCGGCACCCGTCATCGCTTCCTCGGCAGTGGCGCAATAGGCGATCCCGGGCATCAGCTTCCTCGCCTCCGCCATGCCTTCCGGATCGAAGGCCGCCAGCGTCGCGCCGGCCGCCTGGAGCGCCGGCAGGATCGCGAGGCTCGGGCTGTCGCGCATGTCGTCCGTATTGGGCTTGAAGGTGAGGCCGAGCACGGCGATGCGCTTGCCCTTGACCGATCCGCCGCAGATGGCGACGACCGCGTCGGCCATCCGTGCCTTGCGGCGCTCGTTGGCGGCGACGACCGCCTCGATGATGCTGAGCGGCGCGCCGGCGTCCTGGGCGGTCTTCACCAGCGCCAGCGTGTCCTTCGGGAAGCAGGAGCCGCCATAGCCCGGCCCCGGATGGAGGAACTTGCGGCCGATGCGCCCGTCGAGGCCGATGCCGCGCGCCACGTCATGCACGTCGGCATTCACCTTCTCGCAAAGATCCGCGATCTCGTTGATGAAGGTGATCTTGGCGGCGAGGAAGCTGTTCGCCGCGTATTTGATGAGCTCCGAGGTTTCGAGCCCGGTGAAGACGATCGGCGTCTCGATCAGGTAGAGCGGCCGGTAGAGCCGCCGCATCACCTCGCGCGCGCGCTCGGATTCGGCGCCGATCACCACGCGGTCCGGCCGCATGAAATCGTTGATCGCCGAGCCTTCGCGCAGGAATTCCGGGTTCGAGACCACGTCGAACTCGAGGTCGGGCCGCGCCTCGGCGATGATCCGCCCGACCTCGCGACCGGTGCCGACCGGCACCGTCGATTTCGTCACCACCACGAGATAGCCGGTCATCGCCGCCGCAATCTCGCGCGCCGCCTGATAGACATAAGTCAGGTCCGCATGGCCATCGCCGCGCCGGCTCGGCGTTCCGACCGCGATGAAGACGGCATCGGCGCCGGCCACCGCCGGCTTGAGCTCGGTCGTGAAGGAAAGCCGCCCGTTGCGGACATTGCCGCCGACCAGATTCTCGAGGCCGGGCTCGAAGATCGGGATCCGCCCCTTGCGCAGCTCCTCGATGCGGTCCGCATCCTTGTCGACGCAGATCACATCGAGGCCGAACTCCGAGAAACAGGCGCCGGAGACGAGGCCGACATAGCCGGCGCCGATCATCACGACCTTCATCTCCGAACCCCCTCTTCAGCGGCGGCGCCGCGGCAATGGAGCCGCTCTTCGCCCGCCATCGATCGCGGCCGGCGCACCGCCGCTCCCCCGACAGGAGAACGCTTCCCGCACGCCGTCATCATCGGCATCCCGTCGCCCGGTCTTCCCCTCAGGCGCCGTCGTGCTCGATCCCCTCGGCGAAGCGGCGCACCATGTCGCGCGTCGCCTTGCCGATCGTCGCATGTTCGAGCGCGTAAGCGATGGTGGCCTCGATGAAACCGGCCTTGTCGCCGCAATCGAACCGGCGTCCGACGAAGCGATAGCCGTGGAAGGGCTGCCGGCCGATCAGCTTCGCCATCGCATCGGTGAGCTGGATCTCGTTGCCGGCGCCGCGTTCGTGGCGGGCGAGCTCGGCGAAGATGGCGGGGTCGAGGAT
>CAZMUZ010000094.1:0-14921 GCA_964569315.1 uncultured Rhodospirillaceae bacterium | reverse complement strand
GGGTACTTCTTCCTCGAATCGCGCGGCATCGAGGGCGAATTCGCGGTGCTGCGCTTCAATCTGGAGGAATGCGCCAAGGGCCGGTTCTCGATCGCGCTCGGCCGGCAGGGGGCACAGGCGACGACCGTCGAGCGCCCGCGGCAGCCGCCCCCGACGGCGCCGCGCGAGGCGCCGCAGTCGGCGCTTGCAGCGGTGCGCGACGTGATCGCCTGGAACACCGTCTGGGACCCCGTGAACCGGCGACCCTACACCTCGCTCAGCCGGCATTGGGTGGCGCAGAAGTTCGGCGGCTGGGGCGTCTGGCTCGACGACATCTTCTACCACGCGCTGATGGCGTCGCCCTTCGACCTCGATGTGGCGCGGGAAAATCTCCGGGCGGTGCTGGCCGGACAGACGCCGGCCGGCAATCTGCCCTGCCTCCTGACCGGCAACGATGCGTGGGTCGATCGTTCGCAGCCGCCGATCTGCAGCTTCGTGCTCTGGCTGATCTATCAGCGCAGCGGCGCCGTCGACATCCTCGAGCTCGGCTATCGCGCGCTCCTCGCCAACCATGACTGGTGGTGGCGGATGCGCGACGGCAATGGCGACGGGCTGCTCGAATACGGCACCTCGCCGGGGGTGGGCGAGGGGCTCTATCGCGGCACGAAGCTCGCGGCGAAGGACGAGTCCAGCATGGACAATTCGCCGACCCACGACGAAGCCGTACTCGATCCGCGGCACGGCACGCTCGATTGCGCCGATGTCGGGCTGAACAGCCTGATCGCGCTCGATGGCGAGATGCTGGCGAAGATCGCGCGACGGCTGGGCGACGGGGCGACGGCCGGTCGCCTGGAGGCGCGCGTCGCCGAACTGCGCGCTCGTATCGCGGACCGGCTTTGGGATCCGGAGCGGCAGGTCTTCGCCAATCGTCTCTGGTCCGGCCGCTTCGTGCGCAGCCTCGCGCCGACGAGCTTCTATCCGTTGCTGGCGGGGGCGGCGCGTCCCGATCAGGCGGCGGCAATGCTTCGCCTGCTGGCCGATCCGGGAAAATTCGGCGGGCACTGGATGCTGCCGTCCGTCGCGCGCGACGATCCGGCCTTTCCGGAGAATGTCTATTGGCGCGGCCGCATCTGGCCGCCGCTCAATTTCCTCGTCTGGCACAGCCTCCGGCGTGCCGGGTTCGAGGGCGAGGCGGCGGCGCTCGCGGACAACGGCTATCGCCTCTTCATGGGCGAGTGGCGGCGCTTTCGCCGCTGCCCGGAGAACTTCAACGCGGTCACCGGCGCCGCAATGGATCAGCCCGATACCGACCCCTTCTATGGCTGGGGCGCGCTGATGCCCTACATCGCGGTCGCCGATCGCTGCGACTGCAACCCGTGGGGCGGGTGGGAAATCCGGCACGACGGAACGCCGCTGCATCTGGGGCCGATGCTCACACCGGCAGGCTCGACGGCGATCGAGAGCATCGACGGCGTGCTCGGCCTTCGCGTCGCCGGCGAGACCTGCCTCGAAACGAATCTCGTCGGACGGCTTGCGGAGATCGAGATCGAACCGGACCGCGTCGCCCTGACCCTGCCGCCGGTCGCGGCCGAGGGCCGGTGGATCGGGTTCGGCGGCCGTCTGCCGAAGGGTCTTCTGCTGAGCGGCCAGGTGCGAAGCCTGAGCGGCGACCGGCTGCTGCTCTATCCGACGCCCGAACCGAGGCGGCTCGAAGCGCGCTTCGCATGATCACCGTCTTCGGCTCGCTCAACGTCGATCTGATCCTTCCTGTCGAGCGGCTGCCGGTGGCCGGCGAAACCGTGATCGGCGGCGGCTACAGCATGGCGGCGGGCGGAAAGGGCGCGAATCAGGCGCTCGCCGCGAGGCGCGCTGGCGCCGAGGTTCGCATGGCGGGGGCGGTCGGCCGCGACGGCTTCGCCGAAATCGCGCTCGCGGAGCTCGAAACCGACGGGGTGGATGTGTCGCGGGTGGCCAGGGTCGACACCGCCACGGGCGCCGCCTTCATCGCGGTGGATGGCCGCGGGCAGAACCAGATCCTCGTCGCGGCCGGCGCCAATCGCGAAGCGCGGGCGGCACAGCTCGAGGATGCGGCCCTGCGCGCGGGCGATACCCTCCTGCTTCAGATGGAAGTGCCGGCGGCCGAGAACGGCCGGCTGCTCGCGCGCGCGAAGAGCCGCGGGCTGCGCACTATTCTCAATCTCGCGCCTGCGCTGGGGGTGGATCGCGCGACGCTCGCGAGCCTCGACTGGCTCGTGGTCAACGAGATCGAAGTCGCGACGGCCGCCACGATCGTCGGCGGCCAGACCGGTACGCCGGAGGCCGCTGCGCGTCATTTGGCGCTGAACGGTATCGCGACGGTCGTAACCTGCGGCGCAAAGGGCGCGCTTGCGATCGGCCCGGACGAGGCATGGCGAATCGATGCCTTGGCGATCGATCCGATCGACAGCACCGGCGCGGGCGATGCCTTCACCGGCGTCTTCGCGGCCGGTCTCGACCGCGGCGACGGGGTTGCCGAAGCGCTGCGCTGGGCGAGCGTTGCCGGCGGCCTTGC
The DNA here is from genome assembly GCA_964569315.1 of uncultured Rhodospirillaceae bacterium. Classification (GTDB taxonomy): domain Bacteria; phylum Pseudomonadota; class Alphaproteobacteria; order Dongiales; family Dongiaceae; genus CADEFF01. The sequence goes on along the minus strand of CAZMUZ010000094.1, from coordinate 12,391 downwards.
CTGTCTGGAGCGTGGCGCTCAGCCAAGCCTGCCGTGGCGTTCGGCGATCGAAGCGCGGCTTTCAACGCTGCCGGCCGCCCGGCGGGTCTAGGCGTTGCCACGCCCATCTGCCGGAAAACCGTCGCCCGCTGCCATTTCTGGCGGTATAACGGCACTTTGCTGCCCTTGGGGGGCAGCCCCCACGGCAGAGTGTCCGAATTTGCTTGAACGCCCCTTGGCCGCACGCCCGGCCCCTGCCATCCGCTTCGTCGATCTGCAAGCCCAGCGCGCCCGCCTTGCGGGACGCATCGATGCTGCGATCCAGCGCGTCCTCGGCCACGGCAACTTCGTCCTCGGCCCCGAGGTCGCCGAGCTCGAGCAGAAGCTCGCCGGCTGGAGCGGCGTTCCGCATGTGGTCACTTGCGCCAACGGCACCGACGCGCTGAACCTTGCCCTGCGAGCCCGCGGCATCGGCCAGGGCGATGCCGTGATCGTGCCGGCCTTCACCTTCGTCGCGGCCGCCGAGGCGGTCGTGCTGGCGGGTGCGACGCCCGTTTTCGCGGATGTCCGCGAGAGCGATTTCACGCTCGATCCGGCCAGCCTCGAGGCGGCGATCGGCGCGGCGCAACGCCTGGGGCTGCGGCCGGCCGCGGTCGTGGCGGTCGACCTCTTCGGCCAGCCGGCGGACTATCCGGCGCTCCGGCCGATCGCCCAGCGCCACAACCTCTACCTGGTCGCCGATGCGGCGCAGAGTTTCGGCGCGAGCCTGAACGATCGGCCGGTCGGCGGCTGGGGCGACGTCACCTGCACCAGCTTCTTTCCCTCGAAACCGCTCGGCTGCTATGGCGATGGCGGCGCCCTGATGACGGCCGACGGCGCGGTTGCCGGCCTCTATCGCTCCTTGCGCATGCACGGGCAGGGCGAGGACCGGTACGATCACCACCGGATCGGCGTGAACAGTCGTCTCGACAGTCTCCAGGCGGCGGTGCTCCTCGCGAAGCTCGAGATCTTCCAGGACGAGATCGAGAAGCGGCAGATCGTTGCGGAGCGCTACGGCGCGATGCTCGGCGAGCGGGTGACGCTCCCGCATATCCGCCCGGGCGCTCGCTCGGTCTGGGCGCAATACACGATCCGCGTGCGCAACCGCGATGCGGTTGCGCAGCGTCTGCGCGAGCGCGGCGTGCCGACGGCGATCCACTATCCGCGGTCGCTATCCGCGCAGCCGGCCTATGCCGCCTTCCCCTGCGTCGGGATTCCGGTGACGGAGCGACTGGCGCGCGAGGTGCTGAGCCTGCCCATGCATGCCTATCTCGACATGGAGCAGCAGGACGAGATCGCGGCGCGGCTGATCGAAGCGGTATCTTAGGCTGCGGCGGCGCGGCGCCCGGGAACGCGGTGCCGCCTTTCCCATCCGGGTCAGAGGGGGCCGCCATCCTCTTCGGCGCCGATGACCTCGGCGAAGGAGGCGAGGCTGCTGCGCAGCTTCTTCCGGTTCAGCAGCTTTTCCTGCGCGGCCGGCGGGAAATCGGTCAGCATGATGATGCGCTTGGTCAACAGCAGGTCGATCAGATCCTCGTAGACGCGGATCATCTCGAGATCCGACCGCATGAACTCGACGGTTTCGTTGGCCGGCGCGGTCTTGGCCTTCGACAAATCGGCCTCTTTCATGATGACTTTCCTAAGCTGCAGCGCCATTCAGCCTGCGGATAGTTAACAATTCTTAAAAGCCTTTGGAGTCGAACCCGTTAGGACCGGAGCGCGGCGGGGCGACGCTGGCAATTTTCCAGATGCTCACACTACAATGCATAGATGCGCCACCGGATCGTCCAGCATCGCGGCCGTCGCTTCTCGATCAAGCTCGATCCCGTCGTATGGGATCGGCTCGAGGGGCTGGCGCAGGATCGAGGCCTCCGGCTCAACCAGCTGGTGGGAGAGATCGCCGTCGGCGTGCCGCCGACCGCCAATCTGACCAATGCCTTGCGCAATTTCTGCATGACCGCGACCCTGGACCGGCTGCAGGAGGCGGAACGGGAGCTCGACGAGCGCAGCCTCACGAGCCAGGGCGTACCGATCGGCGTGATCGTGGATGCCTGCCCGTCGCCGGTCATCGCGGTTTCGCGGGCCCAGCTCATCCAGCGTACCAACGCCGCGGCGCAACACTGGATGGGCACGGATGAAGCGGCGTTGGTGGGCAAGCCGCTCACCAATTACATTCAGGTCCGCTGTCAGATGCCGCTCGATAAGATATTGGAAGAATTCGATAATGGCTCTCATCGAATCTTCCAGGGGCGCATCCTCTACCTGCGGCCGGGCCGGGTCGTGACGGCCCGGGTCAATCTCTGTCCGGGCAGCTTCGACCGGGGCGGCGGCAACTCGTTCCTGATCATGGTCGATCGCGGCCCCGGCGGGTAATGGTTGGAATGGTTAAGAACCGGTTCCGGCAGCCATTGATAAAGTTCGCATTTAGCGATAATGTTCTCAAATAGAAGCCGTGCGGGCACCGAAGATTTGACGACGTGACTGCCGGCTTCGAAGCGGGATCGCCAGCCCTGCGTCGATGCGGGCCCAAGGTGTGAAACGATGAGCGCGCTTGAGAACGGCGATGATGCGATCGACACCGCCAGCGGCGGTGAAGAAGGCGTCGTTCCGGCCGATGCCAACGCCGATCACATCGTGCTGTCGCTGCAGGACCTGCTGCCCGACGCCAATGGCGAGATCGTGGTGCAGGCGCAGCAGGGCCATCTGCATCTCAGCCTCATGACCGACCAGCGCATCGCCGAGATCGGCGTCGCGGCGAGCCACATGACCGCCGACGGGTTCAATGTGGACGGTCTCTCCTTCTACGCGTTCGAAGGCGGGATGAAGCTTTATTACACATCCGACGTCGAGATCACGATCGCGTCCCTGCCGGCCTGAACGGCCCGGCACCCACCCCTCCGCAGCATTCCCCACACCGCGCCTCTCGTCGGCGGAAGATTTTTGGCGCGCCTGAACTGCCGCTTGGGCCGCTCTTTAGAGCAACTTGTGATCCAGTTCCTTGCAAGCGGGGTGGCGGCTTCCCACTCTATCCCGCAATCGTCGCACCGGGCCTTCTCGAAGGGCTCGCAAGGCGGCGTTTAGGGGACACCGTTCCTTCGACAGCAAACCCGTCATCGCAACGCATTGCCGTCCGGAAATGAGATGAAATCTCATCTGTTCGCTTTTAACTGCATGGCGAGATCGGCTATAAAGCCGAGCGCGCCGGCGGGGATGCCGCCGGGCCTATGCAAGAAATTAACCAGAATCTAAGGCTGCGACGACAGATTGGGTCGCCACCAGCAAAGGACATGTCATGGACACCGCCGTTCAGAAGGCCCAGCCCTCGGCTGTACCGGTCGAGTATTCCGGGCCTGTAGAACGCGAGGATCCGCTCCTTCAGACGCTGGTCATCCTGTCCCGGCTCTACGGCGCGCCGCGCTCGCCGTCGGCGTTGTCGAGCGGCCTGCCGGTCAAGGAAGAGGGGCTGACGCCCGATCTCTTCCTGCGCGCCGCCGAGCGCATCGGCCTCGCCGCCAACATCTCGAAGCGTAAGCTCGAAGCGATCCCCGACCTGGCGCTGCCTTGCGTCCTCATCCTCAAGGACAAGCAGGCCTGCGTGCTGCTGCGGCGGGAGGGCGATTTCGCGGAGATCGCGACGCCGGAGAACATCGAAGGCAGCCAGCGCATCTCGATCACGTCGCTCGATGACCGTTATTACGGCACCTGCATCATTGCGCGACCGAAGATCAGGCTCGATTCCCGTTCGGGCGAGCTCGCGGTCGATCAGCAGAACTCCTGGTTCTGGGGCGCGGTCAAGCAGTTCTCGCCGATCTACATGGAGGTGATCATCGCCTCGCTGGTGCTGAACATCTTCGCGGTCATCTCGCCGGTATTCGTGATGTCGGTCTATAACCGCGTCGTTCCGAACCGCGCGTTCGACACGCTCTGGGTGCTCGCGATCGGCGTCTCGGTCGCCTATGGCTTCGAGTTCGGCATGCGCCAGCTACGCGGCTATTTCCTCGACCGCAGCGGCACCTCGCTCGATCGCAAGATCTCGGCGCGCATCTTCCAGCATGTGCTCGGCATCCGCATGGATTCGGCGCCGCAATCCTCCGGCGCCTTCGCCAACTACGTGTCGCAATTCGAACCGCTGCGCGACTTCTTCACCTCGGCGTCGCTCGCCGCCATCGTCGACCTGCCGTTCCTGTTCCTCTTCATCTTCGTGATCTCGCTGATTGCGGGGCCGATCGCGGTGGTGCCGCTGATCATGATCCCGGTGGTCATCATCGTGAGCCTCCTGGTGCAGGTGCCGATGCGCAAGGCGTCGGAAGCCTCCTACCGGCAAGGCGCGCAGAAGCACGCGGTACTCGTCGAAAGCATCGCCGGGCTCGATTCCGTGAAAGTGGCGGGCGCCGAGGGACGCCGGCAGCGCGACTGGGACGGCTATGTCGAGGCGCTCGTCAATACCACGACCAAGGCGCGCTTCTGGAGCATGTTCTCGGTCAATTTCGTCTCGTTCGCGCTCAGCTTCACCACCCTCGCGACGATCATCTGGGGCGTCTATCGCACCGCGGAGGGCCTGATGACGATGGGCGCCATGGTGGCGACCTCGATGCTGGTCGGCCGCGCCATGGCGCCGCTCGGCCAGATCGCCAGCATGCTGGTTCGTCTCAACCAGTCCTGGAGCTCGCTCAAGGGCCTCAACAAGCTGATGAACCTTCCGGACGAACGCCCGGTCGGGAAGGACTTCCTGCGCCGGCCGCATATGGAAGGCTCGATCGAGTTCCGCAACGTGGTGTTCCGCTATCCGGGCCAGGAAGGGGCGGCGCTCGACGGCGTCTCCTTCAACATCGCGGCCGGGGAGCGCGTCGCGATCGTCGGCCGCATCGGCTCGGGCAAGACCACCATGGAGCGGCTGATCCTCAATCTCTACGAGCCCGAGAGCGGTGCGGTGCTGATGGACCACACCGACATCCGCCAGCTCGACCCGTCCGACCTGCGCCGCAACATCGGCTGCGTGCTGCAGGACGCCCATCTCTTCTACGGCTCGGTCAAGGACAACATCACGATCGGCGCTCCCTATGTGGACGAGGCCTCGGTGATCCGCGCGGCGACCGTCGCCGGCGTCGATTCCTTCGTGCGCACCCATCCGCACGGCTACGACATGCAGGTCGGCGAAAACGGGCGCTATCTCTCGGGCGGCCAGCGCCAGGCGGTCGCGATCGCACGCGCCTTGCTGATGAATCCGCCGGTGCTCGTGCTGGACGAGCCGACCAGCCACATGGACAACAGCACCGAGAACACCTTCAAGATGCGGCTCGCCCAGTATATGCCCGGCAAGACGCTGGTGCTGGTGACGCATCGCAATTCGATGCTGTCGCTGGTCGATCGGCTGATCGTCATGGATGGCGGCAAGGTCGTCGCCGACGGCCCGAAGGCGACGGTGCTGGACGCGCTGATGAAGGGTCGCGTCCGCGCGGCCGAAGCTTAATACACCACCCGAGGTCCCCATCATGCGGCTGTTGCCATCGGCGCAAACCTACGACGACTGGGTCGATCCCACGGACATCGACCGGCGCGTCATTCGCCGTTTTGCCCACATCCTGCTGGCGGTGGTCGCGCTTGCGATGCTGGCCTTCCTCGCCTGGTCGAGTTGGGCGGTGCTGGACGAAGTTACGCGCGGCGACGGGCGCGTCATTCCTTCGAGCCAGGTCCAGGTGATCCAGAATCTCGAGGGCGGCATCCTCGCCGAGGTGCTGACCTCGGAAGGCTCGATCGTCGAGAAGGGCCAGGTCCTGATGCGGATCGACAACACCGTGGCGGAATCCCGCCTCCGTGAGCTCCGCCAGCGCTACCTGTCGCTGCTGGCCACCGTCGCACGGCTGGAAGCCGAGGTGAACGGGCTGAAGGACTCGAGCGAGATCAAGTTCGACGACGAGTTGCTCAACGCCGCGCCGGAGGTGGCGCAGGCCGAGATGCAGCTCTTCGACGTGCGCCAGCAGCAGCTCGATTCCCAGTTGGCGATCCTTCAGGACCAGCTCGACCAGCGGAACCAGGAGCTTCAGGAGCTGAAATCGAAGGAGGGCGGGCTGCGCGAATCCTTCAATCTCGCCAACCAGGAGCTTCAGATCACCAAGCCGCTGGCGGCCCAGGGCATCGTGTCCAAGGTCGATCTCCTGCGCCTCGAGCGGCAGGTGAACGACATGAAGGCGGACATCAACGCGACCGCGATGGCGCGGCCCCGCGCCGAATCCGCCGTCGCCGAGGCGCAGAAGCGCCTGGAGGAGCGCGAGACCACGTTCCGCACCGAGGCGTCGCAGGACATCTCGAAAATGAAGGTCGAGCTGATCGCAACGCAGGAAGAGCTGAATGCGAACCAGGATCGCGTCACGCGAACCGAAGTGCGTTCGCCGGTCCACGGCACCATCAAGGAGATCAAGATCCGCACCATCGGCGGCGTGATCCAGCCGGGCCAGTCGCTCATCGAGGTGGTGCCGATCGAGGACACCCTCCTGGTCGAAGCGCAGATCCGCCCCTCGGACATCGCTTTCATCCGCCCGAAGCAGGCGGCCGTGGTGAAGATCACCGCCTATGACTTCAGCTCCTATGGGGGGCTGGACGCGGTGGTCGAGGAGATCAGCGCGGACTCGATCCAGAACGAGAAGGGCGAGCATTTCTTCCGCATCCGCCTGCGCACGGACCGCAACTTCCTCGGCACCGAGGATAAGCCGCTGCCGATCATTCCGGGCATGACCGCGACGGTGGATATCCTGACGGGGCACAAGACGGTGCTCGAATATCTGCTGAACCCGATCATGCGGGCGCGCGATACGGCCCTCCGCGAGCGTTAAGCCCTGCGGGAGCGCGTTAAGGCATGAAGGCGGCGCGGGTATTAAGAAATATTATTACCCGCGATCGGCCGCGCCAGCGATGCGCTTGCGGCGAGGCGGCCGAGGAGGGCAGGCGGGTAAGGAACCAGCAACTTGTGCCTCGAACAATCACCGCAATTGTGCGTGCAATTCGCGAGCGATAGTGATAAAAAACTGTTCTGGACTCGGTGACTGAGCGACCGAGTTCATTCGTCCGCTGCTGGAGGACGCTAGTCTTCCGGTTAAGGGGAAACAGCAATCGAATAGCGCCGGGACGGCGGAATCGTCGGTCGGCGTAGGTCACAAACCAGGTGTGGGGGCCTGAATCAATGAAGCATCGCAAGTCGATTCTGCTGGCCGCTGTCGCGGCCGCGGCGCTGATCCTGCCTGCTGCCTCGGAGGCGTGGGCGATCACTCTTGAAGAGGCGGCGCAGCTCGCCGTCACGACCAATCCGCGCGTTGGCGTCGTATCGAACGACCGCCGCGCCGTGGATATGGAGCTCCGCCAGGGCGAAGCGCTCTACTATCCGCAGGTCGATCTGCGGGTCGATACCGGTCCGGAATATGCCGAGAACTCGACCACGGACAGCAACGGTCACGATGACGGCGATCTGAAGTTCCGCAGCGACGCCACGCTGACCATCAGCCAGCTTCTTTTCGACGGCCACTTCGCGGATAGCGAAGTCGCTCGCCAGACCTCGCGTGTCGAGTCCGCCGCGCACCGCGTCAACGAGACCTCGCAGGTGGTGTCGCTCGACGTGGCCGAGGCCTATATCGAGGTGCTTCGCAATCGCGAGCGCGTCGCCATCGCCGAAGACAACGTGGGCGTTCACCGCAACACGCTGGCCGACGTTGTCCAGCGCACCGAGCAGGGCGGCGGCAACGTCGCCGACAACACCCAGTCGCAGGCCCGCCTCGATCAGGCCGAGTCCGCTCTGACCCAGATCCGCGGCGACCTCAACGCGGCCGAATATGCCTTCTTCAAGGAAGTCGGCCAGGCACCGGACTCCCTGACGGTTCCGACGGTTCCGCAGGACATGCTGCCGGCCTCGATCGAGGATGCGGTGGCGCAGTCGATCGCGAACAGCCCGACCATTGCGTTCGCACGGGCCGACGTCGAGACCGCCGGCCACGATGTCGAGCAGCAGCAGGCCAGCTACTGGCCCGACGTGCGTTTCGAGGTCACTGGCGACATATCGAGCCACGCCGACGGCACCAGCACGACGGATCATACCGCGTCGGCGCTGATCGTCGCGCGCTGGAACCTCTATCGGGGCGGTGCGGACACGGCGCGCGTCCACGAGTTCAAGCATCGCCTCAGCGAAGCGACCGACGTGCTGCTCACGAGCGAGCGTCAGGTCGCGGAAGACGCGAAGGTGGCTTGGAACGCGATCCAGACCGCGCGCGAGAACGTCGAGATCCTCGCCCGTTCGGTCGAAGCCAACCGCAACACCCGCGACGTCTATCGTCAGCAGTTCGACATCGGCCAGCGCGGCCTGCTCGATCTGTTGGACTCCGACAACGAGCTGTTCCTCTCCCGGGATAGCCTCGTGACGGCGACCTATGCGGAAATGTTCGCGAGCTACCGCCTGCTGGCCACGATGGGCCGCCTGACGGACGCGCTGAACATCACGATCCCGGCGGAAGCCAGCGTCGCGGTGGACGAGTAGGAATTTGCGAGCCGCCTCGGTCGGCGCAAGCCGGCAGGGGCGGATAAGAACCGGCCCGGTACCCCCACTCACGCCAGCGGCCGGCGAATACTTGATCCCCCGAAGCCCAGCTTCGGGGGATTTCCTTTTTTGCGGGCGAGCGCTATCGGGACGCGACCGGAGAAGCCAGCCATGACGCATCCATCGGCCATCGAGCGACCCGCGCCCGTTGCGATCGGCGCTGCGCTCGCCGAGGTGGAAACGCCGGCCTTGCTGGTGGATCTCGACGCATTCGAGCGCAACCTCGCGGCGATGGCGCGATATGCGCGGGCAGGCGGCATCAGGCTGCGCCCGCACGGCAAGACGCATAAATGCGCCTCGATCGCGCGGTTGCAGGTCGAGAGCGGCGCCATCGGCCTCTGCTGCCAGAAGCCGGCCGAGGCGGAGGCCTTCGCGGCCGGGGGAATCAAGGACCTCCTGGTCACCAACGAGGTCGTGGCGCCGGCGAAGCTGCGGCGGCTCGCGCGCCTTACCGGACAGGCCCGCATCGGCATTTGCGTCGATAACCGCGATGCCGTCGAGGCGCTGAAGGCGGCATCGTCGGAGGCGAGCAGCCCCATCGATGTCTATCTCGAGCTCGACGTGGGCGCCGCTCGCTGCGGCGTCGATAATGCTGCGGACGCCCTGCGGCTGCTGGACGCGGTCTCGGGTGGCGACCGGCTGCGGTTCGCCGGCATCCAGGCCTATCAGGGCGGCGCACAGCATCTGCGCCAGCCGGCCGAACGACGCGCGGCGATCGATGTCGCGCTCCGGCTTCTCGGTGCGGTCGTCGAGGCGCTGAGCGCCCGCGGCGTCGATCCCGGCGTCGTTACGGGCGGCGGCACCGGAACTTTTCCCTTCGAGACGGCGAGCGGAGCCTATGACGAGATCCAGCCCGGCTCCTACGTCTTCATGGATCGCGACTATGGCGACAACCTCTGGCCGCAGGACGCGCCGCGTTTCGAGCAGAGCCTCTTCCTGCTGACCGGCGTGATGAGCCGCCGGGCGCGCTGGGCCGTGGTGGATGCCGGCCACAAGACCCATTCCATCGATTCCGGGATGCCGGTCGTCGCGGGACGAGCGGACCTCGCCTACGACAACCCCTCCGACGAGCATGGAATAATCCGTGCTGCCGACCTCGACGCGCTGCCGCGGCTGGGCGAGCGCCTGCGGCTGGTCCCCGGACACTGCGATCCGACCGTCAATCTCTGGGACTGGATCGTCGGCATCCGCGGCGACCGGGTCGAGGCCGTCTGGCCGATCGAGGCGCGCGGCGGCTCGGCCTAGGCGTGAACCCCAGTATATTGATCCCGCAAGGTTTTTCTCGCCACGGAACGAAAGCCGGCATCGCCCGTTCTACCGGGGACGCTATCGACGAGGCGGTTTTCCGTTTCCGGAATGACCGCCCGGCGACGCGGCAACAACGGCAGGAGCCTCCGATGGCCGACAGCACGGACAATCGCGGCAGCAACAACGCGCTCTACTTCATCGTGGGCGGTCTGGTGGTGGTGGTGGCCGTCATCGCCTTTCTCTATTTCAACGGCGACCTGGGCGGCGGATCCGACACGACCAACGTGACGATCGAGGCGCCGGCGACACCGGCTGCCCCTGCGGCACCGGCGACCCCTGCGCCGAGCACCACGACCGAGTAACCGTTCCGCAGGAGCGCGCACCGAAAGGGCCCGTCTCCCCGGGGAGACGGGCCCCTTTTTGGCGGCTGCCGCGGTCCGGGCGTCAGGCCTCTTGGCCGCCGACGTCGGCCTCTCGCCATGCAAGCCGCGGGAGGGGCGGTCGCAAGATTTCAGTCCTAGCGCCGGGTGCCGTGTCGTCCCGGGCGGGATCCGGGCAGGTGCCGTCGTTAACGGCCGGCGCAACAGTAACGATTTATGCTACCGCGCTAACGTTTCTCGGCGTTGCACCGTCTATAATAGGCGAGTCGTCGCTGCCCGACGCCTTGATCGTGCCCGACCAAACCAGCGGGACGCTCGACGGCCGGCGCCGCGATCCGGGTGCCGGGCTGGTCGGGGGTATGCAGCGGTTTCGTTTGTCTTCCCGATAGTCTCGATCATGTGACGAGGCGCATCCGCGCGATGGGCCCTCGAACGAATGCCGCGCAGTCGAAGGGCATGTTGCGTCGATGAGTATCCGAGCACGTCTGATCCTGCTCATCCTCCTGGCCACCGTTCTTCCCGCAGTTCTCGTCGGCGTCCGCTATGTCGAGGACCGTACCAAGGAGATCGATGCGGCCATCGATGCGCTTTCCGGCGCCGCCCGTGGAATCGCCACCAATCTTGACGAGAAGATCCAGGGCACGGCGCAGCTTCAGTTCGGCCTCGCCCGCGCGGGTGAGCTTATGGTCCGCGATCGCGTCGCCTGCTCCCGATTCCTGTCGGAGGTGCTGCAAAAGCAGCCGCAATATACCGGCATCCTGACGATCGATCCGGACGGCAGCCTTTACTGCGATTCCCTGGCGACCGGCCGGACGCTCGATCTGCGGGATCGCCACTACTTTCAGAAGGCCCTGACGACGGTCGGCACGGTGGTGCTGGAGCCGGTCTTCGGACGGCTCACGGGGATTCCCGTGCTGCAGATCGCCTTTCCGGCACGCGACAGCGCCGAGCAGCTAAAATTCGTCCTGCTGGCCTCGCTCAATCTGCAGAACTTCGCCGAGACGCACGCCGCGACGCTGCCGCGCGACACGGAACTGCTGTTCGTCGACGGCAAGGGAACGGTGCTGGTCTGGACTCCGTCGGAGCGTCACGAAGGCGCTCCCGGGACATCGATCGCCGATACCGAACTCTTCCGATTTGCCGCCGAGAACAGCCCGGGCACCAGGGAAATCGCCGATGCCGAGGGCAATACCCGCCTCTGGACGCTCGCCGATATGGAGGTCACGCGCGGCAGCGGCCTTCATTTGCTGGTAGGACGCTCCATGGCGGAGCTGGTCGCGGCGCCGAACCGGCGGCTGCACGAAGACCTCGCGATTCTCAGCGGCATGCTGCTGTTGCTTTTCGTCGGGGTGTGGCTGGTGGGCGAGCTCGGCATCCGCTACCAGATTGCCCGCATAGCCCAGATGGCGGGCCGTCTCAGTGCGGGCGATCTCGCCGCCCGTATCGAGCTGCCGCACGCGAAGGGCGAGCTCGGCAGCCTGATGACGGTGCTGAACGACACCGCCGCGTCGCTCGAGAAGCAGCGGTTCGACATCGACGAGCTCAACCAGAAGCTCCGTCAGTCGCAGAAGCTGGAAGCGGTAGGCCAGCTTACCGGCGGTATCGCCCACGACTTCAACAACCTGCTGACGGTCGTCATCAGCAGCGCCGAGCTGCTGGACGAACGTTGGGGACGCAGCAGCCCGGACGACCGCAAGTTTCTGCGCAACATCCTGGTCGCCGGCCAGCAGGGCGCCGAGCTCACCAAGCGTCTGCTGGCCTTCGCGCGGCGCCAGCCGCTGCAGCCCAAGGTCGTCAACATCAACGAGTTCGTCACCAACCTGAAGCCGCTGCTGGCGCGAACTATCGGCGAGGACATCGATATCCGTATCAATCTCGGTGCGGAGCTGTGGAATGCCGAGGTCGATCCCAGTCAGGTCGAGGCCGCGCTTCTGAATCTCGCGATCAATGCGCGGGACGCCATGCCGGAAGGCGGCCATCTCATGATCGAGACGGCGAATGTCGAGATCGACAAGAGGCAGGCGGAGGAGTACGGCGAGTTGCAGCCTGGTCACTATGTCTCGCTCAGCGTGACCGATGACGGCTGCGGCATGTCGCCCGAGGTGCTGGCGCGCGCGATCGAGCCCTTCTTCACGACGAAGGACGTCGGCAAGGGCACCGGGCTCGG
>CAZMUZ010000093.1:0-14995 GCA_964569315.1 uncultured Rhodospirillaceae bacterium | reverse complement strand
TCATGGCGACGCCCTCGCTTCAGACGCTGCCCGTGAAGATATGGGTGACGTTGCGTACGGACCTGAGCCCGGTCATTGCGGCGGCATCCTCGTTGCTGATCGGGATGTCGGTGTTGCTTCTCGGGATAAGTGCCCTGATAAAGCGCACCCGGAGGTAGTCTTATGAGGGTCGGAGATTGCATATTGTCGGCAGGAGCAAGAGACCTCGGCGATCTTCAGAAGCGGAATCCGATGAGTAGCAGCACTGGTTCCGGTCGCACGTTCGATGCCGGCGTCCCGCAAGGTTCGCAGCCGGTGCGCTCGACGGGCGCCAACCTCCTCAGCATCCGCAATCTCAGTAAGCATTACGGCGATTCTCGCGCCGTGGACAATGTGTCGCTGGACGTGCGGCGGGGCGAGCTCATGACCTTCCTGGGTCCGAGCGGATCCGGCAAAACCACGACGCTCAATATGGTCGCCGGATTCGATGTTCCGACGTCCGGAGAGATCCTGATCGACAACAAGAACATCTCGAAGGTAATTCCCAGCCGGCGCAACATCGGGATGGTGTTTCAGCGCTACACGCTCTTTCCTCACATGACCGTCGCGGAGAATGTGGGATTCCCGTTGATGGTCCGCCGGGTCGCGAAACCGCAGATCGCCGAGCGGGTAGCCCGGGTTCTCAAGCTGATCCGGCTAGAGAATTTCGGCGGTAGACGGCCTTCCCAACTTTCCGGCGGCCAGCAGCAGCGCGTGGCGCTGGCAAGAGCGCTTATCTACGAGCCGAGGCTTCTGCTGATGGATGAGCCTCTGGGCGCTCTCGACAAGCGGTTGCGCGAGGAGATTCAGCTCGAGATCCGGCGCATCCACCACCAGCTCGATGTGACTATCATCTATGTCACGCACGACCAGGAAGAAGCGCTGCGCTTGAGCGATCGGATCGCTGTGTTCGATAGTGGCCGCATTGCCCAGATCGGCGCGGCGCGCGAACTCTATGATCAGCCGGCGAACGCCTTTGTCGGAGCTTTCCTCGGGAACTCTAATTTTCTGACCGGCAAGATCGTGGCGGTTAATGGCGACCGCTACCAAGTGACGCTAAAGGACGGTTCCTCCATCGACGCGCCGGCGAGATTGGCGTTGGCTCCCGAGCAGCCAGTATCGGTAATGTTCCGGCCGGAGAAGGCGATCCTGCAATCCGTCTCGGAGACGAGCGGTTTCACGAACCGCGTCGTGGGACGCATCACTGAGAACGTTTTTCTTGGTGATTCCGTCACTTACGAGGTGCGAACGGCGAGCGGGGAGCTGGTTTCGGTCAAACAACCGTTCGGCCCTTCCGAAATCGAGACGAGGATGATGGACGAGGAGATTGCGGTGAGTTGGCCGCACGACTGCGTTCACGTCTTCCCTATCGACAGATAGCGGATCGGCGGCGGCAGTCGGTAGCGCGTTCTCCGCCCTTTCACGGCGGTAACAGGGGTTCGAATCCCCTTGGGGACGCCATATTTTTCAAGGGTTTCTGCGGGAGCCCGCCAAGCTTCCTACCAATTCCCCACAACCCTATCGAGGTGCGGCTGCAGCTCGCCACGCTACTTTGAGGGATTGAAGGTCCTTGCGAAGTAGACCGGCGCGCGCTTCTTCTTCAAACGATAAAGTTGCGCTGGCCGATTGGATCCGGTGCGCATCCTCGGTACGGTTTCAATCAGATCCGTCGCAAGAATGCGCGTGCGAAAGGCGCTCTTCTCCAGGTCACGCCCGAGGACGATTTCATACACCCTCTGTAGATCCGAGAGAGTGAACTCCTGCGGCATTAAAAACGCGGGCAATGAAGTGTACTCGACCTTGCTGCGTAGCCGGCTCACGGCTGCCGCAAGAATATCGTTGTGATCGAACGCCAGGCGCATTTTCACTCGGTCTCCGCTCACCGCGAACCATTGCACATCCTGGGAGTTCGCACCCTTCGCAGTGTCGGCCGATTCCGATGGAATAAGTGCGAAATAAGCATGTGTCGCGGACCACCCGCGCGGATCTCGGTCAATGCTTCCCCAACTACCAAGCTGTTCGAGGTATGGGCTAGCGACGCCTGTCTTTTCCCGTAGTTTCCGCAGCGCGCAGGCTTCGAGGGTGCTGTCCTGTTCCACGTCAACGAAGCCGCCAGGCAGCGCCCACATCGCAGGGAAGGGATCGCTAGCCGTGGCTGGCCGCTGCATCAGTAAAACCTGAAGCACATCTCCGGCGATCGCAAAAATGACCGTGTCGACACTCGTCAGTGGTCTAGGAAAATCTATAGATTCTAATGTGCTAGGGGGCGTTTTCATGGCGTTCCCGTTGCTCGCGCAGGTCGACGCAAATTCGCGCTTGACCGGCGTCATGGCTTAGTTGCACTGTCACACTTAGTTAGTGGCCTAGAAACACTAACATATGCAACAGGAGAACGCCATGTTCGGTTTCCGTTTCGTCAAGGCACAGCCCACCGTTTATCTCCTGGTATACAAAGGGGGCGCGATCGTCCGCGAAGGTATCGGCTTATCAACGCTTTACTTCGCGCCGACGACCTCTCTCGTCGCCGTACCGGTAGCCAGCCATGACGACTCTTTCATTTTTCAGCACGTCGCCAGCGACTTTCAGATGGTGACAGTTCAGGGGCAGGTATCTTACCGCATCGCGGATACGCGGAAGGCGGCAGCCATGCTGAATTTCACCCTGAAGGCGGGTGGTACGGGTTACGAGTCAGACGATCCCGAGAAACTTTGGCTGCGGATATCGGGCGCCGTGGAAGTTCTTTCGCAGCAGGCCGTCAAGGCGATGACCTTGACGGAAGCTATCCAAGCATCCGACCGAATCGCGGAAGCGATCACGGTGGGGCTACGCCGACGGGCAGACGTGGAGGCCCTTGGCGTCGAAGTGCTGAGCGTTTCGGTTCTTGCGGTGAAGCCGGCGCCGGATACAGCCAAGGCCCTGGAGGCGGATGCGCGCGAAACCATTCTGAAGCGCGCCGACGAAGCAATCTTCGCGCGCCGTAACTTTGCGGTGGAGCAGGAACGCGCAATTCGTAAGAGCGAGCTGGATACAGAGATTGCCGTGGAGGAGAAGAAACGCACCATTCGCGAGACACAAATGGATGCCGAAGCGAGCGTTATGCACAAGCGCAACGAACTCCGCGACGCAGAAATGATCGCCGACATTGCTCTTGAAGAAAAACGCAAGAACTTCGTCGGATTGAACGCTGATAATACCCGTACGCTGGCGGATGCGGATGCCTATCGCGTTGGCGCGCTCATGAAAATATTCGAGGGTGTCGACACGCGGGTCGTCCAGGCTTTGGCGGCGGCTGGCATGCAGCCGAGCCAACTGATCGCCCAGGCATTCACCGGCATTGCGGAAAAGGCTGAACGCATCGGTCAGCTCAATATTTCTCCCGACCTGTTGCAGACCTTGATGGACAAGACCGCAACCAAGGAGACCGTCCATGCTCCCCGGCGCTGACCGGAAAGTCGTCCTGGTGACGCGCAAGACCCGTTTGGAGGAGCTGATCGCAAAATACCATACCTTCGCGCAAGCCAAGTTCTATGTGGAGCATTTGGGCGCCGACTTCGCGGACTACGAGAAGGAGCATGACGCATACATGGCGTCGCGCCGGAATGTCATGCACAGCTTGGAGGCGTGGGGCAGATATCAGGCAATCGAGCGGGCCTTTCTTCCGACGTTCTTGTTTGGACCGAACGACATCGTCGTCGCTCTGGGGCAGGATGGCTTAGTCGCGAATACGATGAAGTATCTCGACAACCACCCTGTCCTGGGAATCAACCCCGATCAAAACCGTTACGACGGAATCCTGCTGCCTTTCGACCCTGGCGATGTTGGCACGCTGTTGAGTGAAGTTGCGACCGACAAGAGGCCGTTCAAGACCGTCAGCATGGCTAAGGCAAGTCTGCGCGATGGCCAGGTGCTCTATGCTGTCAACGATCTCTTTGTAGGACCGCGCTCGCATACATCCGCGCTTTACCAGATTACGGTCGGTGACAAGACTGAGACGCAGTCATCGAGCGGCCTTATCGTTGCGACGGGTCTCGGCTCAACCGCGTGGCTGAAGAGCATCGTTACGGGCTCGTTGGCGATTGCTGATGCCGTCGGCACGCGACGTGAGGCCCGCTACAAAATACAGCCTTGGGACAGCAGAGAACTGCGCTTCGCCGTGCGCGAACCATTCACGAGCCTGACATCTGGGGCGAGCTTGGTCTTTGGTGCGCTCCGGCCGGGAAAGTCCCTGCGGCTTCGTTCCCTCATGCCCGAGAATGGGGTCATTTTTAGTGACGGAATCGAGGCCGACCGTCTTGAGTTCAATGCTGGTGCCGAGGCAGAGGTTTCCATCGCCGATCGACAAGGGCGCCTCATCATATAACGATACTGCTTTATTAAATGAAGGCCTTGATCGCGTAAGCTGCGCCCTTTCACGGCGGTAACAGGGACGCCAGCACGACCGGCGGCCTCGCGCTTCCCGGCGACAGCCGATCTTCGCTTTACCCCGTCATTTCCGTCGTCGGGTCGATCAGCCGCTTGATCTCGGTGATGGTGGTCGCCGGAAAGCCGCTGAGCTCGGCATGCTTGCGGATCACGCTCTCGTCCTTCGCGAGGTAGACGCAGAAGGTCTTGTCGTTGGCGACATAGCTTTCGATCCACTGGATGTCGGCGCCGAGGTCGCGGAGCGCGTTGTTCGATTTGCAGGCGGCACCCTTCATTTCCTCGCCCTTCAGCATGCCGACCTTCGGAATGTCACGTTCGATGATGTATCGACGGAGTGTCATTGCTGTCTCCTTTCGAGAGTGACGGGGTCGCAATCTCGCACCCGGACCGGTCGTCGTCTGTGACGGGCTTCACATGTTCTCGAATGCGACGCGCGAGGAAGCGCGAGCCCCATGGGAGCTCGCTCGAGGCATGTTGCGACGTCACCGACAAGCTTCCGAGATGACCGCATCGCGGTGCCGTTGGCGTGGTGGAACCCACGATATTGCCGGCGCTGTCGGATGGGAAGGGGAGGCTAGGTTTGCCGCCGCGGCCGGCGGCGAACTGCGGGCGCGGCGGCCTTTCGGCGGCGGGCTGCGGCCTGTCGCACGGAAGGCACGATCGGGCCGGGCGCCTGCCGCCCGCGTCGCGGATTTCGCACGAGATTCTCCATGATCGCGAGCTCGAGCAGCGCGTCCGCCGTCTTTTCATCGGAAGGGTAGGCGGGGCAGCCGGCGATAGCCGTTCGATAGGCATCGAGAAAGGCCGCGACGGCGGCATCGCGCCATCCGAGAGCCAGTGCCGCGAGCGCATCGCGGCGATCGGGATGGTTGGTCGCGACTTTCTCGACGGCGGTCCAGGCGCAATCGTCGAAGGACCGCACCATCCCGGCCACGTCCTTGAGGACGATCTGCTTCTCGCGGCGCTCCTCGAGGCTGCGGTTCGACTCGCCCTCGAAATCGAGCACATAGAAGTCGTTCTGGGCGATCAGCACCTGCCCGAGGTGATAGTCGCCATGGATGCGGCAGCGAACCATGTCGATCCTGGCAGGCAGCGCCGCGCCGATCCGCGCCAGGGTTTCGTTGCGCCGGGTCAGCAGCGGGATCACGCGATCGACGAGGTCGGGCGGCAATTGTCGCTTCCGGTTGCCGAGGAACCTGAGGGTCGCCGCGGCTTGCTGCCGAACGTTGCGAAGGTAGGCCTGTAAACGGGCCGTCGTCATCGGTTCGGGCGCGAACGCCTTGTCGGCGTCCATGCGGCAGAGAGCGCGATGCAGCTCCGCGGTACGGAGCCCGAGCTGGCGCGCCTGCGTCACATAGACTGCGTGGATATCCTGACGTTGCGCCAGCTCCTCGACCGGAAGCAGCACATGCTCGTCGAGAAATCGCTCGAGGTAGCTCAGGCTGAAGGTCCAGCCATCGCCCTGGTTGCGGACGAAGCCGTGCAGGCAGGCGAGCGCCGTCGGCGTGCCCTCCGCATCGAGAAGCTCGATCGCGCCGAGCAGGGGCGGCGTGTTGGGGAACCCCGCGGTCTCCGTGAGGAAGCGCCCCATCTCGATTTCCGGATGCATCCCGGGGGCGAGGCGGCGATAGAGCTTCAGCACCAGATAGTCTTCGAGAAGGATCGAGCTGTTGCTTTGCTCGGTGTCCAGCAGCCGAACCGTCGGGGTCGCCGACGCCGTCTGCCCGGCGAAGGCGACGGTCGGCGCAAACCGCAGGCGGCCTTCGGGCAGTTCGAGCGACGCGTTGCGCCGGACATGCTCGACCAGGTCGAGGGCGAAGGCGTCGCTGCCGGCCGCCTCGAACAAAGCGCCCTCGCGTGCGCCCTTGCGAACCTTGGCCATCGTCAGGGTCTGGAGCTGCGGCGGGAGGGCGTGGATCTCCCGCCAATCGACGGCGAGCGGCAGGAGGTAGCGCTGCGCCGGGATGTCGCCGGCGGCGGCTGTTTCAACGACCGTCAGAAGCGAGTACGGCGCTGCCGGCGGGAAGGGCGCGACGCTCACCAGGGTCGCCGCCCCGAGTTTCGTTTCCTTGTCGCCATACCAGCGCTGCAGGGGAAGGTACTGGCGCACCACATCGCGCTCGAAAAGAGTCTTGTTGCGTCCGGATAGCAGCGAGCCGACGTCCCCGGTCATGACCAGCGTCACATATTCGGGGAGGGTGTCGATCTGCGGCGCGGCGCCGATCCCGCTGTCGGGCACGGTCGCGAGCTGGAACCAGAGAAAGGAATGGCCTTGCATGGTAAGCCGGTAGAAGGCGTCGCCGATCGGCGGGAAGTTGACGCGGCCCAGCAGCTCGATCGGGATACGGCCCTTGTAGGCGGCGAGGTCCAGTTCCACCACCTGGGCCGAGCGCGACAGGTTGGCGACGCAGAGCACGGTTTCGCCGTCGAGCTCGCGCACATAGGCGAGGATGCGGCGGTTCGAGGGATAGAGGAAGGCAAGGTTGCCGCGCCCGAAGGCCCGGTGCGCCTGACGCGCGGAGATGAGCCGCTTCATCCAGTTGAGCAGCGAGGAGGAGTTGCGGCTCTGCACCTCGACATTGACCGCCTGGTAGCCATAGGCCGGGTCGGTCAGCGGCGGCAGGGAGAGCTGCGCCGGATCGGCACGCGAGAAGCCGCCATTGCGGTCGGGCGTCCATTGCATGGGCGTGCGGACGCCGTTCCGGTCGCCGAGGAAGATATTGTCGCCCATGCCGATCTCGTCGCCGTAATAGACGATCGGTGTGCCGGGCATGGAGAAAAGCAGGCTGTTCATCAGTTCTATCTTGCGCCGGTCGTTCTCCATGAGCGGCGCGAGGCGGCGACGGATGCCGAGATAGATGCGGGCCTGCCGGTCGGCCGCATAGGTGCTCCAGAGATAGTCGCGCTCGGAATCCGTCACCATCTCGAGCGTCAGCTCGTCGTGATTGCGAAGGAATATCGCCCACTGGCAATTGGCCGGTATCTCCGGCGTCTGACGCATGATGTCGGTGATCGGATGCCGATCCTCCTGCGCGATCGCCATGTACATCCGCGGCATCAGCGGGAAGTGATAGGCCATGTGGCATTCGTCGCCGTCGCCGAAATACTGCCGCACGTCCTCCGGCCACTGATTCGCTTCGGCGAGGAACATCCGGTTCTTGTGCTGCGCGTCGAGGGAGGCGCGGAGTCGCTTCAGAACGGCATGGGTTTCGGGCAGGTTCTCGTTGCTGGTGCCCTCCCGCTCGCAGAGATAGGGAATGGCATCGAGCCGCATGCCGTCCACCCCGGCATCCAGCCAGAAACGCATCGCGCTCACCACCGCGCGGACCACCTGGGGGTTGTCGAAGTTGAGATCCGGCTGGTGCGCGAAGAATCGGTGCCAGTAATAGGCCTTCGCCAGCGGATCCCAGCTCCAGTTCGAAGATTCGATGTCGGTGAAGGCGATCCGCGTGCCCTTGTATTTCTGGTCGGTGTCGCTCCAGACGTACCAGTCGCGCAGCTTCGAGCCGGGCCTGGCGCGGCGCGCACGCTGGAACCACGAATGCTGGTCGGAGGTATGGTTGATGACGAGTTCGGTGATGACGCGGAGTCCGCGCTCATGGGCCGCGCGGACGAAATTGCGGAACTGTCGCATCGTGCCGTAGGGCGGATGGACCCTGCGGTAGCTCGCGATGTCGTAGCCGTCGTCGCGCAGCGGCGAGGCGTAAAACGGCATCAACCAGAGGGCATTGATGCCCAGATCCTGCAGATAATCGAGCTTCTGCGACAGGCCCGCGAAGTCGCCGACGCCATCGTCATTGGCGTCGAAAAAGGATTTGACGTGAAGCTGGTAGATTACGACGTCTTTGTACCAGAGCGGATCGTCTGACAGCATCGATTGCTTCACGCTTGCTTGGCGACGTCGAGTTTGCCGTCGGTCGGCCCGGGTCGCAACGGTATCGCGAGCTCGGGCGCCGGATCGAGGCGCTGCCATTGCCGTGCGCGGTGCCGCTGCCGGTTTTCGCCGGCTTTCGGGTTCGCGGCGCCGACGCTCTCCTCGCGCCCCATCTCAGAATCGGGGAGCGAAGAACTCGGCGCGGTCGTTCGCTGCGCATCGAAGGAATCGAAGTCGCCTGCGACGAGCGGGCTGCGTTTTGCCGCGCGGCGTCCGCCCATCTCGGGGCTAGTCGTCTCGATGACAATTCGAGGATCGGACGACGACGACAACAAAACCGCGCGGCGCATATCGAAATGCCAAGCCATTCAAGACTACCCCGTGGAAAAGCCGCCTCGTCCGTCGATCTGTCCACGGCGATGTCGTGTCGCATTTCTTGCCGCGGGAGGATCAACGCGAAAAGGCAGGATATGTTCCGTCAAGACGGGGCGCCGATGCGAGTCGAGAATGACCCGAGGGAAGGCCGCGCGCCCGCGTTCGTTCGTCGACAGGTTGCGGGGGAACCCCCGCAGTTGGCTCGTCAGTCATCCGAAATGCTCGACGATCACAGATCCGATCGCACCCATCGCGGATGCGGTGATGGGCATGGCGAAGCTCGACCTGGCCGACCTGCCGAGAGCCTATGACAGCCGCTGACCGAAGCGTTTCAGCAGAGTTCCGGTCGATCGGGAACCGGTCCCGTCCGCCGCGGCTGCCGTCCCCGGAACCGGCCACGAATCCGGCGGGTTGATGGTGCAGAGCCGGCAATCGGGACAGGTGACCCATAATCCGCAAGGTCAAGGAAGGCTACCAGGTGCTGTCCGAGAGCGGAAAGAACCTCGGCGGTCCCTACAAGACCAAAGCCGAAGCCGAGAAGCGGCTACGGCAGGTCGAGTATTTCAAGCACCGGAAGCCCGGCAAGAAATAGCCGGATCGATCTGCCGGCGACGCGGCCCCGCCGTCACTTCCGGCGGTTCCTGTCGATCCAGCTCGCGAAACTCTTCATGAAGCCCTGAAGGAATTCGCGCGTCTTGTCGTTGGCGATCCGGCCCGCCTCGTCGAAGAGCTTGTCCGCCCCGCCGACATAGGCCTCCGGCTGCTGCATTGCGGGCATGTTGAGGAACACCAGCGATTGGCGGAGGTGATGATTGGCGCCGAACCCGCCGATCGCGCCGGGCGATACGCTGATCACGGCACCGGGCTTGCCGTCCCAGACGCTCTGCCCGTAGGGGCGCGAACCCACGTCGATGGCGTTCTTCAGCACGCCCGGAACCGAGCGGTTATATTCCGGCGTCACGAAAAGCACGGCATCGGCCGCGCGGATGCGGTCGCGAAATGCCGACCACGGCGCGGGCGCGCCTGCTGCCTCCGCGTCCTCGTTATAGAAGGGGAGCTGGCCGATCTCGACGATCTCCAGCGCGAGCCCGTCCGATGCCAGTGCGGCGAGCGCTTTTGCGGTCTTCCGGTTGAACGAATCCTTGCGCAGGCTTCCGACAAGGACGGCGACTTTGTGTTTGCTGGCCATGGTTTTTTCCTTTGGTTGGGCGCCCGGGTCAGCGCCCCTTATGACGGCCGATCAAAGACAAGAACGTGGGTGCGGAGATCCGTCAATCGCGGAGCGGCCGCTCGCTCTTCAACCCGGCTCGCATGGGAAAGCTCCCGCCAGCGCGTCCGGCAGTCAGCCGACATAGACCGCGGTGCCGCCCGCCGCGATGCGTAGGCCGGACTCCACCTCCCGCGAAACCTCGTCGAAATCCGCGAGTAGGCTTTCGACGATGTCGGTGTGGCGCGGCGTCAGGATCACGACGAGCCCGGGCGGGCGCTGCAGACGCCCGAACATCCAGCCTCGTGCCTCCATGCCCTCCGCCACGGCAACCATGTCGAGCCGGTCGGAGACGATCGAGACATGGGCGCCTTCCGGCTCCCCCATCAGCGCAAGTCGGCCCCCGGCTGCGAGGCCCCGGGCGAGCTTCGCCTTGGTCTCGAGGATGCCGGCCACGCGGCTGCGATAGCCCGATCGTCCGAGATAGCGCATGACGGCCCAGGAGGAGGCGATCGCCCCGCCGTTGCGCGAGCCGCCGAAATTGAGGGTCGAGTAGGTGCCGCTCGGCCAGGCGCCGGAGCTGAAGCGCTGATGGCGTTCGTTGGCCTTGTCGCGGAGCAGCAGCAGCGAGGCGCCGCGGCCGCTATAGCCGAACTTGTGGAGATCGGCCGAGATCGACGTGACGCCGGGCACGGCGAAATCGAAGGGCGGGACGGGATGCCCGAGCTCGCGCGCGAAGGGCAGGACGAACCCGCCGACGCAGGCATCGACATGCATCCAGAGGCCGTGCTTCTCGGCAAGCGCGGCGATCCGATCGATGGGATCGACGAGGGCATAAGGGTAGGGCGGGGCCGAGCCGACCAGCATGATGGTCTGGTCGCCGATCGCGGCCGCCATGGCCTCGACATCGGCGCGATAACCGGGGCTTCGGCTCATGCGCCGCACCGATACGCCCACGAGCTGCGCGGCCTTTTCGAAGGCGGGATGCGCCGTCTCGGGTAGGATCAGCTCCGGCCGTGCGGCCTGCGGGCGATGTTCGCGCGCCCAGTCGCGCGCCGTGCGCACCGCCATCAGGATGCTTTCCGTGCCCCCGGTCGTGATGCCGCCGCCGGCGCCTTCCGGCGCCTCCAGCATGTCGAGCGCCATCGCCACCACCTCCGCCTCGTAGCGGACGAGGCTCGGGAACATCGACGCCCCATAGATCGCATTGTCGCCGATATGGCGGTCATAGGCCTCGCGCGCGACGGCGACGACGTCGGCACCCGCCCAGTAGGAGGCCTTCAGGTTGCGCGGATCGTCCCAGCGCCGGTCGTCGGCCGCGAGCGCATCCATTTCGGCCCGCAGCGCGCCGATATCGAGCCCCGCTTCGGGGAACTGACGGTTCGAACTCTTCGCCATGGAGAGCCCCTTCATTCTGCCGCCCAATCCCAGGGCGCGCGCCGCGCGATGTCAACTGCAGACCGTCCATGCAGGAGAGATATTCGCGCTTCACCCGACCGCGGCCTTGCGCGCAGTATCGGAAGGCAAGGCGTGAAGCAAGGGACGGGCCATGGCGGAGACGAGGACGCTTCCGGGCGGCACCGGTGCCGCGGTGCGGATGAAGCGGGGCGATCGGATCGAGATCAAGCTCGCGTACGGACTGCAGGTCGTCGATTTCTGGTCGATGAACGCGGCGGATTTCGGCGAATACGGCTCGATGGCGCATTCGCGGAGCCACTGGTTCCGCCTCGCGCCGCGGCCGGGGGACGCCATCGTCACCAACCGGCGCAATCCCATCGTCACCTTCGAGGAGGACAGTACCGGCGGAGCGCATGACACGATCCTCCCCTGCTGCGACCTGAAGCGCTATCGCCAGTTCGGCGTCGAGGGCTATCACCGCAACTGCACCGACAATTTCCACGAAGGCTTGCGTGCCCTCGGGATCGAGCCCCCGCCGATCTTCCTGCCGATCAACCTCTTCATGCAGGTGCCGCTCGGCGCCGATGGCACGCTGATGATCGTCGCGCCGCGCGCAAAGACGGGCGACCGCGTGGTACTGCGCGCCGAGATGGATATCGTCGGCGTGATGTCGGCCTGCCCCTTCGACCTGCTGCCGCTGAACGGCCCGGACTGCAAGGTGAACGACGTCGACTACCGGCTGTTCTGACGGCGCGGCGCCGAGACCCGGCTCCGGCCGACGAGTCGCCGGCCATGACGGGCGAGGTGCCCTTGCGACCGCTACGGGCGATCGCCGTTTTGCCGGGCGATTGGGCGAACGGATCGACAACTCCATGGAAATGCCGTAGTCCGGTCCCATCTCTTCAGGAAAGCGCGCGCGCCGCGGCTTCGGTCGGGGTCGGCGCGTTCCTCGACCGTGGCTACCGATCGGTCCCGTTGCGGGCGGGTGCCGGGCGTTTTTCCGTTCAGCACAAGGCAATCGGCCGCCATGCGCATCTTCGCCTTCTTCGAAAAACTGCTGGAGCCGACGGCCGTCCCGGCGGATCAGCCGCCCCCGCCGGCGGGCCTGGTCGCGTTCTACTGGCATTATGCGCGCCAGGCCCGGGGTCTCGTCTTCCTGTTGTTCCTGGTCGGCTCGATCGTGGCGGTGCTGGACACGACCATCCCGGTCTTCATCGGCCGGGTGGTCACGCTGGTCTCGAACAACGCGCCCGCCGACATGCTGCGCGAGGCGTGGCCGCAGCTCCTCGGCATGGCGCTCGTGCTGCTGGTGCTGCGCCCTGCGGCGCTGCTGGCGCAGAATCTCGTCACCAACCAGGCGATCGCCCCCGGCCTCACCAACCTCATTCGCTGGCAGAGCCATTGGCATGTGGTGCGGCAGAGCTGGAGCTTCTTCCAGAACGACTTCGCCGGCCGGATCGCCAATCGCGTCATGCAGACGGGGCCGGCCCTGCGGGAAAGCGTGGTCGCCGGCACCAATGCGGTCTGGTACATCCTGGTCTATGGCGGCGGCGCGATCCTGCTGCTCGGCCACAGCGATCCGTGGCTTGCGCTGCCGGTGCTGGTCTGGTTTCTGGGCTATGCCGCGCTGCTGCGCTATTTCGTGCCGCGGCTTCGCGACCGCTCGCGCGCGATGTCGGAGGCCCGCTCGGGGCTGACCGGGCGGGTGGTGGACAGCTACACCAACATCCTTACCGTCAAGCTCTTCGCCCGCCCGCGCGACGAGGACGATTTCGTGCGGCAATCCGTCGACGAGCACACCGCGGCCTTCCGCAACCAGGTCCGGCTCATCACCCGTTTCGGCTTTACGCTGGCCACGCTCAATGCCGGCCTTCTGGTCGGCATCGGCACCATGGCGATCTGGCTCTGGTCGGTCGGCGCGGTCGAGGTTGGGGTGGTCGCCATGGCCCTGCCGCTCGCCTGGCAGATCTCGAACATTTCCGGCTGGGTCGCGCAGAACGTCACGGCGATCTTCGAAAATGTTGGCGTCGTGCAGGAAGGCATGCGCTCGATCGCCGTCCCGCTGCAGATGTCCGACCGCGCCGATGCGGGCGAGCTGGCGGTCGATCGGGGCGGGGTCCGGTTCGAGCATGTGCAGTTCGGCTACGGCACCGAGCGGGGCGTGCTGCACGGGATCGATCTCGCGATCGCGCCCGGCGAGCGGGTCGGGCTCGTCGGCCGCTCGGGTGCCGGCAAATCGACCCTCGTCAATCTGCTGCTCCGGTTCTACGAGGTCGAATCCGGTCGTATCCTGATCGACGGCCAGGACATCGCGCTGGCGACGCAGGAGAGCCTCCGGCGTCACATCGGCATGGTGACGCAGGACACGTCGCTGCTGCATCGCTCGATCCGCGACAACATCGCCTATGGCCGGCCGGGTGCGACCGAGGCGGAGGTGCGGCGGGCGGCAGCGCGCGCCCATTCCCTCGATTTTATCGAGAAGCTCGAGGATTGGCAGGGGCGGAAGGGGCTGGAAGCCCATGTGGGCGAGCGCGGCGTGAAGCTTTCCGCCGGCCAGCGGCAGCGCATCGCCATCGCGCGCGTGATCCTCAAGAACGCGCCGATCCTCATCCTCGACGAGGCGACCTCCGCGCTCGATTCCGAAGTGGAGGCGGCGATCCAGGAGCAGCTCGACGACCTGATGAAGGACCGCACGGTGATCGCGATCGCGCATCGTCTCTCGACAATCGCGCGGATGGACCGGCTGATCGTCCTGGACGAGGGCCGGATCGTGGAGTCCGGCACGCATGCCGCGCTGCTCGAAAGCGGCGGCGCCTATGCACGCCTCTGGCAGCGGCAATCCGGCGGCTTCTACGAGCATGGCATCCCGACCGACCGCGATGCGGTGGAGGACGAGGTCTCGCTCGAGCAGAACGAAACCCGTACTCAGTGGCCGGGCCAGCGTCAGGTCAATACCGGGCGCTGAGCCGGCGGCAACACGGGCCGGCCTCCGATAAGGGAGCCCGCGGACCCGGGGCGGCGCGCCGGCGTGTCCCTTCGGGCGATCCGCCGAGCTTCTTCACGAACTCCGCATCCTGCGCGTAGACGCGGCGAAGCGGCCGGGCCTGCATTCCTATCGGGAACGTTTCGGCCGTTGCCGGGTTTCGTATGAACGGGGATTCCCGGTGTCGGTACCCTCGTGGCAACCGCGCACACCACATAAATCATCCGACCGAAGAGCGAGAGCAAAGCCATGGGTAGCGAAACGCTGCACGAAAATCCTGAGAAGATGGGTGAGGAAACCGTCGATCAGCATCGCGCCATCGTGTCCCTGATGGAGGAGCTGGAAGCGATCGATTGGTACAATCAGCGCGTCCACGCGACGGAGAATGCCGAGCTGCGGGAGATCTTGGCCCATAATCGCGACGAAGAAATGGAACACGCGGCGATGGTGCTCGAGTGGCTGCGACGGCGAATCCCGAAGCTCGATGAGCACCTGAAGACATATCTCGATAGCGAAGGCTCGATGCTGGCCGTGGAAAAGGCCGCGGAGGAGGGCGGCGGCGCCGGAAGCGGGGCTGGTGACGGCGGCCTCCGCATCGGCAGTCTGCGCGAGGGAGGGGGGCGGCAATGAATCATCTTCTTCGCGAGCTGGCGCCGATTCCCCCCGAAGTCTGGGCGGAGATCGACCGGGAAGCCACGCGCACGCTCAAGACCACGCT
>CAZMUZ010000092.1:1869-15031 GCA_964569315.1 uncultured Rhodospirillaceae bacterium | reverse complement strand
CCGAAGTCTGGGCGGAGATCGACCGGGAAGCCACGCGCACGCTCAAGACCACGCTCGCCGCCCGCAAGCTGGTGGATTTCGTCGGGCCGATGGGTTGGACGAAGTCGGCCGTCGGCATCGGGCGGAGCACGCCGATCGCGGCGCCGCCGGAGAGCGAGGTGCAGGCGCGGCTGCGCCAGGCGCTACCGCTGGTCGAACTCCGCGCGCCCTTCGAGCTCGCCCGCGACGAGATCGAAGCGATCGAGCGCGGCGCGAAGAACCCCGATCTCGATCCGGTAACCGATGCGGCGCGCGAGATCGCGATCGCCGAGGATCATGCCATCTTCCACGGCTACCCGGCTGCCGGCATCCAGGGTATTTGCGAGGCCCAGGCCGCGTCCTCCGTCAATCTCGGGGACGATTACGAGACCTATCCGGTCGCCGTGGCCACGGCCCTGAATCGCCTCCGCGGCGAGGGCGTGGACGGTCCCTATGCGCTCGCCCTCAGCGAGCGGCGCTATGCCGATCTGCTGGAGAGCACCAAGGGCGGCTATCCGGTGGTCGAACATGTGCGGCGGCTGGTGGACGGGCCGCTCGTCTGGGCGCCCGGGCTCGAGGGCGGGGTGGTGCTGTCGATGCGCGGCGGCGATTTCGAGCTGACGGTCGGGCAGGATTTCTCGATCGGCTATCTCGACCACGATACCGAGCGGGTGCGCCTCTATATCGAGGAGAGCTTTACCTTCTGGCTGCTCTCGCCCCAGGCGGCGGTGCCGCTGACCACGCCGACGACCGTCCGGCGTCCGCCGGCAAAGAAGCGGTAGCGGAGCGAGGCGACGCCGCCGCTTCACGGGCGAGCGGCGTCCGGAGCGCCCGGGCGTTCCGGCCCGGGCATTCCAGGCCTGAGCATTCCAGGCCTGAGCATTCCAGGCCTGAGCATTCCAGGCCTGAGCATTCCAGGCTTGGGCATTCCAGGCCGGTCTTGGCGATCGCCAGAGACGGTCTTGGCGCTCCCGGCATATGCTCGGTTCGGTGAAACCGCTCAGGCGCCGCCGATGCTCGACGACAATCCGTTTGCCGTCCTTTCGTTTATCGCGGGGCCCGCACTCCTCACCAACGCCACGACCGTGCTGCTGCTCAGCACCGTCAATCGCTATGCGCGGGCGCTCGACCGGGCGCGGCACCTGTCCGGGCGCATCGCGACCATCGCGGAGGGCGACGAAGCGGAACTGGTCCGATGGCTGGAGCGGCAGCTCGACATGGCGCACCGGCGGGTGCTGCTGATCGTGCGCACGCTGACGGCGTTCTATACCGCCGTCGGCGCTTTCGGCCTCGGCACGCTTGCCTTCCTCACCGGAGCGATGCTGCTCGAGGACGCCGGACCGGTCGCGAGCCGGCTCGTGACGCTCTTCACGCTGGGAACGACGGTGGTTGGCGTTCTCTGCCTTATTTTCGGTTCCGGTGCCCTGGTCTGGGAAAGCCGTCTCAGCTATCGCCTGCTCGCGGAGGAAGCGGCGCAGATTCGCGCCGAAGCCGATCGCATGACGTCGAAACGCCGGAGCTGACCGGGCGATCGACGCCGTTTCCCGACCGAAATTTGCAAGGAAGGCGTCGTGCAGAACGTCGCTCCGGCGCGCGCGCATGTCGCAACGGATTTAGCGGATCGAGGCGCTGTCGGTACACTATGGAAGCGAGAGCGAGCGGATCGCGACAGGGGGGATGGGCAATGAATGCGTTGATCAAGCTCTGCGGCGCTCTGGCGCTGCTGGCGGCGGGCCTTTGCGCAACGGCGCGCGCGGCGGATTCCGACGCCGTCGAACTGCGAGTCATGACCTTCAACATCTGGTATGGCGGCGACCAGCTCAGCTTCGGCCAGGTGCTGGAAGCGATCCGTGCCGCCGATCCCGACATTGCCGGCATCCAGGAAGCCGACGGCAATCTGCGCAAGATCGCCGATGCGCTCGGCTACAGCTATGTGGACGAGCGGCGGCACATCATCTCGCGCTATCCGCTGTTCGACGCGCCGGGTGCGGACGATATCTATACCCGGGTCGAGTTGCTGCCGGGCCGCATCGTCGCGGTGGCGAACACCCATCTGCCGGCAACGCCCTATGGGCCGGAAGCGGTGCGCGACGGCGAAACCGTCGAGGCCGTGCTGCAGATGGAGAACGACACCCGTCTCGCCGCCGCCGAGCCCTATGCGACGGCGCTGGGCGCGCTCGCGAAGGAGGGCGTTCCGGTTTTCCTCACCGGCGATTTCAATTCGCCTTCCCATTTGGACTGGACCGAAGCCGTGGCGAAGACACGGCCGTCCGTGCGCTATCCGGTCGAATGGCCGGTGAGCAAGCTGCTCGCCGACGCGGGTCTGCGCGATTCCTACCGGGAAGCCAATCCCGATCCAGTGGCGCGGCCGGGCCTGACCTGGACGCCGGGCTACCCCTACCCGCGACTGAAGGAGACCGAGACGCACGACCGGATCGACCTGGTTTTCACCGGCGGCGATACGATCACCCTCAAGAGCGAACTGGTGGGCGAGCCTGAGGGCCCGGATGTCGATATCGCCGTCGGGCCCTGGCCGTCCGACCATCGGGCCGTGGTTTCGACCTTCCGCGTCGTGCCTGCCGTCGCGCCGGCGATGATCGGCGTGGATCGCCGGCGGCTCGGTGTCGGCGAGCATCTCGTCGTGCGCTTTAACATTCCGGGGATGGAGGATGCGCGGATCAGCGTCATCCCGCGGGGAAGCGAGGCCGGCACGGCGCCGGTGCTCACCATGCCGACCGGCGACGGCTCGGACCGTCCCTCGATGCGCTTCGGCACCGGCAATGTCGCGCCGGGCGCCTACGATGCCGTGCTGCTCGACCCGGAAGGGAAGGAACTCGCACGCACGCCCTTCTGGCTGCTCGACCCGACGGCGACGCCGGGCATCGCCGTGGACAAGCCGAGCTACGCGCCCGGCGAAACCATTACCGTCACCTATCGGAACGCGCCCGGCCTCGATCTCGACTATGTCGGCCTCTGGGCCGCCGGCGACCCGGATGTCTACAACTACTACAGCTACGTCTACACCGGGGGTGGGGTCGAGGGCAGCGTCGCTTTCGATGCTGCCGCCGTCGGCGATCCGCTCGAGCCGGGCGATTACGAGATGCGGCTGATGCTGGACGATTCCTACACGACGCTCGCGGTGGTGCCGTTCACGGTGAAATAGCCGGGTTGCCGGGCCGGCGATCCGGCCGGAAAGCGCCAGGATCGGCGTCGGGGGTTCGCCCTTTGCCGCAAAATGGCTTAGCTTCGCCCGCATGATCCGGGTCACGGACAGCATCGCCATCGACGAAAGCGAGCTTGAGGAGAGCTTCGTGCGGGCGAGCGGCCCCGGCGGGCAGAATGTCAACAAGCTCTCGACCGCGGTGCAGCTCCGCTTCGACGTCCGGCGTTCGCCCTCGCTCCCCGAGCCGGTGCGTCAGCGGCTGGAGCGGCTCGCGGGAAGGCGGCTCAGCCGCGACGGCGTGCTGCTCATCATGGCGGCCCGCTTTCGCACCCAGGAGCGCAACCGTGCCGACGCGCGCGAACGGCTCATCGACCTCATCGGGCGCGCGGCGGTGCCGCCCACGCCCCGCCGCCCCACGCGGCCGACGAAGGCCTCGAAGCGCCGCCGTGTGGACGCGAAGAAGCGCCGCAGCGTCGTAAAACGGAGCCGCGCGCGGCCGGGCGACGACTAAAGTCTCGCGAACCTCAGGCGAAGCGCGTTGGCGATCACCGATACCGAGCTCAGCGACATGGCCGCCGCCGCCAGCATCGGATCCAGCATCATGCCGAGCGCCGGATAGAGCAGCCCGGCCGCGATCGGCACGCCGAGCGCGTTGTAGACGAAGGCCAGGAAGAGGTTCTGGCGGATGTTGCGCATGGTGGCCGCGCTGAGACGGCGTGCGCGGGCGATCGCCGCGAGGTCGCCCTTCACGAGGGTGACGCCGGCGCTCTCCATCGCGATGTCCGTGCCGCTGCCCATGGCGATGCCGACATCGGCGCCGGCGAGCGCCGGCGCGTCGTTCACCCCGTCGCCGGCCATCGCGACGATCCGTCCTTCCGCGCGAAGCTGCCGCACCAGCGCGGCCTTGTCGGCGGGCAGCCGCTCGGCCTCGATGCGCGTTATGCCGAGCGTCCGCGCGACGGCTTCGGCCGTCCGCCGGTTGTCGCCTGTCGCCATGACGATCTCGACGCCTTCTTCCCGCAACAACCTCAGCGCCTCGGGGGTCGTCGGCTTGATCGGGTCGGCAATGGCGACGAGCCCCGCGACCGTGCCGTCGATGGCGATGAAGAGGACCGTCGCGCCGGTTGCCCTCTGTGCCTCCGCCTCGCGATCGGCTGCCGCGGCGTCGATCCCGAGATCGGCAAGAAGGGGGCGATTGCCGAGCGCAACTTCGTGCCCGTCGATGCTGCCGGCTATGCCCTTTCCGGTGATGGAGCGGAAATCAGTGGCCGAGGCGGGCGCGATACCGCGCTCCTGTGCGGCCGCCACGATCGCCGCCGCCAGCGGATGTTCGCTCTGCCGCTCCAGCGCGGCCGCGATCCGCAGCAGATCGGTCTCGGTTCCGCCGGCAAGCGGCTTGACTGCGGTAACACGCGGCCGCCCCTCGGTCAGGGTGCCGGTCTTGTCCACCAGCAGCGTATCCACCTTCTCGAAGCGCTCGAGCGCGGCGGCGTCGCGGATCAGCACGCCGAGCCCGGCGCCGCGACCCAGTCCGACCATGATCGACATCGGCGTGGCAAGGCCGAGGGCGCAGGGGCAGGCGATGATGAGGACGGAGACGGCCGCGACCAGCCCATAGCCGAGCGACGGCGCGGGGCCGAAAATCGCCCATCCGATGAAGGCGAGAACGGCGATCACGAGCACGGCCGGAACGAACCAGGCGGAGACGCGGTCGGCAAGGCGCTGGATCGGGGCGCGGCTGCGTTGCGCCTCCGCCACGAGCTGGACGATGCGCGCCAGCATCCCGTCGGCGCCGAGACGGTCGGCCCGCATCACGAAGCTGCCGCGGCCGTTGATGGTGCCGCCGATCACCCGCGAGCCAGCCGATTTCTCGACGGGCAGGGATTCGCCGGTCACCATGGATTCGTCGACGGCGCTCGAGCCTTCCGTGAGCACGCCGTCCACCGGCACGCGGTCGCCCGGTCGGACCCGCAGCCGATCGCCGAGCGCCACCTGGTCCAGCGGGATTTCCTCGTCATGGTCCTGCTGCACGCGCCGCGCGGTCTTGGGCGCGAGATCGAGGAGGGCACGGAGCGCGCCGCCGGTCCGCTCCCGCGCGCGCAGCTCCAGCACCTGTCCGAGCAGGACGAGCACGGTGATGACCGCAGCCGCTTCGAAATAGACCGGCACGCTTCCGTCGGCGCGCCGGAAGCCTGCAGGAAACACGGCAGGGAAGAAGACCGCGACCACGCTGTAGAGATAGGCCGCGCCGGTGCCGAGCGCGATCAGCGTGAACATGTTGAGATTGCGGCTTGCGATCGACGCCCAGCCGCGCTGAAAGAACGGCAGACCCGTCCACAGCACCACCGGCGTCGCCAGCGCGAACTGGATCCAGCCGGAAAGCGTCGCCGAAACCAGATGGTGCAGCCCCAACCCGGGAAGATGCTGACCCATCTCGAGGGCGACGATCGGCAACGTCAGAACGAGCCCGATCCAGAAACGCCGCTTCATGTCGGCGAACTCCGGATTGGGTTCGTCGGCGTCCGGCATCAGCGGCTCGAGCGCCATGCCGCAGATCGGACAGCTTCCCGGACCTTGCTGCCGGATCTCCGGATGCATGGGGCAGGTATAGATCGCGGCTCCCCTGTCCGACGGCTCGGGGTCTGCGGCACCGCCGCTCTTTTCGCTCTTCTTCAGATAAGTATCGGGATTTGCAGCGAACTTCGTGCGGCAGCCGGCGGAGCAGAAATGATAGGTGGTGCCGTCAAGCTCGTAGCGATGACGCGAGGTCGCCGGATCCACCGTCATGCCGCAAACCGGATCCAGCACCTTGGCCGACGGAGTCGCGGCAGGGTGATGATCCGGATGATGTTCGTGGCGGCGATCGTTCGGCATTTCATCGCTCCAATCGACTTGGCGGGAGGGTCAGGAAACAGGGTCCCGGCTTCCCATGTCGGAAAGTCAAGCCGCTTTTTCCCGAAGGCGGCAGCCGGTACCCGGAGATTGCGATGGAATATTTCAGCGCGTCGCGGCGTCGTCTCCTGACGGAAAGGTCAGGCTTCCGTCGAAACCATCTTGCCACTTGCCGCGTTTCGACAATCGACACAGATTTCCCGCAGGGATGGCTTCACTCGCGTCCAAGCGGGAGATACGCAATGAACATCAAATTGTGGCCTTTCGTCGCTGCGGCCGTCCTGGCCGTTGGGCTCTGCGCCGGGACTCTAGGCAGCGCCGCCGACGAGACGGCGTCATGTCCGAATCTCGCGCAAACCCGCACCCAGCTTGCCCAGAGCGAAACCGACGAAGAACAAAAACCTATCGCCTGCTGCTTCGGCGGCAAGGAGGATCCGAGCTGCACGATCCACTCCGCCAACTCCGGCGCCTGCGAATGGACACTTGCCTATCAATGTCCCGGCAGCAATTACACCTGCGACCAGGACGCCCAGATCTGTCGTTGCGACGAGCCGCCTGCCGCGACCGGACAGTAGAACATCGCCGCGGCTTCAGACCGCGGCGCCGTCCCCTTCGTCGAGCGCCTCGCGGACCTTGTGCGCGAGCGTCGCGCGCCGATAGGGCTTGTTCAGCACCTTGAGGCTGGGATCGCGGCTGCCGTCATTGGCGAAAGCCGTGTTGGCGTAGCCGGTGGTGAAGAGCACGGCGATCTCGGGTCGGAGCTTGCGCGCCGCATCCGCGAGCTGCCGCCCGTTCATGCCGCCCGGCATGATCACGTCGGTGAAGAGCAGGTCGATACTGCCGATCTCGTCGAGCCGAGCGAGCGCATGGGGCCCGTTCTCCGCCGTGACGACCTTGTAGCCGAGGTCGATGAGCTGCCGTTCCACATTGGCGCGGAGCATGTCGTCGTCCTCGACCACAAGAATGGTTTCGGTGCCGCCCGGCGCTTCGCCGATGGCGGGCGAGGTTTCCCGGATCGCGACGGCCTCGCCTTCGGCCGACGCGCGGGGCAGGTAGATGCGAACCGTGGTGCCGCGGCCGACCTCGCTCTCGATCCGGACGTCGCCGCCCGATTGCTTCGTGAATCCATAGACGATGGGCAAGCCGAGACCAGTGCCCTTGCCGACCTCCTTGGTGGTGAAAAACGGCTCGAAGACCCGATCGAGCAGCGCCGGCGCCATGCCGGTCCCGTTATCCCGGACGGCGATCATGATCGCATCGGTCGGCCTGCCGTCCGCGCGAAGCAGGGCATCCGGCCCCTGCTGCGCGACGTTCGAGGTCTCGATCACCAGCCTGCCGCCGTCCGGCATCGCGTCGCGCGCGTTGATCGCCAGATTGAGGATCGCGGATTCGAGCTGGTCCGGATCCGCGGTCGCCCGCCAGAGATCCTTGGCAAGGACGACCTCGAGCTCGACGTCCTCGCTGATGCTGCGCTCCAGCATGGTCCGGAACCTGGTGACGAGCTCGTTGACGTCGATTGCCCGCGGTTGAAGAGGTTGGCGCCGGGAAAATGCGAGCATGCGATTGGTTAGCTCCGCCGCGCGCATCGCCGCCGAGACGATCGCGGTGGCCCGGCCGCGCAGCTTGTCGCCCTCCTTGAGCTTGTCCACGAGGAGGTCGGCGTTTCCGATGATGATGCTGAGCAGATTGTTGAAGTCGTGGGCGATGCCGCCGCCGAGCCTGCTGACGGCATCCATCTTCGCCGCGTGCTGGAGCTGCGCCTGGGCTTCGCGCAGCTCCGTGATATCGAGCACCACGCCGATATAGCCGAGAAGCGTGTCGTCCTCGGCGATCCGTGGCCGGCCGCGATCGGCGTACCAGCGATACTCCCCGTCCTGTCCGCGAATTCTGTACTGCAGGACGAAGGGCTGGCGGAGGCGATAGGTCTCCTCCATCTCCTGCCAGATGCGGTCCAGATCGTCGGGATGGATCACGTTCGTCCATCCGTCGCCGAGCTGTTCCTCGAAGGTGCGGCCGGTATATTCGAGCCACGGGCGGTTGATGAAAACCACCTTCCCGTCGGGGTCGTCGAGCCAGACGAAGGCCGGCATCAGATTCGCCATGCTGTGGAAGTAGCGTTCGCTCTCCATCAACGCGGTGCGGGTCCGGTTCGTCTCGGTCACGTTTTGGGCGAGCGCGAGCATGGCGTCGCGGCCGCGGAACTGGAGGCGATGCGCGGTCAGCGCCACGTCGGCGATGCGCCCGTCCTTGATCCGATGACGCCATTCGCGATGCCAATGCTCGAGGGCCTGCCGGCCGTCGTCCTCGTCGATGGCGGTATCGAGGTCCGCGCGCAGATCGGGCAGGCGCAACCGTAAAAGGTCGGTTCGCGAATGACCGTAGAGCTGCACCGCCGCTTCGTTCGCTTCGAGGATGGCGAGGCTCGTGCGGTCGAAGACCAGCATGGCACCCGGATTCTTCTCGAAGAGATAGCCGAGCTGCGCATCCCGCAGGCGAAGCTGCTCCTGGCTGTTGGCCGCCGACCAGGCGACCAGGAACAACAGCAATCCGATGGCGACGCCGCCGACCGCGACCAGGGTGGGAACATGTCGACCGAGCGGCGCGAAGAAGGCGGGCGTCGCCTCGAAGCGCAGCGTCCAGCCGTGACCGCCATACCGGAACGGCAGCAGGAACGAGTACGGCGCCTCCTCGCCGTCGACCGCCGGCGTGCCGAAGATCGGCGCACCCGTCGGGGACGTCCCGTCGAAAAGTTGCAGCCGCAGCCGCCCGCCACCGATTTCGGGGATCGACCGCAGAAGCTCGTCCATCCGGAGCGCGGCGAAGACGAAGCCCCTCAGGTTGTTGCGGCGCGCCTCCAGCGACGTCGGCGGGCGGTCGCTGAGATAAACCGGCAGATAGATGAGGTAGGAGGCCGGCGACGCGGCATCCGTCCGCGCCGGCGTGCGGGCTATCGATGCGGCGCCGCTGTCTCGTGCTCTCCGCATGGATTCTGCCGTAGCGGGATCGGACAGTAGATCGAAGCCGAACCCCGGCTGGGCATCCTCCCCAAAAGGCTCGATGTAAAGCACCACGGCGTAGAGCGGGCGATCGCCTTCGGGAAGGATCCGGTAATCCGCGAAGCCCTCGTCGTTGCGCTCGGCGATATGCGCTGCTTTTCTGGCCGTCGGAACCAGTTCCACGTAGCCCATCCGCTCCAGGCCGGGCGATCTGTCGGCGGGGGCGAACATGGTGACGTAGGACCGCCACTGGCCGCGGTCGACGCGCTCGCTGGCTGCGAGAAGGCTCAGCGTGCCGCGCAGCGCCTGCTCGTCGCTGCGCAGCCGGTCCTCGATCTTGACGGCGATCCGGCGCGCTTCGGCCTCGAAGCGGCGACGCCCGTCATCGGCGATCTCGCGATGCGCGACAAACCAGGCGAGAACGGTGCAGGGGAGGGCGACGCCGAGGATCATCCAGGCAGGCCAGTAGGCCCGTCTCGTCATGCGCCGAAACGAAGCGAAAAGAGACGCCATCCGACCTCGCCATGCCCATCGACCTCTGCCGCTCTCCCGGTCCGGCACAGCAGGCCCGGGCGCGGCGTCGATGGCCCCCACGATGACTTCAGTCAATAATCCGGCGCGGCCGAGACACCCGCACCCGTTGCGACGGCACAATGCCGATATCGCGAATTGCAGCCCCCGACGAATCCCGTGGCTATTCTGGTTCTCGGTCCCGCGCAGGGTCAACAGATTCGGGCGGGTTGCCGGGGTCAGGCGGGCTTTGCCGGCGGATTTGCACTGGCGTCATGGCAGAAATCGCGCCCAGAATCGCGCGGGACCCAGAATCGCGCGGGATCCAGTACAAACGCGCGCGTCGTTCGCAGCCGGGGAAGGGCGATCATGTCCGATTTGGTACGGTACAAATGCCTTGTCGGCGGCGAATGGGGGGAAGCCGCGTCCGGCGAGTATTTCGAAAGCTTCAACCCCTATACCGGCAAGCCCTGGTCGCTTGTTCCGCGGTGCGGAGAAGCGGACGCCGCCCGCGCGGTGGAGGCGGCGCGTGCGGCCTTCGTCGGGCCTTGGCGCAGCATGAAGCCGACGGCGCGCGGGGCGCTCATGCGGCGCCTGGCCGATCTCGTTGCGGCCGAGGCGGAACGGCTCGCGACGATCGAGGTGCGCGACAACGGCAAGCTCTATGCCGAGATGGCGAGCCAGGTCCGATATGTCCCGCAATGGTACAATTATTTCGGCGGGCTCGCGGACAAGATCGAAGGTGCGGTCCTGCCCACCGACAAAGCGGAGGTGTTCAACTTCACCCGGTCCGAGCCGCTTGGCGTGGTCGTGGCGGTGACGCCGTGGAACTCGCCTCTGCTGCTCACCGCCTTCAAGGTGGCGCCGGCACTCGCGGCCGGGAACACGATCGTCCTCAAGCCTTCCGAATATACTTCGGCATCGACGCTCGAATTCGCCGCGCTCTTCGAGAAGGCGGGCTTTCCGCCCGGCGTCGTCAATGTCGTGACGGGCTTCGGGGCGGAAGTCGGCGACGCCCTCATCAAGCATCCCAAGGTCGCGAAAGTGACCTTCACCGGCGGCGAGCGTTCGGGTCGGCACGTCTATCAGACAGCCGCGGGCGGCTTCAAATCGGTCAGCCTGGAGCTCGGCGGCAAGTCGCCGAACATCGTGTTCGCCGACGCCAGGATCGACAATGCCGTACGCGGCGCCATCGCGGGCATCTTCGCCGCCTCCGGCCAGACCTGCATCGCCGGATCGCGGCTTCTGGTGCAGGACCGCATCCATAACGAGTTCATGGACAAGCTGCTTGCGTTCGCGAAAACGGCAAAGCTCGGCGACCCGATGCGGCCCGACACGCAGGTCGGCCCGGTCGCGACCCTGCTGCAGCACCAGAAGATCCTCGACTATATCGAGGTCGCGAAGGCCGAAGGCGCGCGCTGCGTCCTCGGCGGCGGCCGCGGCAGCGGGCCGGATTGCGGCGAGGGCTGGTTCGTTCAGCCGACGATTTTCGACGAGGTCAGCAACAAGATGCGGATCGCGCAGGAGGAAGTGTTCGGGCCGGTCCTTTCGGTAATCCGGTTCCGCGACGAGGCGGAGGCGGTCGAGATCGCGAACGACGTGCTCTACGGCCTCGCCTCCGGGGTCTGGACGGAGGATATGCGATGCGCGCTCCGCATGTCCGAGCGGCTCGAGGCAGGGACCGTGTGGGTCAACATGTATCGTGCCGTCAGCTTCATGTCGCCCTTCGGCGGCTACAAGCATAGCGGGCTCGGCCGCGAGAACGGGCAGGACGCCGTGCGGGCCTTTCTCCAGACCAAGAGCGTCTGGATCAACATGGCGGAGACGGTACCCAATCCATTCGTGATGGGCTGATCCGCGTGCGCAACCCCTTTGCGCGGCGCGAGGCGGCGACGATGCGCGGCACCCCGTCGGCGCAAATGGCTTTTCTCCGGTGGCGGAGACGACTAGGTTCTGCATCCCATCGATCGCGTCGAACAGAAGGGACTGCAGGAGCATGGCCGAAGGCAAGAAGTGGCGGTTGCCGATCGAGACCGCGCATGACCGGGTCGCCGGCGCCGGCGCGTATGTGTTCGTCGGATCCTCGGGTGATTTCGACGCGGCAGGTCAGATCCGCCATCCGAACGATCTCGCTTTGCAGATCGTCGGTGCCATCGGCAATCTGCGCGAGGCGCTGGGGGAGAAGGGCCTCGATCTCGGCGACGTGGTGCGGCTGAAGGCGTTTTACACGCCGGCTGGCAAGAACGGGTATTGGGAGGTCATGGCCCGCCTGCGCCGGGCCTTCGATTTCGATCTGGCGCCGGCGATCACGGCCAATCCGGTGCCGATGCAGCCCTTCGCGGGGCAGGCGATCCAGCTTCAGGCGATCGCGCGCCAGGGCTGGCGCCGGCAGCAGCCGGTCATCGCGGTGACCCGGCAGCCGCCCAAAGCGGTGCGGGATCTGTTCGACCGCCCGATCCTGACGCAGGGCCTGCGGGCCGGGGAGTTCTTCTCGGTATCCGGCACGACCGCGGCCGATCCCGAGGACGGAATCGCCGCGCCCGGCGACGGGACGCAGCAGAGCCATGCGATGATGCAGGAGATGGCGCGGACGGCCGCGGGGCTCGGGGTGACCTTGCAGGATACGGTCAAGGCGGAGGGCTATTACTTCGGCACAACCATGGAGCAGTGGGCGGCGATGGCCGCCATCCGGGCGACCTATTTCTACGATCCGGGTCCGGTCGCGACAGTCGTGCCCTGCCACCTCCTCAGCCCGGAAGGCATCGTCACGAAATACGAGCTGACGGGCCTGCGCACCGCCGGCAACAAATACATCCCGCGCGACGACGCCTGGCCGGAGACGGTATGGGACTGGGTAATTCCGGTTCCCTATCGCCAGGGGCTGAAGCTGCGCGACACGATCTGGACCGGCGGACAAGTGCCGTTCGTGCCCGGTCATCCACGCAAGCCCGTGCATCAGGGCGATCTCCACGCGCAGACCCGTCATGTCATGGGTCTCTGCAGCGAGATCGTGCGCGCGTTCGGCAAGACACCGGCCGATTATCGCCTGATCGTGGCCCATTTTGCCTCGAAGGGGACGCCGGCGGAAACCGAGGCATTCCTCGCGACCGTTGCGAGCTGCGTCGAGGGGGCGCTGCCGCCGATCACCGTCGTGCCGCAGCCCCACATGCATTCGCCGGATCATCTGGTCGAGATCTGGGCGGTGGCCCAAGCCTGACGCAGGCACGCTGACGACACCGCTTTTGCGCCTCGCGACGAGTGTTCGGCCCCGGGTGCTCTCGTAGGGCGCCGGGCTGGCGGATGCGCAGACCCGGGACGAACCGGCCGCCGGACGGCCCAAGCATCTTTCCTCCCGGCGCATCGGACACTAGGCTCTGCTTTCCACCGAAATGGCATGAATGGAAGGACTGAAGAATTATGGCCGAAGGCAAGAAGTGGCGGTTGCCGATCAAAGCCGCCCATGACCGGGTCGCCGGTGCCGGCGAGTATGCGTTCGTCGGGTCATCGGGCGATTTCGACGCGGCGGGGCAGATCCGCCATCCGAACGATCTCGCTTTGCAGATCGTCGGTGCCATCGGCAATC
>CAZMUZ010000092.1:0-1769 GCA_964569315.1 uncultured Rhodospirillaceae bacterium | reverse complement strand
ACGAAATACGAGCTGACGGGCCTGCGCACCGCCGGCAACAAATACATCCCGCGCGGCGACGCCTGGCCCGACAAGGTATGGGACTGGCCGATCCCGGTGCCTTATCGCCAGGGGCTGAAGCTGCGCGACACGATCTGGACCGGCGGGCAGGTGCCGTTCGAGCCGGGCCGCAGCGGCAAACCCGTGCATCTCGGCGATCTGCATGCGCAGACCCGCTACGTCATGGACCTCAACAACGAGATCGTGCGCGGCCTCGGCAAGACGCCGGCCGACTACCGCCTGCTGGTCGCCTATTTCACCTCGAAGGGCACACCGGCGGAGACCGAGGCGTTCCTCGCGACCATCGCGAGCTGCGTCGAGGGGCCGTTGCCGCCGATCACCGTCGTGCCGCAGCCCCACATGCATTCGCCGGGGCATCTCGTCGAGATCTGGGCGGTGGCGCAGGGCTGAGTGCGGAGGCGCAGGTTCAGGTCGAAGGGCTGGTCCCTCCGGCAGAACCGGGCTTGGGGCTGGCGGCGTTCCGGCAGGTTTCGGCGATGAGATCCGCGACCAGGGCCTGGAGCCGCCAGAGCCGGCGGTCATGGATGCCGATCTGCTCGCAATGCAGCACGGTATCGAGGAGATACTCGGCGCCGGCGCCCGCATGGCCGCAGGCGGCGGCGATGCGGGCGGCGATGTCCGCCTCGGGCAGCCGGCCCGCATAGCGTTCGCCGCCGCGATTGGCGACGAAGGCGAGGGCGCGGACGGGCCCGTGGTCGGTTCGAACCTCGACCCAGCGCGAAAGATAGCCATAGGCGATCATCTCGCGCTCCCAGATGCCGGCGAGCTTGCGCCCGAGCTCCGGCCCGTCGATCCGATAGACGACGCCCTTGCAGGCGCCGCCGCGATCGAGCGCCAGCATCAGGTTCGGATTCGCGCGGGTTCCGCGATAGCGCCATTGCCAGAGGCAGAAGCGCCGGTGCCAGCCCCGGAGAGTCGCGATCCTGCGCTCGCCGTACGCGATGTCCGGCTTCCACATGAGGGAGCCATAGGCGAAGAGCCATAGATGGTTGCCGATCTTTCCGTCTTGCAAGGCGGCGGCCAGCGTTTCTGCCAGCTCCTGCCCGGTGCGCAGCGCCATTCCCGCATGGTCGTCCGCAACCGGCGCCGGAAACGCGGTCTGGATGAGCGCCCGGGTCAAGGAAAGCTGTCGGGGAGCGGACATGACGAGACGTTCCATCCAACCTCCGCTCAACGGTGTCCGCGAGCGCGTGAATCTTGCCGGTCGATCGGCATCATGATCGTCCCATAGACTGTTTTCCATTCCGCTTGAAGCCGGCACCATGCCGAACTATGCGGACAATGGACCTGTCGACTGAAATTGGCCGCGTCGAGGCGAATCCCATGATTTTCTGGATAGCGAGTGCGGCTGGATTGGCGATCGCTTATCTCCTCGGCTCTACGCCCACGGGCTATCTGGCGGGGAAATTGCTCAAGGGCATCGATATCCGAGAGCACGGCTCCAGATCCATTGGGGCAACGAACGTATTGCGAACCCTGGGGAAATGGCCTGCACTGGCGGTGCTTTCGGTAGATGTGCTGAAAGGTGTGGGGGCGATCGTCTTCGCCCGCTGGTTTTATCCCTGGCTCTATGCATTGCCGTCCGTCACGCCACCGGGAGCGCTCGATCCGCAAAGCTGGGTGCCTTGGGCTGTTTGCTTCGCCGGATTTGCCGTGTTGTTGGGGCATAGCCGTTCGATCTGGCTGAATTTTGCGGGCGGCAAATCCGC
>CAZMUZ010000091.1:0-15060 GCA_964569315.1 uncultured Rhodospirillaceae bacterium | reverse complement strand
CGCGGCCGGCGCCGATATTCATGTGGCCGACCTCGGAATTGCCCATCTGGCCTTCCGGCAGGCCGACCTCGAGCGCCGAGGCGTCGATCAGCGCATGCGGGGATTCCCGCATGAGGCGATGCCAGACCGGCGTCGCGGCCAGGGTCATCGCATTGTCCGCGGCGGCGGGGCGCTCTCCCCATCCATCGAGGATGCAAAGGACCACGGGGCGCGGGCGGGGCTCGGTCATGGCAGGCATTTTAGCATCGTATGGCCGGAGATTAGGGCCGGACGAGGGCAGAGCCGCGTCAAGGCTGTGGCCCGACCGGCGTCAGGCGGAGCGGCTTCTCGTAAAGCGTCGCCGGATCGGCCGTGGCGAGGAAGGCCCGGATGCGCGCCGGGCTGTCGGTGATGCGATCGCCGGGCGTGCCGTCGCTGTCGGGTTCCGCCGCGAGCTTGCCGGCCGCGATCGCGTCATGCACCGCCGCTTCGCTCAGCAGCCGCAATTCGAGCGCGCCGTCGGCCGCGAAGCGGTAATTGACGAGGGTATAGGGGCCTTCCGGCGTCGCGCCGGGGAACGGCCCCTGCATGCTGGCGAAGCGCTCGCCATTCACCTCGCTCAAATGGCCCGCATAGCGCGAGTTCTCGCCGGTGCCGTCGGCTTCGAAGGCGACCAGCGCCAGCTCGATGCTGCCGGCCGGCGCCTCGCTCGCGCGGAAGATATGGAAAAAGGCGCGGCCGTCCTCGGTAACCGCCAGCCAGGTCCCCTGAAGCCGCGGATCGTCCACGCCCACGGGCTCGAGCGGCCGGTCGGATTCGATGGGGCAGCCGGCAAGCCCGAGGCCCGCGACCAGAGCAAGCAGGGCGCGGCGGCCGGCGGCGAGGAAGGGC
The DNA here is from genome assembly GCA_964569315.1 of uncultured Rhodospirillaceae bacterium. Lineage (GTDB taxonomy): Bacteria > Pseudomonadota > Alphaproteobacteria > Dongiales > Dongiaceae > CADEFF01. The sequence goes on along the minus strand of CAZMUZ010000091.1, from coordinate 14,190 downwards.
TTGGAGAGAAGCCTCATGACGGGCGGCAAGATAGCCTCACTCGCCGCCGCGATGATAGGGGTGGCCGGCGAGGATCTGCTGGGCCCGGTAGAGCTGCTCGGCCAGCATGCCGCGGACGAGAAGATGCGGCCAGGTCGGCGCGCCGAAGGAGAGCACGAGGTCGGCGGCCTTGCGCGCCTCGGGCGCAAGACCGTCCGCCCCGCCGATCAGGAACGCGACCGTCCCGCGCCCTTCGTCCCGCCAGGCGCCGAGCCGCGCGGCGAACGCCTCGCTGGTCATCGCCTTGCCCGTCGGGTCGAGCGCCACCAGCGCGTAATCGGCGCGGGCGCCCGGGAGCGCCGCCAGCAGCAGCGCGCTTTCGCGCGCCTTGAGGGCGGCCGGCGGCAGCCGCTTCCGTTCCTCGATCTCGCGCAGCTCGACCGGCCAGGCGATACGCCCGCGATAGGCCTCGTAGAGCGCGCGCTGCGGCCCCGCCTTCCAGCGCCCGACGGAGAGAATGAGGATGCGCATGGCCCGCTGCCGGCGCCGGGGCTAATCGCGGTCGAACAGGGTCACGCGCACCGGTGTCGGGTTGAAGTCGTTGGTCGCATTGTTGATCTGCGGGCAGTTCGAAAGCACCGCCAGCACGTCGCGCTCGGCGCGGAGCTCCACCCGGTCGCCCGGCTTCGAATGGCCGGCATCGAGGCCGGTGTTCATGAACCCGTCGGCGCCCACCGGGACATACATGAAGAAGTTGACGTTCGCGACGATGTCCTTCTTGCCGAGCCCGTGACGACCGAGCGCGCGGATGAAATTGTCGCGGCAGTTCGGCCCCGGGGTCGCGCCGTAGCGCAGATGGTTCGCCTCGTTGGAGCAGCAGCCGCCGATCGTGTCGTGCCGCCCGCAGCTATCCTCGACGATGGTGAAGAGCGCATGTCCCATGTCGGAATAGAGCTTGCTGCCGGGGCCGAGGAAGATCGAGCCGTTGATCTTCATGGTATCGGCCGCGTTGTAGCGCTCCGCGGGGTCGGCCGCGTCGTAGCAGAGGAAATCGACCGCCTGATGGCCCTCGAGATCGACGATCCGCAGGCGCTGGCCCGCCTTCACGATGCCGGACCAGTCTCCCGCCGCCGGAATCACGCGGTCTTCGAGGATCGAGTTGCTGCGATCGATGGGCATGGGTTTCTCCCGGCCGGTGAGCGAACGGCCAAGTTTATGCCGGAAGAAACCCGATAGACAGAATGATTGGCGCCGGCCGGCGCTCCGCAGGAGCGGGGAGCTGGCGGCCGGCGCGCGCCAGAGAGAAATCGATCGGGAGGCCTAGTAGAACCGCTCGTCAATCCATTCCGATTCATACATGGTGTAGACCTTCCGGAACGTCTCATGGACCTGCCACACGACGGCCGAGCCGAAGGGCACAAGGAACCGGTCGCCCGCTTTAACAGTCTGCGACAAGCCGGTCTTGGTGTCGGTCAAGGTGGCGCTGCCTTTTACGACATGACCGGACTCGGTGCCCACATAGGCAACCTGGAACTTGCAGGGCGGGCACTCCCAGATACCGAGGCTGAAAAGCCGCGTCGGGTCGCGATAGAGGACCGCGCCCTTGTGCGCCGGGTCGCCTTCGAGGATATCCTCCGGCGCGAAGGCGGGCCAGGGTTCGAGCGCGGGCTCGGCCGGTCCGACGTCGTAGCGTGTTACCGAGGCGAAGAGCTGGCGCGCGGCTGTGTTCTGCATGACGGTCATGGTGTGTTCCTTTCGAGTTCGTTGCGTCAGGCTTAGAGCGAGGCTTTCACCTCGTCGAACATGCGGATGTAGCGATCGCGGACTTCCGGCGGCCAGTACTGGAAGAAGTTCGTCTTCGCGATGTAGGCGCCGACATCGCGCGTGAGGCCCTGCGCCGCGAGGGCGTCCTCGCTCACCAGCTCGTAGGTCTTCCGGTTGGAATGGCCATAGCCATATTGCTCGACGAGATACTTGCCGGTTTCCGGACTGATCATCGCGTCGATGAAGTCGTATTTGGCCTGCTCGTCGCCTTCGCCGCCCTTGATCGAGACAAGGCCGCAGAGGAACGAGACGATGCCTTCCTTGGGCCGCAGCATGTAGTCCACCGGGACGCCATTCTGCTTCAGCCGGCTCGCCGATCCGCTCCAGAGATAGGAAGCCACGACCTCGCCGCTCGCGAGCGCTTCCTCGGCCACCGTATCCGAATCCCAGTAGAAGCGGAGCAGCGGCTTCTGACGGACGAGTAGCGCCTTGATGCCGGCGAATTCCTCGTCAGTGACGTTGCCGGTGTCCTTGATGCCGAGCATCGTCGCCGCCATGGCGACCGCACCGTCGATCGAGGCCCACATGGCGAGGCGGTTCGCATATCGCTCGTCGAACAGAATCGCCCACGAGTTTTCCTCGACGTATTTCGGATCGACGAGGTCCGTGCGATAGACGATCGAGTTGCTGCCCCAATCGAACGGAATCCAGATCGTCTCGTCGCCGGCCGTGGTGCCCGGGATGCGCTTCAGGTCCTCGATCACATCCGGCCAGTTGGCGAGGCGCGAGACGTCGATCGCGTCGACCACGTCGGCATCCCGCCAGCGCGCGACGCTGCTGCTGCAGGGGTGCGCGATCGAGGGCAGGAAGCCGCTCCGCACCTTGCCGAGCGCCTCTTCCTCGTCCCCGAAAAACGAAACCTCGGGAGATCCCCCATGCTTGCGAATGTAGGGTTGATGGAGATCCGGGATCTCGTAGCCTGCCCAGGTGTAGTAGGAAAGGGCGGGAGCCGCGGTCGCCGTACCTGGCAAACCCACCGCAAGGCCGAGACCCAGCGCCGTCATTTGCCTCAGGAAATTGCGCCGTCCCTGCAAGTTCCAGGGCGGTCCCTGTCCGAATCCATCCCCATCTCGCATTTCGGTCCCTCCCTCGACTGCGGCGCGCCCTGGCCCGTGCCGATTATATTCGCTATACGTATAGCGAAGTTTATTCGAAGACTGCTGTCAAGGCCATTTTCGGATCGACCGCTGGCAGCGTTGCAACTTATGAAGCGATGTGGCCTCGCTTGCATTATCGGGCGAGCGAGCAAGGTGAGGTAAGGCGAGCATGCGAAAGCCGACGCGACCGAGGTCGAAGGCGGAAATGGCCGAGGCGCGCCGGGGCGAGCTCATCCAGGCCACCATCCGCTCGATCGCGCGCGACGGGATCGCGGAGGCGTCCGTCGAGCGGATCACCGAAACCGCCGGCGTGTCGCGCGGCTTGGTCCGCTATCATTTCCGCAGCAAGAGCGAGCTTTGGGCGGAGGCTTATCGCTCGCTCTGCAACGAATTGCGGAATCGGCTTCAACTGGTCCTGCCGTCGCGCCCTGCCGACGCGATGTCGCAGCTCAACGCGCTCATCGAGATCATTCTGCAGCCCCCCGTCTTTCGCGAGGAGATGCTCTCGGCCTGGTACGGATTCTGGCACGCGGCGAAGACCGATCCGAGCCTCCGGGCGGTCAATCGTGAGATCTATGGTTGGTATCGCGACTTCGTCCGCGGTCTGCTGGCGACCGCAGCGCAGGAGCGCGGTCTCGAGATCGATCTCGACCGTGCGACCGACGGGTTCGTGGCGCTGAACGACGGGCTCTGGCTGGAGCTTTCGATTGATCCGAAGGCCTTCAAGCCGGGTTATGGCGAAGCGATCTGCAAGGATTACGTCGCTCAGTTGCTGAAGCGCTGAATTGTCCCCAAACCGACATCGCGCTAGGATTGCGAAACCGGCAGCCGCGGCACGCCATAAAGGCCAGATGCCATGTTCCAGCGCAAACCCGCAGCGCTCCCCGAGCGGATCGGCTTCTTCGTGGTGCCGCAGTTCGCGCTCATGGGATTCGCCTCGGCGATCGAGCCGCTGCGCAGCGCGAACCGCCTCAGCGGCCGGACGCTCTATAGCTGGCACATCCTCTCGAAGGACGGGCGCGACCCGGTGCCGGCCTCGAACGGCATCGCGGTGCTGCCGGAAGCCTCGATCGAGAACCCGCCGCCGCTCGATGCGCTCGTCGTCTGCGCCGGCATCGACGCCCATCTCTACGAGGACCGCCAGGTCTTCGGCTGGCTGCGGCGGCTCGCGCGGAAGCCGGTCGAGATCGGCGGGCTCTCGCTCGGCACCTATGTGCTGGCGCGCGCCGGGCTGCTCGACGGCCATCGCTGCACGCTTCACTGGGAGAACCTGACGAGCTTCGCCGAGGCCTTCCCCGATCTCCAGGTGACGGCGGAGCTCTTCGAGATCGACCGCGACCGCTTCACCTGCTCGGGCGGTACCGCGGCGCTCGACCTCATGCTGCATCTCATCGGCAAGCAGCATGGCGCGGCGCTCGCGACGGCCGTCTCCGAGCAGTTCATCCACGAGCGCATCCGCGATGCGACCGACCGGCAGCGCATGGCGCTCCCGGCCCGGCTCGGCGCGCGCCATCCGAAGCTGCTCGCCGTGGTGAAGCGCATGGAGGAGACGCTGGAGGAGACGGTCTCCTGCGCCGAGCTCGCGCGCGGGGTGAAGCTCTCAGGCCGGCAGCTCGAGCGGCTCTTTCGCAAATATCTCGGCTGCACCCCGACCCGCTACTATCTCGACCTGCGGCTGAAGCGCGCCCGGCTGCTGCTGCTGCAGACCGACCTCTCGGTGCTGGATGTGGCGCTCGCCTGCGGCTTCGTCTCGGCCTCGCATTTCTCGAAATGCTATCGCGAGCAGTTCGGCCGGACCCCGCGCGCCGAGCGTGGCCCGCCGCCGACGGCGCCGGAAGCCGCGCGTTCCCGGGCAGCGCCGTCGGGATGACCGGCCGGCGGGCGCGGTCTATGCTGGCCCCCAGCCCCCGCGCCATTTCCGCGAAGGATTTCTCCGATGAACGAAGCTGCGCCCCCGCCTTCCGCCGCGACGCCCGCCGCCGCCCCGACGCCAGCCGCCACGACGACCGCCCCGATCGCTTTCCGCTCCGTCAACATCGCCAAGGAAGTCATCATCGACGGGAGCTGGAAAGACGAGACGCTGTGGGTCCCCATCACCGACCAGGTGTCGATCCGGCCCTTCCTCTTCGATGTGAGCGGCGGAAGCTGGTCGAGCCTGCTCCGCGTGGCGCCCGGCGGCCGGCTCGCCTGCCACTATCACACCGGCCCCGTGTACGGGTATGTGGTGGAGGGTTCCTGGCGCTATCTCGAGCATGACTGGGTGGCGAAGACCGGCACCTTCATCTTCGAGCCGCCGGGCGAGATGCATACCCTCGTCGCCGACCCGAAGGCGGGGATGATCACCTTCTTCGTGACGCGCGGCGCGCTCATCTATACCGACAAGAGCGGCCGGCAGGTCGGCTATGAGGACGTGTTCACGCGCCTCGCCCATACGCAGAAATTCTGGAAGAAATCCGGCCTCGACAAGGCGCAGCTCGAGGCGATGATCCGGTAGGGGCGCAGGGCGAACCGGCTTTCAGACCGAGCCCTGAGCCTATTCGACCTCCGTTGTCTCAGCCTCCGTCGTCGAGGCGGGGACGACGTTCCCGCGTCTCTTCAACGGGACCAGTTCGTCATATACCTCCTGCGCCTCGAACCACTCCGCCTCGTCAGCGCCGTCGGGAAGCTCGCCCGCGATCTCGATCTCGAGTTCCACGCTCTGCCCTATTTGTTGGCAGCCGGAATAAAGACATGCCATCCGGGTCTCACCGCCGGTCTTTATCACGCGGAATCTGGACATGCCGGCCTCCAACGCGGTTTCGGCCGACTTCAGCAGGGCGTAGCGTTCGGTCTCGATGAGCCCGTTCTTGTAGTTACCCCATGCGGTCACATTGTAACGGTTGCCCTCGATCTTCTCGGCCTCAACGGCGCAGCCGAAAATGTTGTACTCGGTGTAAAGGATGGGTCTATCGGGGCCGCACGAGGCAACTCCGATTGCCATACCGATGAGCAATCCGAGCGTAAGAATACGATTGGTCATCGATGTCCCCGGATCAAATTTATTCGGTGGCAACTACCAGTTTGTCGCCGTTTACCGGCCTGAAGATGAGTTCACCTCTGACATTCGGGTATCCGCTCAACATGGCGCGCGCGCCATCGTCGCTACGGCGGAACTCGACGATTCTTCGATTTTCTTCGAAGATCGAGACGATCATGTCGCCGATATAGAGGATTTCTCCGGCCTCGATCGAAAACCAGGGAACTGCTCCCGATTTCATGCCATTCGCGACATTAGCGAAGAGGCTCCCTTCCGGTCGGATGAAGTGAGTCGAGCCGTCGTCCGTATCCCACAGGGCACTCAGCATGTAGTCGCCGGGTTCCACGATCACCGGAAAGTAAAGGACGATTCTCTGATCGTCATTGCAGCCATTCGGATGGGTTTTAAAAACGCTGCAGGAATGCCGCACGAGCCCCATGGAGGCTCCGTCCTTTACAACCGACTGAGACCCCCGATCTATCTGGAGCCAGCTTGCGCCCCATCCCGCAGAGAAGCTTTCGTCGGTAGTCAGAGCCAGACCGACGATGACCAGAGCTTTGCCGTCGGCGGGAAATACCTGCTCTTCCTCGATTACTCTGCCTGGTCCGACGCCTACCGCGCAGCCAGCGAAGCTGGTCAGTACGAGAGCGATGGCCGCGAAACGCGCGGCGAAGTCCGGAATGCGGAGCATGGGGCCAAGGAGAAGAGTTTGTCTAAAGGAGAAAATTGACTCTCTTATACGACACAAGATTGTGCCAGCATCGCCTGACGCTGTCTGCACTGTCAAGTCGCGCTTCCTTCCGGAGATTCGCGCGCCTAGCTAGTGGAGGGAGATTGTCGGCACAAAGAAAAGCGGGGCCGATCGGCCCCGCTTGGTCGCTTCGGACTTGCCTTTCGGCTAGGCGCGCTTGGCGGCGAAGGCCGAGCCCTGGCGCTTGGCGATGAGCGCTTTCGCCGTCTCGACGGCGACGGCGGCGTCGCGGCAATAGGCGTCGGCGCCGATCGATTGCGCGAAGGCCTCGTTCAGCGGCGCGCCGCCGACCAGCACGATGTAGTCGTTGCGCATGCCCTTCTCGATGAGCGTGTCGATCACGACCTTCATGTAGGGCATGGTCGTGGTGAGGAGGGCCGACATGCCGAGGATGTCCGGCTTGTGCTCCTCGATCGCCTGCAGATAGTTCTCGACCGGGTTGTTGATCCCGATATTGATCACCTCGAACCCGGCGCCTTCCATCATCATCGCGACGAGGTTCTTGCCGATGTCGTGGATGTCGCCCTTGACGGTGCCGATCACCATCTTGCCGATCTTCGGCGCGCCGGTCTCGGCGAGCAGCGGCCTGAGGATGAACATGCCGGCCTTCATGGCGTTGGCGGCGAGCAGCACCTCCGGCACGAACAGGATGCCGTCGCGGAAATCGATGCCGACGATCCGCATGCCCTCGACCAGCGCTTTGGTCAGCACGTCGTAGGGCGTCCATTTGCGGCCGAGCAGGATGTTCACGCCCTGCTCGATCTCCTCCTTCATCCCGTCATAGAGGTCGTCCTGCATCTGCTGGACGAGTTCCTCGTCGTCGAGCGAGTTAAGGTCGAGTTCGTCTTCGGCCATGATGGCTCCCTTCGGGACCGCGCCTTCGGCGATCGGCGCATTGCTGCCGCGTCCCGCCAGCGAAAGCTAGTGAAATCCGATAGTTGCACCCTCGCGCGCGCGACATGAATTGCCGGCGCCGCGACATCGATTTGTGGCCGAGCGACGCAGAACCCGCAAGCCTCGCGATGCCGCAGAGGGCGACCCCCGGAATTATGGCGCGGGATTCCCCGGCCGCGGCACCGCGGCGCCGCGAAAGGGAGGATGGGTCGGGACGCAGAGCCGATCCGCGCGGTTGTGGCTATGGCGGCCCGGATCGGGATGCTATCTCTCAGGGGACGTATCCCTTTGGGGGACCCATCCCTTTGGGGGACGCATCGCTTCTGCGACGTCTCGCTGTCGAACGGCCCGCTGTCGAACGGAACGAGCCCATGCCCGCTCTCACCCTCCGCCCCGGCCATCTCACGCTCGCGGCCCTCAAGACCCTGCCGACCGGGGGCGATGTCGCGCTCGACGCGGCGTCCGGTCCCGCCATCGACCGATCGGTCGAGACGGTGCGCGCGGTCTTACGCGAGCATCGCACGGTCTATGGCGTCAATACGGGCTTCGGCAGCCTCGCCCGCACCCGCATCGCCGACGGCGAGCTCGCCGAGCTGCAGCGCCGGCTGGTATTGAGCCACGCCGCCGGGACCGGTCCGCTGCTGCCGGACGACGTCGTCCGGCTCGTCCTCATCCTGAAGGCGAACGGCCTCGCCCGCGGCCATTCCGGCATCAGGCGCGAGGTCATCGAGGCGCTGCTGCGGCTGGTCAATGCCGGCGCCTATCCTTGCATTCCCGCCAAGGGCTCGGTCGGCGCCTCCGGCGATCTGGCGCCGCTTGCGCATCTCTCGGGCGCGCTGCTCGGCGTCGGCCAGATCCGCCTCGAGGGCGTAGCGATGCCGGCGGGCGTGGCGCTCGACCGGATCGGGCTCGCCCCGATGCAGCTCGAGGCGAAGGAGGGGCTGGCGCTCCTCAACGGCACGCAGGTCTCGACCGCGCTCGCCGCCCGCGCGCTCATGAAGGCGGAGGGCCTCTTCGGCGCGGCGCTCGTCGCCGGTGCGCTCGCCGTCGATGCCGCCGCCGGCAGCGACACGCCCTTCGATGCGCGCATCCAGGCGGTGCGCGGCCAGCCGGGCCAGATCGAGGCCGCCGCGATCTATCGCCGGCTGCTCGAGGGCAGCGAGATCCGCAAATCCCATCTCGAATGCGAGCGGGTGCAGGATCCCTACAGCCTGCGCTGCCAGCCGCAGGTGATGGGGGCGGCGCTCGACATGCTGCGCTTCGCCGCCGGCGTCGTCGAGCGCGAGGCGAACGCGGCTTCCGACAATCCGCTGGTCTTCCCGGAGACGAACGAGATTCTCTCCGGCGGAAACTTCCACGCCGAGCCGGTGGCGATGGCGGCGGACGCCGCGGCGATCGCGCTCGCCGAGATCGGCGCGCTCTCGGAACGGCGCATCGCGCTCCTGACCGACGCGCGGATGAGCGAGCTGCCGGCCTTCCTCGTGCCGGAGCCGGGCTTGAATTCGGGCTTCATGATCGCCCATGTGACGGCGGCGGCGCTGGCTTCCGAGAACAAGGGCCTCGCCCATCCGGCGAGCGTCGACAGCCTGCCCACCTCGGCCAACCAGGAGGACCATGTCAGCATGGCGGCCTGGGCGGCGCGGCGGCTGCACGACATCGCGGACAATCTCGCCGGCATCCTCGCGATCGAGCTGCTGGCGGCGGCGCAGGGCGTCGATCTGCGCCGGCCGCTCAAATCGAGCCCGGCGCTCGAGCATGTCATCGCGCTCGTCCGCGAGCGGGCCGCCTTCTGGGACGAGGATCGCGAGATGGCGCCCGACATCGCGGCGGTGAAGGAACTGGCCCAGAGCGAGGCGCTCGCCCACGCCGCGGCGTTCCGCCTGTTCGCCTGAGGCGCGCATGCGGCGAGCTGCAGCTATCGGGAATCAAAAAAATGCGCGGCCATATTTAGTTAGATAGCCCGGCAGATTTGCCGTCACCTCTCGATCCCCGCTCTCCATCGATCGGGCAGCATGCTCAGGCCACGAGGCGCTGGATGCGTCGGGCGGCGACGCCGATCTCTTCCGACGCTCGCTCGAGCTCGTAACGGCTCTGCAGGTTCAACCAGAACTGCGGCGAAGTGCCGAGCGCCTGCCCCAGCCGGATCGCAGTATCCGCCGTGATCGCGCGCTTCCCCTGCACGATCTCGCCGATGCGGCGCTGCGGCACGCCAACCGCCTTTGCCAACCGATACTGCGTGATCGCCAGCGGCTTGAGGAAATCCTCGATCAGGATCTCGCCGGGATGAACGGGTGCGATCTTGCGCCTGGCCATGAATCCACCTTCACTCAATGATAGTCGACGATTTCGACATCGTAGGCATGTCCCGCTTGCCACAGGAAGCAGATACGCCATTGGTCGTTGATGCGGATGCTGTGCTGCCCTTGCCGCCCGCCTTTCAACGCTTCGAGCCGATTTCCCGGCGGCACACGCAGATCGGAAAGCGCTACGGCCGCATCGATCTGGAGCAGTTTTCGCAAGGCCGTCCGGAGGATATCGCCCGGCAGTCGCCGGGGCGAATCACGATGAAACAGCCGCTCGGCGTCCGGATCGGCGAAGCTCCGAATCATCGGTCATGGTAGGGCATGGCGATACTAACGTCAAGCGATACTAACGTAAATCGTTACTATCGGAAAGGCGCCTGCTGCGGGTTGCCCATCCGCCGGCGCGTCCGAACCCGGGGTCGGGCGAAGGATAGCGTCCGTCGCATGGCGCGGCGCGCGGGCCGGCGCCCGGCGCTGACATGGGCCGTCCCGCAACAGCCCCCGAGACCCCGCCGATGACCGCCGCTGCGCCTAAGACGATCCCATCCTCCACCACCTATCTCGTCGTCGGCGCCGGGGTGAACGGGCTCTCCACCGCCTGGCATCTCGCCATGGCGCTCGAGGCGCGCGGCACGGGATCGGGCGCGGACGTGCTGGTGATCGACAAAACGGGGCCGGGCGGCGGCGCGTCGGGTATCGCCTGCGGGCTTTCCCGCGGCTTCTACATGACGCCCGCCATGCATCCGCTGATCCGCGAGAGCTTCGACGTCTGGACCTATGACCGGGTCGGCTTCGGCTTCCAGCAGGTGGGCTATGTCTCCTGCGGCGAGACCAACCAGCTTCCGGACTATGAGCGCATTCACAAAAGCCAGAACGAGCATGGCTACCGCTCCGATCTCTATGTCGGCGGCGAGGCGCATCGCTTTCTGCGCTCGCTCTGGCCGGACCTCGACACCAGGGGCATCGACGTCGCGCTGCATGAGAAGATGTCGGGCTATTCCGGCACGCGCCAGGCGATGCGCGGCTTCGCCGAGAAATGCGCGGAGCATGGCGTGCGCATCCTCTCCGGCGTGACCGTCACCGGCTACGATCTCGCGAACGGCAGGGTCCGGCGCGTGCTCACGGACCGGGGCGCGATCGCGGCCGATGCGGCGATCCTCGCACCCGGCCCCTGGGTCGGCGAGCATTGGCGGATGCTCGGCCTGCCGATGCGGCTCGACCTCCGCTATGCGGACGGCACCCTCAGGCCCGGCGTCGATATGTGGACCTACTGGCGGCTCGTCGAAGGCGAGGTCTATCTGGACGGGCCCTATCTCACGCCCGAAGGCCGCGACCCGCCGATCTTCAAGATGGAGCTGATGAACACGCCGGTCGAGGACCCGAAGACCGGCAAGCGCCTCGGCGACTTCACCTACGCCTACTGGAAATACGCGGCGGAACGCACCCGCCGGCCGGGCTTACAGGGCGGCAGCGTGCCGGTGAAGCTCGGGCCGGTCGCCGCGCTCGAGCCCTACGGTCCCGCCAATGCCGACTACCAGTCCGGTCCCGAGTTCCGGGACTATTTCGCGGCCTGCATGGCGAGCCGCATGACGCGCCTCGCCCATGCGCGGGCGAACTATGTCGACCGGCCGAGCGGCGGGATCGGCGCCTTCACCCCGGACAACCTGCCGATCTACGACTGGATGCTGCCGAACCTCTACATGATCGCCGACAGCAACCACGGCTACAAATTCACCGGCGTCGGCAAGCTGGTGGCGCAGCATCTCGCGACCGGGGCGAAGGTCGCGGCGCTCGAGCCCTTCGGCTTCCGGCGCTATGCCGAGGGACGGACTTTCGGCAAGACCAACACCAACTCGCCCTGGGTGTGAAACCCGCGAGGCGGGCTCATCCTTCGACAGGCGCATTCACCATATGGGTGTCATGCTCGGGCGCGACCCGAGCATCCGTGGTCGTGCCGCCGGAGCGCGGCCGGGCAATCGCCGAGCCCGTAGCAGCATGGACCCTCGGGTCAAGCCCGAGGGTGACGGAAAGAAGCGAGACCGGCCTCCTCCGTGTTCCGGCGGGCTCATCCTTCGACAGGCTCATCCCTCGACAAGCTCAGGATGAGGATTGGATCCGGAGTTCCTCATGCTGAGCCTGTCGAAGCATGAGGGCCGTTTGGTCCATCGCCGGCTCATCGTTCGATGGGCTCATCCTTCGACAAGCTCAGGATGAGGTTTTTGGGGTTGGTAAAATTTCCCAATGAATTCAACATTAAAGATATACGCATGGAACATGTGTTTTAGATAACAAACCACTTTATTTTTATGGGCAATATCCGCTTTCCCGGCCGGGAGCGATCGGTTACAAAGCCCCCGAGTTGATCGCCGATCAACAGTTGATCGATATCGATCGACCCTCGATCCGGAGCAGCCTCGTGGTGAAGGCCACCTACTCGACGCGACCGAGCTTTCTCGGCGTCGCCAGCGAATCGCCCACGGCGGAATTCGTCGTCGCCGGCGTGCCCTTCGATATCGGCACGACGCATCGCAGCGGCACGCGCTTCGGCCCGATGGCGATCCGCGCCATCAGCCGCATGCTGATCGACGGCCACAACCCACTCACCTGGACCCTGCCGAATGAGCTCGACATCGCCGACATCGGCGATTTCGACATCGCGCTCGGCGAGACGATGAAGAGCCTCGAGCTGATCGAGGCGCAAGCGTCGCAGATCGGCCATCTGATCGCGCTCGGCGGCGACCACACCATCGCGCTCCCGCTGCTGCGCGCCGCCGCGAAGAAGCACGGGCCCCTCGGGCTCGTGCATTTCGACGCGCATGTCGATACCTGGCCCGACAGCTTCGGCCAGGTCTATGGCCACGGTTCCTGCTTCTATCACGCGATCGAGGAAGGGCATGTCGACCCGAAGCGGATGATCCAGGTCGGCATCCGCTCGCCGCTCGGGCGCGACATCCACGACTGGACGGTGGGCAAGGGCGTCACCATCCTTTCTGCGCAGGAGGTGCACGAGATGGGGCCGGCGGCGGTCGCGCGCGCCATCGCCGAGAAGATGGCGGGCGGCAAGAGCTACCTCTCCTACGATATCGACGCGCTCGATCCGAGCCAGGCGCCGGGCACCGGCACGCCCGAGGTCGGCGGGCTCTTCACCTGGCAGAGCCAGGCGATCCTCGCGCGGCTCGCCGAGGTGAATTTCATCGGCATGGATATCGTCGAGGTCTCGCCGCCCTACGACCTGGCGGAGATCACCGCGCTCGCCGGCGCGACGGTCGCGTGGCAGTATCTGAGCCTGCAGGCGGCCAAGCGCGGCCTGCGCTGAGCCCGGACCTCGCGCCATGACCGATCTCGCGCTCGCCCACGGGCTCGCCTTCGCCGACCTCTACGACCCCGCCGGCCTCGCCCGGATCGATACGCTCTTTCTCGCGCATCTGGGAGAAGGCGAGCTCAAGCACCGGCTGGTTGCGGCCCGCGCCCGTCCTGGCGCGCTCGAAGCCAAGGCCGAATCGGAGCTCCTGCTCGCGGTCGGCCCGCATCTCGAGGATTTCCTCGTCGGCCTCTTCGGCATCGGGGCGGAAGCGGCCGCGCTCGCCGCGCAGCATAACCTCCTGGCGCCGGTCTTCGCCTGCAAGCGCCTCTTCGTGCAGCGCCGCGCCCTCAAGGCGGTGAAGCCGGACGAGCTCGGCAGTATCGATGCGGACGGGCTGCTGGCCGAGCTCGGGCTTTCGGCGGCGGCGCCGTTCGACGAGCTCGCCTATGCGCGCAAGGTCGCGGGCTGGATGGAGGACGACAAGGCCCATGCGGCCGAGCTCGACAAGGCCGCGCGCTACGCCGCCTGGGCCGTGCTCTCGGAGCCGGGCAAGGCGCGCCATCGCAAGGGCGTGCTCTTCAAGACGCCGCGTAAGCTCGATCCGGCGCATCTCGTGCCGGTGGAGCCGACGCCGGGCCATCCGGCGGGCGCGCTGCAGCTCGACGCGCATCATCACCGCCATCGCGAGGGTTTCGCCCTCACCGATTCGGGCATGGACCTCAAGGGGGCGCTCGACCATGCAAACTACTGCATCTTCTGCCACAACCAGGGCAAGGATAGCTGCTCGAGGGGGCTGAAGGAGAAGGACGGCAGCTTCAAGAAGAGCGTCTTCGGCGTCACGCTCGCCGGCTGCCCGCTCGAGGAAAAGATCTCCGAGATGCATACCTTGAAGGCGGACGGCGTCTCGCTCGGCGCGCTCGCCATGGCGATCGTGGACAATCCGATGCTGGCCGCGACCGGCCACCGGATCTGCAACGACTGCATGAAGGCCTGCATCTATCAGAAGCAGGAGCCGGTCGACA
>CAZMUZ010000090.1:0-15438 GCA_964569315.1 uncultured Rhodospirillaceae bacterium | reverse complement strand
GGTGCGGCGGGGGCGCTCATGAGATGGGCTTCGGCCAGAAGGGACGGGACAGCGCATCATAGAGCAGCGCCGAGGCCAGGCAACGCATGGCTCCCATGACGATTTGCGTGTCGGGGCGGGGCGGCGATCGTCTCCCGTCGCGCGATCTGCAGGCTCGACCGTTCTCTGCGGCCGCGCTACCACTGGACCCGCATGACCCGCACCGCCCGCCGCAGCCTCGTCGCGCTCGTCAGCCTTCTGGTCCTTCTGGCGATCGCCTATTCGATCTACTGGGTCTTCGCCGCGCGCTGGTTCGAGCGGAGCATCGCCGACTGGGTCCAGCAGCGCCGGGCCGAGGGATATCGCATCGAGGGCGCGATCGCGCCGATCGGCGGCTTTCCGTTCCGGCTCGCCACCGCCGCCGCCGAACCCCTGATCGAAGCGCCGGGCGGCGTCTGGCGCTGGCAGGGCGAGCGTGTCGAGGCCTATTCGCGTCCCTGGGCGCCGTTCGACGTGCAGATTCGTCCCTTGGGCGCGCAGGAGGCCGCACTCGACGGCAAGGTCTATGCGCTGACGGCGAAGGATGCCGAGATCGGCCTCGATTTCAGCCTCGGCGGAAGGTTCGAGGGCGCCTGGCTCGAGGCCGAGGGGGTTATGGGCGCGGAAAAGGCTGCGGAGCCCGCCCGCATCGGGCGCGTGGCGATCGAGATCGAGCGGACCGAACCCGCCGTCGATACGGTCGAGCCGATCGCTTTCGGCTTCCAGATCGAGGCGACCGACCTGGCCTTGCCCGTCGCGCTGAACCCGGCGCTCGGGCGGGAGATCGCCGCCGCCGCCGCGATCGGCCGCTTCGCCGGACCGATCGTTCCCGCAGCCCTGCCCGACGCCCTCCGTGGCTGGCGCGATGCCGGCGGCGCCGTCGAGCTCGATCGCTTCACCCTCGCCTGGGGTCCGCTCTCGTTAAGCGGCAACGCCACGGTCGCGCTCGACGACCGGCTGCAGCCGTTGATCGCCGCCAGCACGGAGATCGGCGGCATCGGCGAGACCTTCGATGCGTTGACGGCGGCGGGCGCGATCGACAGCCAGCACGGGCCGCTCGGCAAGCAGTTGCTGCTCGGCATGGCGGGCGCAGACGGCAAGCTCGCGCTCCCGATCACGCTGCAGGACGGGTTCCTCTTCGTCGGGCCGCTGAAGCTTCTACCGGTGGCACCGATCGACTGGGAGCGGTTCTAGCGCGCTTGCCGGCGAAACCGCTCAGGTCACGCGGAAATTCCGGAACTGCCAGGGATCGTTCCAGTCGAGCTCCGGCTCCGGCATGAACTTGCCGCGGTCCTTGAGCGGCGTCCAATCGCTGTGCACGCCGACTACCGGCCCGAGATAGGGACGGCAGATGTCCAGCACATAGTCATGATCGAGACCTTCCGGCTCGACCATGCCGCGATCGGGATTCTCGATCAGCCACATCGCGCCGGCGAGCACCGGCGCCGCGACCTGGATCGAGGTCGCGTTGAATTGCGGGCCGAGCAACCGGCGCGCCTCCTCGATCGAGAGCTGCGACCCGTACCAGTAAGCGCCGAAATCGCCCATCAGCAGCGCGCCCAGCTCGTCGATACCTTCGACGATCTCCTCGCCGAGGATGCGCTGCTTCTTCTGCATCTCGAAGCTGTTCATCGTCACCTCTCGGACCGAGAGCACCGCATCGTTGCAGGGATGGTAGGCGTAGTGGCAGGTCGGCCGGAACACCGCCTTGCCGCCCTCCTCGACGGTGAAATAGTCCGGGATGCTGATCGCCTCGCCATGGGTGATGAGGAAGCCGATCAGCGGCCCGCCGATGGGCGTCCAGGAACGAACCTGCGTGATGCAGCCGGGCCGGTTCAGATAGATCGAGCATTTCGAGCCGATCGGATGCTCGCCGCCGTCCTTCGGGAACTGCTTCTCGTGCGTGCCCCAGCCGAGTTCGGCCGGCTGCAGCCCCTCGCCGACGAAGCCCGGCACGCTCCAGGTGTTGACGAACTCGCCCGGCCGCTTCGGCCGGCTCGCGATCTGGGTGTCGTGCTCCGCGACATGCACGACCTTGGTGCCGGTCTGCATCATGAGGCGGGCCCACTCCTCCCGGGATTGCGGCTTGCCCGTATTGAGCCCACGCCGCTGCGCCACCTCGAGCAGCGCCTGCTTCGCGAAATGGGTGATCAGCCCCGGATTGGCGCCGTGGGTGACCAGCGCGGAGCGCGCGCCCTTGCCCCATTTCTTCGCGTTCTCGATCGCGAGATAACGCAAGTGGTAGTTGCTGCGCTCGTGCGGGGAGAGCTTCGGGTTGTCGTAGGTGCCGGCCCAGGGTTCGATGCAGGTGTCGATATAGAGCGCGCCCGCCTTCTGGCACCAGTTCATCAGGTCGATGGAGCTCACCTCGACGCTGAGATTGATGAGAAGGTCGCCGCGCCCGAGATACTTGCCGAGCACCGCCTCCATGTTCTGCGGGACGATCGGCTTCACCTCGTAGCGCAGGCCGCGCTCCGTGTAGGGCTTGAGGTCGGCGCTGTTGTCGTCCGCCTCGACGATCGCCATCCGCGAGAGCGGCATGTCGAAATGCCGTTCGATGAGCGGCAGCGTGCAGCGACCGACCGATCCGTAGCCGATCATCAGAATCCGTCCACCGAAGGGGAATTTCTTGGCCATACAGCACCTCCATCGCGCGGCAGCATCATGGGACCGATCATCGCCGGTCGCCGGCTGCCGGCTCACTCTCGCGTTCCAAGCACCGCGCGAGTCACGCCGAATCCGACGAAACGCCTCGTAGCGGTCGATTCTTCCGAACCGATCGCGCCGCGAGGCGCCGTTGCGGCGGACGATTCAGCAAATCATCCGCAGGTGCAAGAAAAAAATTCGCGAGAGACGCGCGACGCGGGCGGCGATCTCACGCCTGCTTGGCGTCGATGATGCCGCGACGAATTGCCCGGGTGCGCGTAAACCACTCTTCGAGCTTCTCGCCCTCGCCCCAACGGATCGCGCGTTGCAGCGCCGTGAGATCCTCGGTGAAGCGCCCGAGAATCTCGAGCACCGCCTCGCGGTTGTTGAGGAAGACGTCGCGCCACATCACCGGATCGGAAGCCGCGATGCGGGTGAAATCGCGGAAGCCGCCGGCGGAGAATTTCACCACTTCCTTCTGCGTCGAATCCTCGAGATCGGTCGCCGTGCCGACGATCGTGTAGGCGATGAGGTGCGGCAGATGCGAGGTGATGGCGAGTACGATGTCATGGTGGCCCGGTTCCATAATCTCGACCTGGCTGCCGCAGCCGCGCCAGAACTCGACGACGCGTTCGACAGCGGCGGCGTCCGTGCCCGGCGGCGGCGTCAGGATGCACCAGCGCCCGTCGAACAGCTCCGCGAAGCCGGCCTCCGGACCGGAATGCTCGGTGCCGGCGACGGGATGGCCCGGCACGAGATGGACCCCGTCCGGCATCGCAGGACCGAGATCGCGGATCACCGCCTGCTTGACCGAGCCCACATCGGAGACGATGGCGCCGCGCTTGAGCTTGCCGCTCATCGCGGCGCCGATACCGGCATAGGCGCCCAGAGGCGCACAGACGAGCACGAGATCCGCGTCCTCGACCGCAGCACCCGGCTCGTCATGCATGCTGTCGACGAGCCCGAGCTCGACCGCCCTGGTGCGGGTCGCGGCGCTTCGCGCGGTCGCCGCGATATGGCCGGCGAGCTTGCCGCGCCGCATGGCATGACAGAGGGAAGAGCCGATCAGCCCGACGCCGATCAGCGCCACCCGGTCGAAGAGCGGCGCGGCCATGGGTCAGCGCATCCCGGCCGGATGCTGCCGCGCACCATGCCCGAGGAACTCGGCGAGGGCGGTCACCACCGCCTGCAGCTCCTCCTCGGTGCCGATGGTGATGCGCAGGCAGTCCGGCAGGCCATAGGAGGCCATGCGGCGCGGGATGATGCCGCGGCCGTTGAGGAAGGCAAGCGCCGCTTCGGCATCGGGAAACTTCACCAGCAGGAAGTTTCCGGCGCTCGGATAGACGGTGAGCCCGAGCGCTTCCAGTTCCTTCCGGAACCAGGGCAGCCAGCGCTCGTTATGCGCGCGGGCGCGATCGACATGCGCCTTGTCCTCGAGCGCCGCGACCGCGGCGGCCTGTGCCGCGGCGGCGACATTGAAGGGTCCGCGCACGCGATTGAGCACGTCGGCGATGGCCGGCGGGCAATAGGCCCAGCCCACCCGCAGTGCTGCGAGCCCGTAGATCTTCGAGAAGGTGCGCAGCATCACGACATTGTCGAAGGCCTCGACGAGCTTGATGCCGGGCTCGTAGTCGGGCCGCGTCACATATTCCGCATAGGCCGCATCGAGCGCGAGCAGAACGGTGGGCGGCAGCATTCGCCTGAGCTTCTCGATCGTCCCGGCCGGCAGGAGGCTTCCGGTCGGGTTGTTCGGATTGGCGAGGAACAGGATCTTCGTGCGCGGCGTCACATGGGCGAGCAGCGCATCCGGATCGGCCGTGAGGTCCTGCTCGGGTGCCGCGACCGCGACCGCGCCTGCGGTCTTCGCCGAGATCGCATACATGAGGAAGCCGTGGCGGCTGTAGAGCACCTCGTCGCCCGGCCCCGCATAGGCGCGCACCAGGAGCGCGATCAGCTCGTCCGAGCCGGCGCCGCAGACGATGCGGTCGGCGTCGATGCCGTAATGCCGCGCGAGCGCGCACCGGAGCTCGAGCGCGCCGCCATCGGGATAACGATGGAGCTCGCCCGCATGGGCGCGATAGGCCTCCATGGCCCGCGGCGAGGGTCCCAGCGGCGTTTCGTTCGAGGCGAGCCGGATCACGCGGTTATGGCCCGCGAGATGGGCCTCGCCGCCGACATAGGCGGCGACATCCATGATCCCGGGGCGGGGCGTGACGGTCATCTCAGGTGGCTCCCTTGGTGCGGCCGGCGACGCCGAGCTCGGCCGCGTTCAGCGGCTCGGCGTAGCAGCCGAGCAGCCAGATCTGTTTCAGCTCGTGTTCGAGCTTGCCGGCGACGCGCGCGACGCGGCCGTCGTCGGCGGAAAGGAAGGTCGGCAATTCGAGGAGATGAAGATAGTCGCCGTCGCCAGAGGGCAGACCGCTCACCAGGAACCCCGGCTCCAGATTCTCGGCGCGGAAGGCGTTGGCGAAGCCGGCGCGGCTCACCTCGCCGCGCGTCTCGATCGCGATCAGGCTGAGATCGCGGCCGGTCGGCTCGGGCTGGATCGGCGCCACGACGAACGCCTGCATGCCTTCGGCGCCCGGTGCGCCGAAGGGCAAGCGCGCCACGACGCGCGGTACCTTGCGATCCGTGGTCATGAGGCGTCGCCACCATTGCTCGGCGTCGCCCTGCTCCGGCAGCGGCAGCACGCCGACGCTCGATTCGCCGTCGATCACCGCGCCCAGCACCTGCTGCGCGGTCGCGTGCGGCACGAAGCGGGTGATCCCCCCGAAATTGATCCGCGCGAGATCCCAGAGGCCGAACGATCCCGCATCGGGACGATGCACCGCCACGGTCAGCGGCGCTTCCATCTGCAGCGACGCGGCGATGATCTCCTGCCAGATTCGCACGAGCGAGGGCTTCGGCAGCGGCCCACGATGACGCTGCAGCATCGCACGCAGCATGCTCGCCTCGCGCGCCGGCCGATAATGCACGCGGTTGGCGCCGGGCGTCTTCGCCGCGGCATCCTTCAGCGCGCCGATGCGCAATACGAGATCGCAGCGGCGCACCAACTGATCGTGCAGCACGCGATCGATCTCGTCGATCTGACGGCGCAGATCGTCGAGGGATGCGGAAGCCTCGCTCATACCAGAAAAACCCGTCGCCAAAAGGCGGCCTAGTGATAGTCGCACTGGCCTGCAAAATCAAAGAAAACATTGACAGCCGAGCGCCCACAACCCTAGCTAATTCAACCGGTTCGGACGTCTTACCGGCGATATCCCCAAGGGCATCAGATGGCTGGTCTACCGCGCAATTCGGCCGAGGTCCGCGCCCATCTTCCGGGCGGCCGCCTCGCGATGGGCAAGGACCGGCCCATGCGGCTCGATTGCGGGCTGGAGCTAGCACCCTTCGCCATCGCCTATCAGACCTACGGCACGCTGAACCGCGAGCGCAGCAACGCGATCCTGGTCTGCCATGCGCTGACCGGCGATCAGTATCTCGCGGGCCCGCATCCCGTCACCGGCAAGCCCGGCTGGTGGGAAGCGGTGGTCGGCCCCGGCCTGCCGCTCGATACGAACCGCTATTTCGTGCTCTGCGTGAACGTGCTCGGCGGCTGCATGGGCACGACGGGCCCGAGCGACATCGATCCGGCGACGGGACGGCCCTACGGCCTCGCCTTTCCGGTGATCACCGTCGCCGACATGGTGCGCGCCCAGAAGCTCGTCATCGACCATCTCGGGATCGAGCGCCTGTTCTGCGTGATCGGCGGCTCGATGGGCGGCATGCAGGTGCTGCAATGGGCGGCGAGCCATCCGGCGCAGGTCTTCGCCGCGGTACCGATCGCCTGCGCGGCGCGCCACTCGGCGCAGAACATCGCGTTCCACGAAGTCGGCCGGCAGGCGATCATGGCCGATCCCGACTGGTGCGGCGGCGACTACGCGGTTCAGGGGAAAAACCCCTCGCGCGGCCTCTCGGTCGCGCGCATGGCGGCGCACATCACCTACCTCTCCGAGGCGGCGCTGCACCGCAAGTTCGGGCGCAACCTGCAGAACCGCGCCCGGGTGACCTACGGGTTCGATGCGGACTTCCAGGTCGAGAGCTATCTGCGCCACCAGGGTTCGACCTTCGTCGACCGCTTCGACGCCAACTCCTATCTCTACATCACCCGCGCGATGGATTATTTCGACCTTGCCGCGGAGTTCGGCGGCCAGCTCGTGAACGCGTTCCGCAACACGGCCGTGCGCTTCTGCCTCACCTCCTTCACCAGCGACTGGCTGTTCCCGACGCACGAGAGCAAGGCGATCGTGCAGGCGCTGAACGCGGTTGCGGCGAATGTGAGCTTCGTCGAGATCGAGAGCGACAAGGGCCACGACGCCTTCCTGCTCGACGAGCCCGAGTTCCATCGCACCCTCTCGGGCTTCCTGCAGGGTTCGGCCGAGCTCATCGGCCTCGATCGGTGACGGCGATGCCCGACGGAACGCACGTCAATCGCGCCGCAATCCGCGTCGATCTCCAGCTCATCGCCGACATGGTCGATGCGCAGGCGCGGCTGCTGGATATCGGCTGCGGCGACGGCGCGCTGCTCGACTACCTGATCCATTTCAAGCAGGTGGACGGGCGCGGCATGGAGCTGAGCCAGGCCGGCGTCAATGCCTGCGTGGCGCAGGGGCTTTCGGTCGTCCAGGGCGACGCCGACACGGACCTTTCGCACTATCCGACCGCCGCTTTCGACTATGTGGTGCTGAGCCAGACGCTGCAGGCGACGCGCAATCCGCGCACCGTGCTGACCGAGCTGGTGCGGATCGGCCGGCGGGCGATCGTCTCCTTCCCGAACTTCGGCCACTGGCGGGTGCGCTGGCATCTCGGCATCAACGGGCGCATGCCGACGACGCCGTCCCTCCCGGCGCAATGGTACGACACGCCCAACATCCATCTCTGCACGCTGCTGGATTTCACCGAGCTCTGCCGCGCGCTCGACGTCACCATCGAGCGCGCGATCGCGATCGACGCGAGCGGCCGGCCGAGCCCGATCCGCGCGCCGAGGCTCGCCAACCTGTTCGGCGAGCAGGGACTTTTCCTTTTAAAGCGGCGCGGCTAATCCGCGCGGGGCTGAAGCGACGCGGCTAATCCCGCGCGAGGTTGAAGCGGCGCGGCCAGCCCCGCGCGGCGGAGGGCGTCAGCCGTCGCGGCTCGCGGCCTGCGGAAAGGCGACGACGGCGGCGCGCCGGCGGGCACGCGGCTTCACCATGCTGACGCCATAGAGCTGCTTTCCCGCCTCCAGCATCACGACGCCCGCGATCCGCGGGCACCAGCGCGCGCCGACCCGCTCCCAGGCGGGCGCCGTGCGCAGCAGCCAGCTCGCCCGGAAGGGCGGCAGGAAAAGCGCCTGTGCGGTCTGGGTCGGCAGGAACATGTTGTCGCGCATCAGCCGCGAGAGCTGCCGCGGCGAGAAGGTGTGGCCCTGGCCGAAGGGCGTGCGCTCGGTGCGCGACCAGATGCCGCGCCGGTTCGGCGCGACGACCAGAAGCCGTCCGTTGTCCGCCATGACGCGCCAGATCTCGCGCAGCATCTCGCGCACCGACTCCGCGCATTCGAGCCCATGCACCAGCAGCACGCGATCGACCGACCGGTCGGGAAGCGGCAGGTCGGTCTCGTCGATGAGGGCGGTGAGGCCGCGCTCGTCCGGCGGCCAGGGCACGATGCCCTGCCCCGCCGGCATGAAGGCCAGCACGCGCCCCGCCTCGCCACGGAACTGCCGGAGATAGGGCGTCGCATAGCCGATGCCGAGCATCGCCATGTTGCCGACCTCGGGCCAGAGCGCGCGCACGCGCCGACGGATGAGATGGCGCGCCATCTGCCCGAGCGGGGTCGCGTAGAAATCGCGCAGTTCGACCGCATCGTTCCACATGGCCGCATCCTAGCACGAAAGCGGTCGAGCGGCCCGGAAGGCCCGGAAGGCCGCGGCCAGGCTGGGCCGAGAGTCGACCGACCGGCCGCGCCTTGCTAAGGTTCGGCCATCATGAATGCGCTCGAAATCGCCCTCGTCCCGCTGCTCAAGGACAATTACGGCTATCTGCTGCATGAGCGGTCCAGCGGCCTCACGGCCGTCGTGGATCCTTCCGAGGCGGAGCCGGTGCTCGAAGCCGCGGCGGCGCGCGGCTGGCGCCTCACCCACGTGCTCAACACCCATCATCACAGCGACCATAGCGGCGGCAATGCGGGGCTCAAGGAGGCGACCGGCTGCAGGGTCGTCGGCCCGGCCTATGACCGCGCCCGCATCCCGGCGATCGACGAGGCGGTGGACGAGGCGAGCGGCTTCCGCTTCGGCCAGCAGCAGGCACGGGTGCTTTTCATCCCGGGCCATACCCGGGGCCATATCGCCTTCTGGTTCGAGGAAGCGCGCGCGCTCTTCTGCGGCGACACGCTCTTCTCGCTCGGCTGCGGCCGGATGTTCGAGGGCGATCCCGCGACGATGTGGAACTCGCTCTCGAAGCTGCGCGCGCTTCCCGACGCGACGCGCGTCTATTGCGGCCACGAATATACCGAGGCCAATGCGCGTTTCGCGCTCGCGGTCGATCCGGGCAACGCCGCGCTCGAGGCGCGCGCGGACCGGGTGAAGGCGTTGCGGGCCGAAGGCCGATCGACCGTGCCCTCGACGCTCGGCGAGGAGAAGGCGGCCAACCCGTTCCTCCGCGCCGACGATCCCGGGCTCGCCGCCCGTCTTGGCCTCGCCGGCGCCCCGGCGGCCCAGGTCTTCGGCGAAACGCGGCGCCGCAAGGACGTGTTCTGAATGGCGGACCGCGGCTGCACCGGCCACGCTGTCTCAGCTTGTCGCTCCCGCGAAGGCGGGAGTCCATGCTTGTCGCGGGTCCGGATCTCGAGGAAGGATGAACGCCCGCTTTCGCGGGCATGACGAGCGAGGAGATTGTCGGATATTGCGGCCCGATCTGCCGGCGATCCGATCGTCCGAACGGGAGACTCTCGGCCCATGATGACGCTGCGCTATTCGACCACCAGCCCCTATGTGCGCAAGGTGACGGTGGTCGCGCATGAAGCCGGACAGCATGACAGCATCGAGCGAGTGCCGACCCTGCCCTGGGATCCGAAGACCGATCTCCCGAAGGACAATCCGCTCGGCAAGGTGCCGGCGCTGGTGACGCCGGACGGCACGTTCTACGACTCGCCCGTGATCTGCGAGTATCTCGACGCGAGGGGCGGCGGAACGCTGTTTCCCGCCGCGGGCCCGGCGCGCTGGGCGGCGCTGCGGCGCCAGGCGCTCGCCGACGGCATGCTCGATGCCGGCATCTCCTGGCTGCTGGAGAGCCGGCGCCAGGCCGGCGAGCAATCCCGGGGCTGGATGGAACGGCAGCAGGGCATCGTCCGGCGCGGCTTCGACGCGCTCGAGGCGGAGGCGGGCAAGCTCGACGGCACGGTCGATATCGGCACCATCGCGATCGGTTGCGCGATCGGCTGGCTCGAGTTCCGCAACGTCCTGGGCGTGGATTGGCGGCAGGGCCGGCCGTCCCTCGCCCGCTGGTACGAGGGCTTCGCCCGGCGGCCCTCGATGCTGGCGACGATCCCGAAGGAACCGACGTGACACGGCCGCTTTCCGACACCGCACCGGGACTCATCCGGCAGCTCGGCCTCGCGCCGCATCCGGAAGGCGGCCATTACCGCGAAACCTATCGTCACCGGCCGGCGGCCGGCGGCCGCGGCAATATGACCGCGATCTACTACCTTCTCGAAGCGGGCGAGGTCTCGCGCTGGCATCGCGTCACCGACGCCGAGGAGCTCTGGATCTTCCAGACCGGCACGGCGCTGGAGCTCACCCTTTCGCCGGATGGCCGCAGCCGCGAGGAATGGCGGCTCGGGCTCGACCTCGCCGGCGGCGACGCGCCGCAGGTGCTGGTGCCGGCGGGCTGCTGGCAGACCGCGCGTACGCTGGGGCTCTATACGCTCGTCACCTGCATCGTGACGCCGGCCTTCGAGTTCGAGAGCTTCGAGATCGCGCCGGAGGGATGGCAGCCGGAGGGCTCGATGTTCGGCGACCGCGTGCTCAGCTTCGGCGCCTCGCGAAAAGCCCTCCCGCCGCGAGGGCCGCGCCGCCGACGATGAGCAGGCAGGCGCCGGCGACGACCCAGGAGGCGCTCGCGCGCCCCGCGAGGATGAGCAGCAGCGTCGAGAGCAGCGGCGAGAGATAGCTGAGCGCGGCAAGCGCCTGGATGTCGCCGCGCTTCACGCCCCGATCCCAGAAGAAAAAAGCCGCGCCCACGGGCCCGAGCCCGAGCAGCAGGGCGGCGAGCGCGTTTCCCGCATCGGGCGCCACCCAATCCTCGAACAGGAGATGCGCGGCAAGGCCGCAGAGCGCGGTCGCGCCGCAGAATCCGCCGACCGCATCGCTCGATACCTCGCCGAACCGGCGGCTCAACAGCGAGTATCCCGCCCACCAGAAGGCGCAGCCGAGCGCGAAGAGATAACCCGCCGCATAGCGCGGATCGATCGCCAGCGCCTCGCCGCGCGTGACCAGCAGTGCCGCGCCGGCGAGCCCGATCGCCGTGCCGAGGACATGCACGGCCCTGAGCCGCTCTCCCGGGAGCAGCGCCGAGAAGAGCACCGTCAGCAGCGGCCAGAGGTAGCAGATGAGGCTCGCCTCGACGGCAGGCGCGCGGCCGAGCGCGTTGAAATAGAGGATGTGATAGCCGAAGAGCCCGCCGACCCCGAGCGCCCATACCCGCCAGGGCAGCCGCAGATGGGCCAGCGGGGAGGCGCCGCCGCGGGCACGCTCGAGGCCCCATTTGACGAGCGCCATCAGGAACGCCACGCCGAAGGTGAGGAAGACGAGCTGAAAGGGCGGTAGAGGCTGCGCCGCAGCGGTGAGGAGCGCCAGCGAGGCCCAGAGCAGCGGCGCCAGCGCGCCGATCAGCGTGGCCCGCCGCCGTGCACCCGCGCGGCTTTCGAGGCTGTCGGAGGCGGTTTCGGCGGTCATCGCCCGTCTCCATCTGGCCCATCACGGAGCGCCGTGGCAGATTGCGCCCTTCCCGAAGACGCCGCGAGGCTTCGAGCCCCGCGCTGGAGGCGAGCATGGCGGTCACCGGCATTTCGCTGCGCAGCTATCGCGACACCACCCTCACCCATAGCCATGGCCATCACCAGGCCGTGCTGGCGCTCGAGGGTTCGCTCGAGATGGAGGTGGAGGGCCGCGGCGGCCGTGTCGAAGGCTGTGCGCTGGTCGCGGTCGCGCCGGGCCGCTCCCATAGCTGCCGCGCCGACGGCCGCAACCGCTTCCTGGTGCTGGACTGGGACGCCGATGACGGGCTCGACGAGGCGGCGCTGCGGTTCGCCGACACCTCTGCGCGCGATCCCTTCCTCGCGCTCGACCCCAAATTGCTGCCGCTGCTGCGCTTTCTCGACGGTGCCGCCGGCGACGCGACGATCGGCGCGGCGGAGCGTCGCGACTGGGCGCGGCTGCTCCTGCGCCGCCTCGGCGCCGGCATCGGCGAGCGCCGGACCCTGCGCATTCGCCGCCTCGACCGCGCGCTCGGTTTCCTCGCCGCGAACATGACGGAGCCGCTCACGGTCGGGCGCATCGCCGCCGCCGCTCATACCAGTTCCAGCCATCTGCACGCCCTCTTCCGCCGTCATCTCGGCCGCAGCCCGATGGGCGAGCTCGCCGAGATCCGGCTGGAACATGCCCGGCGCCTGCTCGCCGAGGGCGACGGCTCGATCGCCTCGGTGGCGGTCGCGGCCGGCTATGCCGAGCAGAGCTCCCTCACCCGCGCCTTCAGGCGGCGCTTCGGCATTACGCCCGCGCGCTACCGGCAAAGCCAGCGCCGCGCGCGGCCGGCGGAGCCCCGGTCCAAACCGCAAGAGTCCGGGTCAAGCGGCGGGCGCGGCCAGGGCCGATGATGGATCCGATCGCGCCGCGTCGCGGCGCCTATCGGCGAAAGGAACGGCCATGCGTCTCCGGGATTTCGACGCCCTCAGCTTCGACTGCTACGGCACGCTGATCGACTGGGAGAGCGGCATTCTCGCCGCCCTGGCGCCCTGGCGAAAGCGGAGCGGCGGCAAGGCCGACGACGAGGCCATGCTCGCGCTCTTCGCCGAGGTCGAATCGAAGATCGAGGCCGAGCATCCGACCCTGCTCTATTCCGATCTCCTCGCCGCGACCTTGCGGGAGATGGGCGAGCGGACCGGCGTCGCGGCCACCGACGCCGAAGCGCGAGCCTTCGGCGGCTCGGTCGAGCATTGGCCCGCCTTCCCCGACAGCCGCGGGGCGCTCGCTTACCTCAAGCGGCATTACAAGCTCGCGATCCTCTCCAATGTCGATCGCGCCTCCTTCGCCCATAGCCGCCGGAGGCTCGGGGTGGATTTCGACCTGGTGGTGACGGCAGAGGATGTCGGCGCCTACAAGCCCGCGCTCAGGCATTTCGAGACCGGACTCGCGAAGCTCGAGGCGATGGGCATCCCCAGGGCGAAGGTGCTGCACACGGCGCAGAGCCTCTTCCACGACCATGTGCCGGCGAAGCGGATGGGCCTGACGAGCTTCTGGATCGACCGCCGCGCCGGCAAAACGGGCGGGGGCGCGACCAAGGCGCCGCCGGTGCCGGTGACGCCCGACGGGCGCGCCACCGCCCTCGCCGCCATGGTCGAGATGCATAAGGCGGAGGCATGACGGCCGCGGCCTCAAAGGTCATGCGGGTCTCATGCTTCGACAGGCTCAGCATGAGGTCTTCCTCCTGACCCAAAAATTTTCCTCATCCTGAGCCTGTCGAAGGGTGAGGTCATTGCGCGACGGCGCTACTGCTTGAGCTCGGCAGCGGTGTCGTCGAGCGCCTTGGCAGCCGCCGCGACAAGCTCGTCGATCTGCGCCCGGGTGATGGTGAGCGGCGGCGAGAGCACCATCGTCTCGAACGAGGCACGCATCACGAGCCCATGGGCGAAGCAGCGCTCGCGGCAGATCGAGCCGGCGCGACCCGCCGGCTCGAAACGCTTGCCGGTCGCCTTGTCGGCCACCAGCTCGATGCCGCCGAGCAGGCCGCAGCTCCGCACCTCGCCGACAACCGGATTCCTCGCGAGCGTCTGGAGCTTCTCGGCGAAATAGGGGCCGGTGTCGGTCTTCACCTTTTGCGGCAGCTTCTCCTCCTGCAGGATCTCGATGTTCTTGAGCGCCACGGCCGCGGCGACCGGATGGCCGGAATAGGTAAAGCCATGCAGCCAGTAGCCCTCGTCGATCAGCAGCTTCGCGATGCGATCATGCACGGCCACGGCCGAGATCGGCATGTAGCCGGAGGAGAGCCCCTTCGCCATGGTGACGATATCGGGGGTGAAGCCCAAGGTCTCGAAGCCGAACCAATTGCCGGTCCGGCCGAAGCCGCAGATCACCTCGTCCGAGACCAGCAGCACCTCATGCTTGCGGCAGATGCGCTCGACCTCCGGCCAGTAGCTCTTCGGCGGCACGATGACGCCGCCGGCACCCTGCACCGGCTCGCCGATGACGGCGGCCACGTTCTCCGCCCCGAGCTCGAGGATCTTCGCCTCGATCCAGCGCGCCGCCTCGAGGCCGAAGGCCTCCGGGTCCTTGCCGCGCCCGTTCTCGAAGCCGTAGGGCGCCTCCACGTGATGGAATCCCGGCAGCGGCAGGTCGGCCTGGCTGTGCATGATGCCCCAGTTGCCGAGGCTGCCGGAGGCCATGGTCGAGCCGTGATAGCCGAAGCGCCGCGCAATGAAGGCCTTCTTCTTCGGCTTGCCGACGAGATTGAAGTAATGCCGCACCAGCCGCACGACCGTATCGTTCGCCTCGGAGCCTGAATTGGCGAAGAGCATGTGGTTGAGCCCGCTGCCCTTCGGCATGAGCTCGACCAGCTTCGCCGCGAGCTCGACGGTGGGCGGGGTGGTGCCGCCGAAGAAGCTCGAATAATAGGGCAGCTCGCGCATCTGGCGCGCCGCGGCCTCGACCAGCGCCTCGCGGCCATAGCCGACATTGACGCACCAGAGCCCGGCCATGCCGTCGAGATAGCGCCGATTGTCGAGGTCGTAGAGATAGACGCCCTCGGCGCGGGAAAAGATCCGCCCGCCGCCATTCTCCGCCAGCTCGCGATTGTTCGAGAAGGGATGGATGTGATGCTCGACGTCGAGCTTCCTCAAACGCGGCGCATCGTAGTTCGGACGCATGGCGGTCATGGCTCTCTCCCTTCCGGGACGCAAGGTTCACCCGCGCCCGTTGCAACCATCGATTATGCGAGAGAGCCACCGGCCTCGGAAACGCTGAAAATACCGAGCCATTGCATCGGAAAAGCCGAGGCAGGAGCTATCGGGCGCGGCGCCTCGGCTTCGTGCGCGGTTTCGCTGCCTTCGCGATGGCGGCCGGTCCCTTCGCGGCCTGCACCAGCCGCTCGTCGATCTCGACCCGGTAGCCGGCCACGAGACGGTTGGTCTCGTTCGCCATGCCGACCACCGCCATCAGCTCATGCAGCATCGCGTCGGTCATGCCCGCCTTGCGCGCGCCGGCGATGTGGCTGGTGATGCAATAGTCGCAATCGTTGGTGACGCTCACCGCGACATAGAGCAGCTCCTTCACCAGCGGATCGAGCGCACCCGGCGCCATCACCTGCTTCACGCTCTCCCAGGTGCGCCGCAGCGTCGTCGGATCGTTGGCGAGCGCCTTCCAGAAATTATTGATCCAGTCGGTCTTCCGGACCGCCATGATGTCGTCATAGACGGCCCGCACGGCCGGCGAGGCCTCGGCATAATCGATCAGCTTGACCAGCGTCATCGCGCCCTCCTTGCCTTCGT
>CAZMUZ010000089.1:0-16005 GCA_964569315.1 uncultured Rhodospirillaceae bacterium | reverse complement strand
CGATCCAGGCGATGCGCTTGCCGGCGATCGGTCCGCGATGCTCCTCGAAGGTCATCACGTCCGCCATGAGCTGGCAGGGATGGGTGCGGTCGGTGAGGCCGTTGATCACCGGGACGGTCGCGTTCTCCGCGAGCTCGAGGAGCTTCTCCTCCTTCGTCGTGCGCACCATGATGCAATCGACGTAGCGCGAGAGCACGCGGGCCGTGTCGGCCACCGTCTCGCCGCGCCCGAGCTGCATGCTGTCGCGTTCCAGCACCACCGCCTCGCCGCCGAGCTGCTTGATGGCGAGCTCGAAGGAGACGCGGGTGCGGGTCGAGGGCTTCTCGAAGATGAGGGCGAGCGACTTGCCGGCGAGCGGCCGCGGATCGCCGCCCGGAACCTGCCCGCGCTTGCAAGCGGCGGCGGCGTCCAGCATGCGCCGCAGCGTCGGCTGATCGAGCCGGTCGAGATCGAGGAAATGCCGGATCGGCTGCGTGTCCTTCGCCATCGGTCGGCTCAGGCCCAGCCGGCGGCGACGGCGTCGAGCGCACCCATCGCTTCCGCAATCTCCGCCTCGGCGACGACGAGCGGCGGCAGCAACCGCAGCACATTGTCGCCCGCGGTGACCGTCAGCACGCCCTTGTCGCGCAGGCGATTCGCCACCTCGGTGTTCGGCACCTCGCATTTGAGGCCGATCATGAGGCCGCGGCCGCGCAGCTCGCCGAAGAGCTTCGGGTGGCGCCTGGCGAGGACGGCAAGCCGGCTGCGCAGCAGGTCGCTCATCCGCTCGACCCGCGCGAAGAATCCCTCCTCCAGCATGACGTCGAGCACCGCGTTACCGACCGCCATGGCGAGCGGGTTGCCGCCGAAGGTGCTGCCGTGATTGCCGGGGCCGAAGGCGGCCGCGACCTTGTCGGTCGCGAGGCAGGCGCCGACCGGGAAGCCGCCGCCGAGCGCCTTCGCCGTCGCCACGATGTCGGGCTTCACCCCGGCCCATTCATGGGCGAAGAGCTTGCCGGTGCGGCCCATGCCGCATTGCACCTCGTCGAAGAAGAGCACGAGGCCGAACTCGTCGGCGATCGCGCGCAGCCCCTTCAGGTAATCGTCGGTGCCGGCGCGCATGCCGCCTTCGCCCTGCACCGGCTCGACCAGGATCGCGCCGGTCTCCGGCGTGATGGCGGCGCGCAGCTCGTTCAGATTGCCGTAGGCGACGCGGTCGAACCCGTCGACGATCGGATCGAAGCCCTTGAGATGCTTCTCCTGGCCGCCGGCCGCGATGGTCGCGAGCGTGCGGCCATGAAAGGCGCCCTCCGTGCAGATCACGCGAAAGCGCTTCTTGTCGCCGAAATCGTCCTGGTATTTGCGCGCGAGCTTGAGGCCGCATTCGATCGCCTCGGCGCCGGAATTGCTGAAGAACACCTTGTCGGCGAAGGACGCGTCCGCGAGCCGCCGGGCGAGGCGCTCCTGCCCCGGGATGCGATAGAGGTTCGAGCAGTGCCAGAGCTTGCCGGCCTGCTCCTGCAGCGTCGCGACGAGATGCGGGTGCGAATGGCCGAGCCCGTTGACCGCGATGCCGCTCGCGAAATCGAGATAGCGTCGCCCGTCCGTCGTGAAGAGATAGCAGCCCTCGCCGCGCTCGAAGGCGAGATCGGCGCGGGCGTAGGTCGGCATCAGGGCGGACGAGGTCGAAATTTGCGCGGAGGCAGACATGGATCGAGCCCTCGGTATTTGGGCCGGCTTCTAGAGAGGGGCTGGCGGGGACGAAGCCCGAGACTATCGGGACTGCGGGGGAGGCTGTCAACCGAGCCGGTCCGCGCGGTTTTGCCCGCCGGGCGAATTGCCGCTAGCCTCGGCCGAGGCCTGTTTCAGGGCGCGAAAGGAGCCGCACCCCATGAAAACCCCGCGTCTCGACCGCATCGATCTCTCGGCACGCATCCCCGACAAGGAGACTTACGAGAAGCGGCTGAAGACGCTGCAGCTCGAGCTGCTCACGGTGCAGCAGGCCAACTGGCGCCAGCGTCGCCGCGCCATCGTGCTGTTCGAGGGATGGGACACGGCCGGCAAGGGCAGCATCATCCGCCGGATCTCCGAGCGGCTCGATCCGCGGCAATGCCTCGTCTGGCCGATCGGCCGCCCGAGCGAGGAGGAGCAGGGCCGGCACTATCTCTACCGCTTCTGGGAGAGGCTGCCGCAGCCGGGAACCATCGCGATCTTCGACCGCTCCTGGTACGGCCGCGTGCTGGTGGAGCGGGTCGAGGGCTTCATCGGCAAGCCCGACTGGAAGCGCGCCTATCGCGAGATCAACGAGTTCGAGCGGATGCTGGTCGATGACGGCATAAGGCTGGTCAAGATCTTCCTCCACATCACGCCCGAGGAGCAGCTCGAGCGGCTCGTGGAGCGGCTGGAAACCCCGTACAAGCGCTGGAAGCTGACCGCGGACGACCTTCGCAACCGGGCGCGCTGGCACGACTACGAGAAGGCGACGGACGACATGTTCCGCGAGACCAGCGGGCGGCGGGCGCCCTGGCACGCGCTCGGCGCCAACTACAAATGGCATGCGCGCATCCGCGCCTTCGAGGTCATCATCGACGGGCTCTCGAAAGGCATGGACCTCGAGCAGCCGGCGGCCGACCGCAAGATCGCGACCGCGATCCGCGCCATGGTCCGCAAGAGCGAGCGCTGCGGAAAGAGCGCGCTTACGCCTTGACGCGATAGCCCGACCGCACGAGGAGACGGACGGCGAACGCCGTCGCGAGGATGAGCGCCAGCAGGAGACCGGCCGCGAACAACGGCTCCGCCTCGCCCCAGCCCGTCACGCCGCGGCGAAAGCCGTCGAGCCCGTAGAAGAAGGGATTGAGCGCGACGAGGCGCTGGCCGATCTCCGGCAGCCGTTCGACCGGGTAGAACATGCCGGAGAAATAGGCGGGCGGAATGAAGAGAAAGCTGTGCGCCAGGGTGAAGTGGTCCCAGCGCGTCGACCAGAGGCCGACGGCGATGCCGAGGAGGCCGAAGAGCAGCGCGATCGCGGCGGCGAAGAACAGCGCCATCAGCGGCGAGGCGGGAACGACACCGGCGATCGGCAGCAGCACGATGGCGACCGCCCCGCCGGTCATGAGCCCCGCCGTGGCGGCGCCCGCCGCCTGGCCGACGACGCGCTCCCAGGAGGTGAGCGGCGCCATGGTGAGATCGACCATCGCGCCCACCTGCTTGTCGAAGAGGATCGCGGCCGAGGTCGCCGTGAGGGCCCGTTCGGCGACGGCGAACAGCACCAGCGCCGGGGCGACGAAGCTCATCAGCGGGATTTCTGCCATCGGCCATTCGCTCGGACCGAGCGACAGGCGGAATACCGCGAGGAAGAGCAGGTTCGTCATCACCGGCCCGAGCAGCCCGTCGATCGTATCCTTGATCGCGCGCGCGACCTGGCGGCGATAGAGCGCCGCAAGCCCCACCCAGTTCACGCGTCCGAACCGCCGGACTCGCAGCGCCGGCGGCGAAAACAGCTCGATGCTCACGGCCGCAGCTTATAGCCGATGGCGAAGAGACGGAGCGTCAGCCACCAGAGGAAGGCGTTGGCCCCCAGCATCACCAGGATCCCGACCCCGAGCGATCCGTCGGCATGGCCGATGAGGCCGTAGCGGAATCCGTCGATCATGTAGAAGAACGGGTTGAGGTGGGCGATGGTGTGCCAGATCCCGGGCAGCCGTTCCGTCGAATAGAACGCGCCCGAAAGAAAGGCGAAAGGCGTGATGACGAAGTTCGTCACCGCCGCGATATGGTCGAACTTCTCCGACCACAGCCCGCCCAGCACGCCGAGGAGCGAGAGCATCAGGCTCGCCGCCACGGCATGGAACAGCACGAAGAAGAGGTCGTGGATATGGATCGGGAGCACCAGCAGAAAGGCGCCCCAGATCACCGCGCCCACCACGATCCCGCGGGTGAGGCCGCCCGCGGCAAGCCCGAAGGTGAGCTCGCCCGGGCTCAGCGGCGGCATCAGCAGATCGACGATATTACCCTGCACCTTGGCGATGACGAGCGTCGAGGAGGTATTGGCGAAGGCGTTCTGCACCATCGCCATCATGATGAGGCCCGGCGCCAGGAACTCGGCGAACGGCACGCCGCCGATCATCTGCACCGCGCGGCCGAGCGCCAGCGAGAAGATCGCGAGAAAGAGGAAGCTGGTCACCAGGGGCGCCAGGATGGTCTGCGTCGCCACCTTGAGAAAGCGGCGGACCTCTTTCAGATAGAGCGTCCAGAGCCCGACCCAGTTGACCGGGCCGAAGCGACGTACCATCGGGGGCAAGGGCGTCATCGAATCATGGCTTGCATGTGCGGTCCGAACGGCGCGGGACGTATAGGCGAGCCGGGGGGTCGAAGCAAGCTGGCCCGGCGCGCGGCAGCCATGCCATGCTCGATGCGCATGAGCCAGAAACGACCGGGGGCAAAGGCCGGAACGGAGGATGGCGATACGCCGCCGACGCCGACGCGCGCGCACCGGGATCACACCAGCGCCGCCGCCCTCGAAACCGCGGCGATCGACTATCTCGCGCGCTATTCGAGCTCCCGGGTTCAGCTCAAGCGGGTGCTGGAGCGGCGCATCCGGCGCTGGGCGGAACAGGACGGCACCGATCCCGCCGCGGCGCGCGGCCTGCTGCCGGAGCTGCTCGCGAAGCTGGAGCGCAACGGTCTGCTCGACGACCGCCGCTTCGCCACCGGCCATGCCGCGAGCCTGCAGCGGCGCGGCCGGTCCCTCGCCCGCATCAAGCTCGGGCTCGCGCAGCGCGGCGTCGCGGGCGAGATCGCAACGGCGACGGTCAAGGAGCTGGCCGCCGGCAATCCCGCCGCCGATTTCGCCGCCGCCGCGAGCCATGCGCGCCGCCGCCGCCTCGGCCCCTATCGCGCGCCGGCGGATCGGCGCGAAAGGCGCGACAAGGATCTCGCCTCGCTCGCACGCGCCGGCTTCAGCTACGAGACGGCGCGGCGCGTGATCGACGCCGCCTCGCCCGCCGCGCTCGAAGCGGCCGCGGCGGCGACCGAGGAAGGTTGACGGGTTCCCGACCGCCCGAAAGCGATCAAATCCGCGTGAGACGTAGGCAGGCCCGCCACCCGCCCTCTCCCGGCGCCTATAGGCGCGGAGGCTGCGGCGGTGCCATGATCCCCCGCAGCGTTCGAGCGGACGGGCGTCCGCTCGACCCTCCGATGCACCGACCCCGAAAGACCGAACCCGCAAGACCGACAAGGAGAGCAGTCATGACGATCTTCCTGCGTCGCACGATGTTCGCCGCCATGGCGCTTGCGCTCGCCGCGATGGCGCCCGCGGCGAGCGGCTTCGCCGCCGGCACCAGCAGCTCGAGTTCGAGCAGCAGCTCGAGCGCCAGCAGCTCGAGCGGCCCGAGCGACTATCAGAAGGCTGTCGATCTGATCGACGACGAGGACTATTCCGACGCGATCCCGCTGCTGGAGAAGGTGGTCGCGGCCGATTCGAGCAATGCCGACGCCTTCAACTATCTGGGCTATGCCAACCGCAAGCTCGGCAAGCACAGCGAGGCGCTGGGCTATTATCAGCGCGCGCTCGCGCTGAAGCCGAACCATCTCGGCGCCAACGAGTATCTGGGCGAGCTCTATCTCGAGATGAAGCTGCTGCCCGAGGCGGAGCAGCGGCTCGCCGTGCTGCAAAAGGCCTGCGGCTCCTGCGAGGAGTTTGAGGACCTCAAGGAGGAGATCGCCGAATACAAGGCGAACCAGCCGAGCTGATCCGGAGCGGCCGCTTCGCGTTCGGACGATCGGACGCCGGGCGGCCGCCTTCCGCTAACGTTCCGCCGGGGCGCGGCGCCGTCGCCCGAGGCGCGGCACAGGCGACGGTGCGGCGAGCGCCGGGATGCCGCGCGCATCGGCGATCGCGAGCACGATCATATGCGCCTGTCGGCCGCGCACCGTGATCTCGTGCCGGACCGCGCCGGGAAGTTCAATGCCGGCCTGGATCGCGACTTCCGCCGAAAGCACGAGCTGGCTGCGCAGCTCCTTGTTGAGCTCTTCGAGCCGGCTCGCCGTATTGACCGCATCGCCGATGGCGGTGACCGAGGTGGCGCGGCCATAGCCCATCTCGCCCACGATCGCCGTCCCGACATGGATGCCGACGCCGATCCGGAGCGGCTCGACGAGGTCCTGCGCGAGGACCCGGTTCATCTCCTCGAGATTGACCGCCATCAGGCGGGCCGCCTCCAGCGCCGCGCGGCAGCCGGTGCCGGCCGGATCGCCGACGCCGAACAACGCCATCACCCCGTCGCCG
This sequence comes from uncultured Rhodospirillaceae bacterium, assembly GCA_964569315.1. GTDB lineage: Bacteria > Pseudomonadota > Alphaproteobacteria > Dongiales > Dongiaceae > CADEFF01. The sequence continues at coordinate 9,740 of CAZMUZ010000089.1, read as the reverse complement.
ATGAACTTGTCGAGATGGCCGCCCGCCGATTCGACGGCGCTGCCCATGGCGCGGAAATAGCGGTTGAGGAGGAACACCACATCGTAAGGCAGCTTGCCTTCGGCGAGCCGGGTAAAGGCGCGAAGATCGGCGAACAGGATCGCGATCTCCTCCTCATGGCCCTGGAGATGCCCCGGCCGGTCATGCGCATCGCGCGGGGTCGCGCTCGGCGGCAGCAAAGGCACGATCGAGACGTCGCCCTGCGGCCGGACCTGGCAGGCGAGCCGCACCCCCGGCCCCGCCGAGACGCGGTCCAGCACCCGCCGCTCCTCGACCGAGGGCGGCGGCAGCGCCTCCATCCCCTCCAGCACCTGCACGCGGCAAGTCGAGCAGCGGCCGCGCCCGCCGCAGACGCTCGCATGGGGCACGCCGCCGATCCGGCTCGCCTCCAGCAGGGTCGCCCCCGGCTGCAGCTCGACGCGGAGCCCGCCCGGATAAGTGACGGTGAGCGCCCGGTGGCGGATGCGCCAGTCGCGCACCATGCGGGCGACCAGCGTCGCCGCGAGAAGGCTTGCGAAGAGCGCCCAGCCCAGATGCTCTATCCGATAGAGCAGCGCTGCCTGATCCGGCGTCGGGAAATGGATTTCCGCGGCGGCGGCCGCCATCCAGGAGGGATCCTGGGCGAGCTGCGCCACTTCGCGTGCGCCGCCTGCGAATCCGAGCAGCGCCAGCACCGGCCAGAGCAGGGCCAGCGCATAGAGATAGGGCGACCAGCGCGGATACCAGGGCCGGATGCGGAGCCAGAAATGCAGGCCGATGCAGCCATGCGCCCAGGCGACCAGCAGCACGATCGCCTGCTGCAGCCCCGCGAGCGGATCGGCCACCCAGAGCGCCAGTAGCACATAGGCATAGACGTCCTGCACGCCGAACATCAGCCCGGCGATCCGCGTGCCGAGGATATGGATCAGGAGCAGCGGCGGGATCGCGAGGCCGAGGAGCAGTTGCGCCGCCTCCCAGGGCGGCATCCTCAGGCTGCGGCGCTGATAGATCGACCAGAAGGCGAGGCCGACATGCACGAGCAGCGCGCCGTAGAGCGCCGCCGTCGCGGGCGGGTTGCGCCAGAGCGCGATGAAGAGATCGCCGCCCCGGTCCATCGCCGCGAGCGAGACGAGGCCCAGCATGTGGTTGAGATAGTGGGTGGCGATGTAGGCGAACAACACGAGGCCGCTTGCGAGCCGGATGCGGCGGATCGTGACGCTGGCCTTCATGCTTTGCGCGTTCCTGTCGCAAGGCGCATGGATTTCCCCGGCGCGCCGCTTGTGATATTAGACGCGACCATGACGCAATGGAAACCGAGCCCGTTCGAGACCCGCCTCGTGGTCAACGCCGCCGCGGCGGCACCGGCCGCGCCCTATGGCGCTGCGCTCGGCGAGATCCTGAGCCCGCAGGGCTTCGCCGCCGCCGAGCGCGAGATTCGCGCCTGGCCCGGCTACCGCGCGACGGATCTCGTGTCGCTCCCCGGCCTCGCGCGCGCGGCCGGCATCGGGCAGATTTGGTACAAGGACGAGGGCACCCGCTTCGGTCTCGGCAGCTTCAAGGCGCTGGGCGGCGCCTATGCGGTGTTCTGCTATGTCGCCGAGGCGATCCGGAAGCGGACCGGCAAGCGCCCGAGCTCGGCCGAGGTGATGGCCGGCAACTATCGCGACATCGTCTCGCAGCTCACGGTCTGCACCGCGACCGACGGCAATCACGGGCGCTCGGTCGCCTGGGGCGCGCAGATGTTCGGCGCGCCCTGCATCATCTACATCCATGCGACGGTGAGCGAGGGGCGCCGGGCGGCGATCGCGAATTACGGCGCCGAGGTGCGGCGCATCGCCGGCGACTACGACGATTCCGTCCACCAGGCGGCGGCCGATTCCGCGAAGAACGGCTGGCAGGTGATCTCGGACACCTCCTATGCCGGCTATCGCGACGTGCCGAAATGGGTGATGCAGGGCTATGGCGTGATGGTGGGCGAGCTTCTGGAGCAGCTCCCGGCGGCGGAGCGCCCGACCCATCTCTTCATCCAGGCCGGCGTCGGCGGGCTGCCGGCGGCCGTCGTCGCCTATCTCTGGCAGAAGCTCGGGCGCGACCGGCCTTCGGTCGTGGTGGTCGAGCCGCATGTCGCCGACTGCCTCTACCAGACGGCGCGCAACGGCAAGCCGACCAAGGCCTCCGGCAATCTGGACACGCTGATGGCAGGGCTCGCCGCGGGCGAGGTTTCGCTGATCGCCTGGGAGATCCTCAATCCGGGCGCCAACGCCTTCCTCACCATCCCGGACAGCGCCGCGGTCGCGGCCATGAAGGCGCTGGCGGAAGGCGTCGATGGCGACCGGCGGATCGTCGGCGGCGAAGCCGGGGTCGGCGGGCTGGCGGGCCTGCTCGCGGCCGCCGCGGAGCCGGCGCGGCGTGCGGCGCTCGGGCTCGACGCGAATTCCCGGGCGCTGATCTTCGGCAGCGAAGGCGATACCGATCCCGATCTCTATCGCGAGCTGGTCGGGCGCAGCGGCGCCGAGATCCGCGCCGCGTAGCCGAAGGCATCGGGATCATCCGATGGAAGACCGCCGCACCCGCCGCCTGTTCGAGCGCCAGCGGCGCCGCGCCGAACGGCTGAAGATGCTGGCGGAGGGGCCGCCTTCGCCCTGCATCTCGGTCTGCAGGATCAACGATCATAACGGCCTCTGCGCCGGCTGCTTCCGCTCGATCGACGAGATCCGCGACTGGATGATCATGCCGCCGGCCGAGCGGCACAAGGTGCTGGCCGAGCTGAAGCAGCGCCGGATGGGCACGCCGCCGGCGGTGGCCGGCGGCCATGGCGGCGAAGACCGGCCGCGCGACGACCAAGAAGGCGGCTCGGACCCCTCGTGAGCACGCACGGCGTTTCGCGCCAGAACGGCATATTGCTGCTGCTCGGCGTCACGCTCTTCTGGGGCCTCAACTGGCCCGCCATGAAGATTTCGGTCGAGCAGTTCCCGGTCTGGAGCTACCGCGCGATCTGCCTCGCGGTGGGCGGCTCGGGCCTGCTGCTCATCGCGCGCGCGGCGGGCCTGTCGCTCGCCATTCCCCGCCGCGAGTTCCTGCCGCTGGCCCTCACCGCCTTCTTCAACGTGACGCTCTGGCACATCATGTCGGCGACGGCGCTCACCGAGATCAGCGCCAGCCGCGGCTCGATCGTCGCCTTCACCATGCCGCTCTGGGCGACGCTCCTCGCGATCCCGCTGCTGGGCGAGCGGCTGACGCCCGCGCGCGCGGTCGGCCTCGCAATCGGCCTTGCGGGCTTGAGCGTCCTGATCCTGCCGGACTGGCGAAACATCGTCGCCCATCCGATGGGCATTCTCGCCATGCTCGCCGCCGCGATCGGCTGGGCGGTCGGCACGGTCTTCATCAAATATTTCCGCTGGACCATGCCGGCGACCGTGCTGGTCGGATGGCAGCTTCTGCTCGGCGGATCGCCGGCGCTCCTCGGCATGGTCTTCATCGACCGCGGGTTCGATCCCGCAGCAGTCAGCCTCGCCGGCTGGTTCGCGCTTGCCTATTCCTCGATCATGCCGCTGATCTTCTGCCAGTGGGCGTGGGTCAAGATCATCGGCACCTTCCCCGCGCAGGTCGCCTCGATCAGCATCCTGATGATGCCGGTCGTCGGCGTCGGCAGCTCGAACCTGCTGCTGGGCGAGCCGCTCGGGCCCGATCTGCTGCTGGCCCTGCTGCTGGAGTTCGTCGCCATCGCGATCGTGCTGTTCCGGCCGAGCCGCGTCGAGGAAGCGGTTGCCCGCGATCCCGGCTGATCGCGACGATCGGCCGGTCAGGCCGATTCGAGGATCTTCGTCACGTCGGCGAGCGAGCCGATCTCGACGATCGTCTCGGGCGGCAGCGGCTTCCCGAGCGCCTGCTCCAGGGCCTCGATGAGCCGCATATGGGCGAGGCTGTCCCAGGCTTCGAGCGTCGCGATGGAGGCATCGGCCCCGAGCGCCGCCGGCTCCGTCTCGAGCGCGCCGGCCAGCAGCGCGCGGGCCCGTTCCGCGGTGCCGCTCATGCGGGCTTCCGCTCCCTGGCGGCCTGGCGCGCCTTCGCCGCCCGCCATTGCTCGGGGAAGAGCGCGAACATGAACTGATCGGCGCGGACGCCGTCCGGCCCGACGCGGTGGCGCTTCAGCACGGCCTCGCAGGCGAAGCCCTGGGCCTTGTAATTGAAGACCGAGGGGATGTTGCGGGCCATCGGGCTGCCCCAGATCTTCGCCACCCGCAGCCGGTCGAACAGGAAGTCGATGATCGCAGCCCGCGTCTCCAGCACCACGCCCTTCCCCCAGCACTGCTTCTCGCCGACCACCACGTTGGTGCTGGCGAGCGCATGGGGCCGATCGACATAGACCGAGTAGAAGCCGATCAGCCGGTCGTCCGCCTTGCGGAAGATGCCGAGATGGAAGGAGCTGCGGTTGTTGAATTTGCCGACATATTTGCGGATGTCGTCCATCGTCATGGCCTTGGGAGCGCTGTTGACGCCGGCCATGATCTCCTCGTCCCGCAACCAGGCGAAATAATCCTCGTTCACGTCCTCCGGCAGCATCGAGCGCAGCTTGTAGCGCGGCGTGTCGAGCGCCAGCGGCTGGCCGGGTTTCCAGGGCGCGTTCATCGCTTCGCCTCGGTCGCGAGGCAGCGGTCGCGCACCGCGGCGCGGCTCACCTTGCCCCGGTCGGTCCTCGGGATATCCGGCAGCAGGAACCATCGCTCCGGCACGATGTCGCGCCGCGCCCGTTCGAGGCACCAGCGCCGGAGCTGCGGCCCCGTGGCGACGCTCCCCTCGACGAGCCGCACCGCCGCCGCCACCAGCTCGCCGCTCACCTCGTCGGCGAGCGCGAAGCAGCAGGCCTCCGCGACCTCGGGATGACGCTCGAGCAGGAGATCGATCTCGGCCGGGTTGACCTTCATGCCGGCGCGGTTGATCTCCTCCTTCTGCCGGCCGAGCAGGCGCAGCGTGCCGTCCGGATCGATGCGGCCGATATCGCCGCTGTGGAACCAGCCGTCGCGCAACACCGGCCGCGTGAGATCCGGGCGATGCAGATACCCCTGCATCAGGCTCGGGCTCTGCAGCAAGAGCTCGCCCTCGCCCGTTGCCGCCATGCCCTGCGGCGTCAGCACCGCGGCCTGCCCGCCCCACATCCGGCCGACGAGCCCGTCCTCCGGCGGCGCGTCGCGGGCCGAGGCGCCGGCGATCCAGTTCGCGGTCTCGGTGATGCCGTACATGTTCACCACGTTATCGCAACCGCTCCAGCCGATCACCTCGCGCCAGAGTGCGGCCCCGAGCGGCGCCGACCCGACATGGATGCGGCGGAGTGCGGCGTCGCGCGGGGGCTTCCCCGCCTTGAGGGCGATCTTCCAGAAGCTCGGCACCGAGCTCATGAAGGTGATGTGCCGCTCCTCGACCACGCGGCCGAGTTTCGCCGCCGCGTCGATGCCGCCGCCGCAATTGAGCAGGAGGTCCGCGCCGGCGAAGAGCGGCGTCAGGCAATTGCCGATCAGCCCATGGCCGAAATGGGTCGGCAACAGGCAAAGCGTGCGGGCGAGATCGGCCTCGCCGATGATGCTGCGATTGAGGGCGAGCCGCGCGAGGAGCGAGCGAAAGCTATGCGCCACCGCCTTGGGCGCACCCGTGGTGCCGGAGGTGAAGAGCAGCAGCGCCGTGTCGTCGAGCGTGCGGCCGGTTTCCTGCGGCGGTTCCGCCTCGCCGCGTTCGCCGGCGAGCGTCAGCACCGGGATGCCGAGGCCCTCGGCATGAGCGAAGCCCGTCGCGGCCAGCAGCATGGCCGGCTTCAGGAACTGGATCAGCACGTCGAGCTCGGCGCGGGTCAGCGCCGGGTTGAGGCAGGCGGCGACGCCGCCCGCCTGCCAGACCGCGAAGAGGTCGGCGAAGAAATCCGGCGTGCCGCCATGGGCGATCAGCACCGCATCGCCGGGCTTCAATCCCGCCTTTGCGAGGAGACCGGCACGGCGGCGAAGCTCGGCGACGAGCGCTGCCCCGCCCAGGCGACGGCCGGTGGCGAGATCCTCGACGCTGCCGAGAGCGACCGCGTCGAGCCGCATGTCCCGCCTCCGGCCCGCCCGTCCTTACGCCCGGCTCAGATAGTCGTAGGCCGAGAGCGCGTGGGTGCGGACGATGTGAAGGAAGGTCTCGATCTCGACATGCTCGTCGTAGGAGCCCATGCCGATCGGCGGCGGCCCGTACACGTAAGCCGGAATGTTGATGTAGCGCCACAGCCGCGCGTCGGTGCCGCCGAGGCTGACGATGGGCTCGGGCTCGAAGCCCTTGAGCTCCCGCACATTGGCCTGGACATGGCCCATCATCTCGCCGCCCGGATCGCACCAGGAGGGCGGGTTGAAGTTGATCTCCTTCATCGTCGCGTACGGATGCTTCGCCAGCACCTTGTTGACGATGGCCATCACCTCCGGCTTCTCGACGCCGGGCGGCAGGCGGATGTCGGCCTCGATCCTGGCGACGCCCGGCACGATGTTGACCTTCAGGCCCGCATTCACCACGCCGATATTGAGCGTCACCTTGTCGATGATCTTGGAGGCGCCCTGACCTTGCGCCTTGTCGATGGTGGCCGCCGTGCGCTGCAGCACCTGGCGCACATTGTCCGGCAGCTTCGCCTCGATCGCGGTCACCGCCTCCAGATCCCGGGCGAGCGCCATGGCGAGCTTCGAGGCGCTCTCGGTCAGGTGCGTATAGGCGCCGTGAGCGCCCTTCGTCGTCACGGTGAACTCGATCCAGAGCGGACCCTTCTCGCCGAACCGCACCGAATAGGGGCTCGAGGGCTCGCCATTGAGGCAGCAATCGCCATGCACCTCGGGGTGATGCTCCATGAGATAGCGGGCACCCCAGGGGCCGAAGGTCTCCTCGTCCGAGACGGCGGTAAGGGTGATCCGGCCCTTCAGCTTCTTCTTCAGGCGATGGATGTAGCGGTAGGTCATGATCGAGGCGGTGGTGCCGCATTTCATGTCGGCGACGCCGCGGCCCCAGACCTTGCCGTCGGCGATCTCGCCGCTCCAGGCGCCATGCGTCCAGCGCTTGTCCGCATCGTCGACCGGGAAGCAGTCGATATGGCCGTTCAGCACCAGATGCTTGCCGGGTTGGGACATCTTGTAGGTGCCGACGACGTTCGGCATGGTCTTCTGCGGCGCCACCAGCTTGTGCGGCAGCTTGTTCTTCTTGAGGAAGTCGGTGATGTGCTTCGCCGCCTTGCGCGTGTCGCCGGGCGGGTTCGGGGATTTTGCGGCCACGAATCGCGAAAGGAACTTCACGAGCTGATCGCGGTCTTCGTCGATCCAGGCGAGGATCTGCTTCTTGTCGTCGTTCATCGTGGCCATCTGGTCTCTCCCCCGGGGCCCGCCGGACGGCCAGCCCATGTTCAAAAGCGCCGCCACTCTCCCGCCTCGCCCCGCGCTTTGCAAGGGCGTCGGGGCATGACATGAGAGGCCCGCAGCCCTCAGCCGCGGCTCAGATAATCGTAGGCCGAGAGGGCGTGGGTGCGCACCACATGGAGGAAGGTCTCGATCCGCACATGCTCGCTGTGCGAGCCGAGTCCGATCGGCGGCGGGCCGTAGACATAGGCCGGCACCTTGCGATAGCGCCAGAGCCGCGTGTCGGTGCCGCCGACGCCGAGAATGGCCTTCGGCGTCTCGCCGCCGAGCGCGCCGACATTCGCCTGGATGAGCCGCAGCATCTCGCCCTCAGGATCGCTCCAGGAGGGCGGGTTGTATTTGACCTCGCGCATCGAGGCCTGCGGATGGCGGGCGAGGATGCGATGGATCGCCTCCAGGATCTCTGCCCTGCCGATGCCGGGCGGCAGGCGGATATCGACGCCGAGCCGCGCATCGCCGGGCAGGATGTTGATCGCGGCACCGGAATGGACGAAGCCGATATTGAGCGTCACCTGCCCCGCGATCCGGGCGGCGCCCTTGCCCTGCGCCGCATCGATCGCCGCGGCGTTGCGCTTGAGCACGGCGGCGAGCTTCGCCGGCAGCTTCGGCCGGAGGCGCGTCACGGCCTCGAGGTCGCGGGCGAGCGCCATGGCGAGCTTCGAGGCGCTTTCGGAGCGATGCACATAGCCGCCATCGGCGCCGTCCGTGACGATCGCGAATTCGAGCCAGAGCACGCCCTTCTCGCCGAACCGGATCGCGCTCGGCGTGGAAGGCTCGGCGCTGAGGCAGCAATCGCCGCGAAGCTCGGGATGGCGTTCCAGCAGATAGTCGGCGCCCCAGGGACCGAAGGTTTCCTCGTCGGAGACGGCCGTGAGGCTGAGCCGCCCTTTCAGGTTCTTCCGCAGCCGGTGCAAATAGCGATAGGTCCAGACGAGCGCGGTCACGCCGCATTTCATGTCCACCGAGCCGCGGCCCCAGACCTTGCCGTCGGCGACGGCGCCGCTCCAGGGCCGATGCGGCCAGCGGCTGTCGCCCTCGTCGGCGGGGAACACGTCGAGATGGCCGTTCAGCACTAGATGCCGGCCGGGCTTCGCGCCGGCGAAACTGCCCACGACGTTCGGCATGGTCTTCTGCGGCGCCACGATCTTGTGCGGCAGCCGGTTGGCCTTGAGAAAGGTCGCGACATGGCGAGCGGCCTTGCGCGTATCGCCCGGCGGGCTCGGCGAGCGCGCCTGCACGAAGCGGCTCAGGAACCGCACCAGCTCGTTCCGGTCCGTCTCGATCCAGTCGAGGATCTGCTGCCTGTCCGTCGCGCTTCCCGCCATTGCCGTCCCCTCGCCGCCGCGGCTTTCCCGACGGGTGCACGCGCGGCGGCGCCACTTTCCGGTGCGCGCAAGGCGATGGCAAGGCGCATCGACGATGAAAGAGGCGTCGAACAGGGTCGCGACTCGGGATGCCGCCATTGACAAGCGGACTCGCCGACTCTTCCGTGAGGGATGAAGCCTGCCCCGAGTCGGGATTTCCGACCGACCGGGCACCCGATGGCAGGAAGCCCAGCAGCCTCAACCGGGAAGACCGCCATGGATCGTCCTGCACCCGCCCGTTCCGTCCGGCCGCGCCGCGCGACATCCGGCGCCGCAATCCTCGTCGCGCTCGTCTTGATGGCGGGCGGCAGCGAGGCCGTGGAAACGCCGACCGCATTCGGTTTCTATCTCGAGCGCGGCTATACCGAGCTCGCGGTCTATGCCGGCTCCTTCGCCGCGGCGCCCGAAAGCGAGGCCCGCTTCGTCGGCAAGGCGGAGATGGCCGCCGCAGGCGCGGCCGTGGCGCCGGAGCAGCCTTCCGACAGCCTGCCGGCGGCGATGATCGACGAGGCGCTGGCGCTCCGCCATCGCCTGGCGACACTGCTGGAAAGGGGCGTTGCGACGCGCGAACCGCTGCTCGCCGCCCGCGCCCAGGTGAATTACGATTGCTGGCTCGCGCAGTTTCCCGAGACCGGCCAGGCGGGCAGCGCCGAGTGCCGGGCGCAGCTCCTGCAGACCCTGACGCTGCTGGATGCGGCGGCCGCAAGCCCGGACAGCGCTCCGCATGGCGCGCTGACCCAGACGCCGACGGCCGACCTCGCAGTCAACCCGACCGACACCGCAAGGGCTGCGCCGACAGCCCCGACGGCGGAAGCGGCGACAGCCCCCGCCGAGGGCAATGAAGGCCCGGGCCGGATCACCGCCAGCAGCTCGGCCGGCGGCGAGGGGGCGCTGCCGCCCGGCACGCTCATCAATGTCGAGATCATCGGGCTGCCCCGCGAAG
>CAZMUZ010000088.1:0-16267 GCA_964569315.1 uncultured Rhodospirillaceae bacterium | reverse complement strand
CCCAAGGGCCTCAACCCGGCCAAGGCGATCGCCGAGATCAAGAAGCTGATGGTGGCGCGGCGCTAGCCCGCGCCGCGTCGGGTCTCCCATTGCCCAACGCCTCGTGCCGAAGGCCGTCAGCCGAGCTCGATTTCCTGCTCGACCACGTGATGGACGCCGAGCCGCTCGATGGCGAGCGTCATGCGGGCCGAGATCGTCTCCGTGCCCTTGAGCGTGCCCGCCTCGATCGCGGCGCGAACGGCGCTCTCGATCTCGCGCTGCGAGGTGATGCCGACCTGCTTCAGAAACTGGCGCACCGACATGTTGAAATTGTCTTCGTTCATCCGTCGCTCCTTCGCCCGCGGCCACCTGCGGGCTTTTCGTCCTCGTGCGATCGGTTAGATTGGTCGCAAGTACGACTCGGGAGCAAGCCCGGGTCGCGTTTACGAGGCGAGTAAGGATCATGACCAGCACGAAACTCGATCGCGGCGTCGCGATCGTCACCGGCGGCAGCCGCGGCATCGGCGCCGCCACCGCGAAGCTTGCCGCTGCGCGGGGCTTTGGCGTGGCGGTCAACTACAACCAGGCGCCCGACGCGGCCGCCGCGGTGGTGCGCGAGATCGAGGCGGCCGGCGGCCGCGCGCTCGCGATCGGCGGCGACATCGGCCATGAGGAGGACGTGATTCGCCTGTTCGAGACCGCGGCGCGGCAGCTCGGGCCGATCACCGCCCTCGTCAACAATGCCGGCATCATCGGCCCCAGCACGCGCCTCGACGGACTCGACGCCAATGCGCTGGAGCTGGTCATGCGCATCAACGTCATCGGCGCCTTCCTCTGCGCCCGCGAGGCGGTGCGGCGCATGTCGACGTCGAAGGGCGGCAAGGGCGGGTCGATCGTCAATCTCTCCTCGGGCGCCGCGACCCTGGGTTCGCCCGGCGAGTTCATCCATTACGCGGCGTCCAAGGGCGCCATCGACACCCTCACCCTCGGCCTCTCCAAGGAGGTCGCGCGCGAGGGCATCCGGGTGAATGCGGTGGCGCCGGGCGTGGTGCTGACCGACATCCATGCCTCGGCCGGCGATCCGGGCCGGGCCGAGCGCATCGCCCCGATGATCCCGATGGGGCGGGCCGGGACCGCGGAGGAGGTGGCGGAGACGATCCTCTTCCTGATGTCGGACGCGTCCTCCTACGTCACCGGCGCCGTGCTGCGGGTGGCCGGAGGCCGATGACGGGATCGCCGGAATGCGCGCCCGCCATGGACCCGGTCGCGGCGGGGCCGCTCGCGCTCTATCGTGCGCGCCGCGGGGCGGGCGATCTCGCCGCCGATCCGGCGCAGGCCATGGCGGCCGAGAAGCTTCAGCTCCTGCATCATGCCCTCAAGGGCTATCGGCCGCAGGGCAACGGCTCCTGGCGCGAGCGCCTCGGGCTGAAGCGCCGCCAGCAGGAGGCGGCACCTCAGGGCCTCTACATCTTCGGCGCGGTCGGTCGCGGCAAATCCATGCTGATGGACCTCTTCTACGAGACGGCGCCGGTCGCGGCGAAGCGACGGGTGCATTTTCTCGAATTCATGCTCGAGACCCACGAGGCGATGCATCGCTGGCGGCAGTCGAACGAGGGCGATCCGATCCCCGATCTCGCGCGCCGGATCGCCGAGTCGTCCTGGCTGCTCTGTTTCGACGAGTTTCAGGTCACCAACATCGCCGACGCGATGCTTCTGGGGCGACTTTTCGAGGCGCTGTTCGAGCGCGGGGTGGTGGTCATCGCCACCTCCAACTGGGCGCCGGACGACCTCTACGAGGGCGGGCTGCAGCGCGACCGCTTCCTTCCCTTCATCGCCCTCTTGAAGGAGCGTCTCGACATCCTGCAGCTCGACGGGCCGACCGATTACCGTCTCCTGCGGATGGGCGATCGTTCGGTCTACTTCTCGCCGCTCGGTCCGGCGGCGACCGCGAGCCTCGAGGAAACCTTCGCGCTCTTGACCGACGGCGCGCCGCCGGAGCCGCTCACGCTCACCATGCAGGGGCGCCGGCTGACCCTGCCGAAAGCGGCCAAATCCGCGGCTTTCAGCGATTTCGACGCGCTCTGCCGGCAACCGCTCGGCAGCGCCGACTACCTCGCGCTCGCGACTCATCTGCAGAGTCTGCTGATCGACGGCGTGCCGGAACTCACGCCCGATCTCGTCAACGAAACGCGACGCTTCATGATTCTCGTCGACGCGCTCTACGAACACGGCGCGCTGCTCGTGATGGCGGCGGATGTTCCGCTCGATCGTCTCAACACCGACGGTCAAGCGGCGTTCGAGTTCCGTCGCACGCGATCGCGACTGTCCGAAATGCAGTCGCTCGCCTATCGCCGGCGAAGGCATCTCACATGATTCTTGAAATTTTGTGTCAACCCACTTGCTATGGGGGTGAAAAAAGGCTATTGACACAAGAATTAGTGTTGTGTGCAGACCCTGCCGTGGCCGGCAAAAACGCAAATCCACCAAGGCCGACATGGTAGTGAGATGGGAACAATGGCACGCAGGAAGATCGCACTAATCGGTGCGGGCAATATCGGCGGCACTCTAGCGCTCCTCGCCGGGATCAAGCAGTTGGGCGATGTCGTGCTCTTCGACATCGTCGACGGGATCCCGCAGGGCAAGGCTCTCGACATCGCGCAAGCGGGTCCGATCGAGGGCTTCGACGTGTCCTATTCCGGGAGCAGCGACTACGCCGCGATCAAGGGCGCCGATGTGGTGATCGTCACCGCCGGCGTGCCGCGCAAGCCCGGCATGAGCCGGGACGATCTGCTCGGCATCAACGCCAAGGTGATCGGCGCGGTGGCCGGGGCCATCAAGGCCCATTGCCCCGGCGCCTTCGTCATCGTCATCACCAACCCGCTCGACGTCATGGTCGGGCTGATGCAGGAAGCGAGCGGGCTGCCGCCGCAGCGGGTGGTCGGCATGGCCGGCGTGCTCGACAGCGCGCGGTTCCGCCATTTCCTCGCCGAGGCGATGAACGTCTCGGTGGAGGACGTCACCGCCTTCGTGCTCGGCGGCCATGGCGACGCCATGGTGCCGCTCGTGCGCTACTCGACGGTCGCGGGGATTCCGCTGCCCGATCTCGTGCGCAAGGGCTGGATCGACCAGGCGAAGCTGGACGCGATCGTGCAACGCACGCGCGACGGCGGGGCCGAGATCGTGAACCTCCTGAAGACCGGATCGGCCTTCTACGCGCCGGCATCGGCGGCGATCCAGATGGCCGAATCTTATCTTTTGGATAAGAAACGGGTTTTACCCTGTGCTGCCCGCCTGAATGGCGAGTATGGGGTTACGGGGCTCTATGTCGGCGTGCCGGTCGTGATCGGCGCCGCCGGGGTGGAGAGAGTGGTCGAGATCGACTTGAACGCGGCCGAGAAAGCCATGTTCGACAAGTCGGTGGCGGCCGTTAGGGGCCTCATCGATGCGATGAGGAACATTCAGAGAGGAGCTACATCATGAAACGGACCACCAAGCGCCGGGCTCGCCCGGCCGCGAAGAAGGCCTCGCCGAAGAAGAAGGCGAAGTCCAAGTCCAAGGCTAAGAAGAAGCAGTAAAGTAAGGCCAACAGTCGTTCTGAAGGCCTAAGGCGGCGGCCACCCGGATCTGTCGGATCCCGAAGGTCGGCTGCGATTGCGCTGTTCTTGGACCCTGATAGAGTAACGCGTCTGCTCATTCGCGGGCGCGGTCCGGGTGCCGCCGCCAGCATCCACTGTTTCCACCAGGCCTATGAACATCCACGAATACCAGGCAAAAAGCCTGCTGCAAAAATTCGGCGTCGCTACCTTGAGCGGCGCCGTTGCGTTTTCCGCCGATGAAGCGGCCGCCGCCGCGAAATCGCTCGGCGGCGAGCTCTGGGTCGTCAAGGCGCAGATCCACGCCGGCGGCCGCGGCAAGGCGGGCGGCGTCAAGCTCGCCAAATCCCCCCAGGAGGTGGAAGCGATCGCCCGGCAGATGCTGGGGATGACGCTGGTCACCAAGCAAACCGGTCCGGCCGGCCGCGTGGTGAAGCGCCTTTACATAGAGTCCGGCTGCGACATCCGCCGCGAGCTCTATCTGGGCATGCTGGTCGATCGGGCGAGCGCCGCCGTCACCATCATCGCCTCGACCGAAGGCGGCATGGATATCGAGGAAGTTGCGGCCAGGACGCCGGAGAAGATCCTGAAGGTGCCGGTCGATCCGGCCACCGGCCTCATGCCGCATCATGCGCGCCAGGTCGCCTACGGCCTCGGGCTCGAGGGCGACCAGATTGCGAGCGCCGTCAAGTTCGTCACCGCCTGCTACCGCGCCTTCGCCGAGCTCGATGCGAGCGTGGTCGAGATCAACCCCCTGGTGGTGACCGGCGCCGGTCAGGTGCTGGCGCTCGACGCCAAGATGAATTTCGACGACAACGCGCTCTTCCGTCACAAAGACGTCGCGGCGTTGCGCGACGAGAACGAGGAAGATCCGGCCGAGCTCGAGGCCGGCAAGCACGAGCTCAACTACATCAAGCTCGACGGCAACATCGGCTGCATGGTGAACGGCGCCGGCCTCGCCATGGCGACCATGGACATCATCCAGCTCTATGGCGGGAAACCGGCGAACTTCCTCGACGTCGGCGGCGGCGCCACCAAGGAGCGCGTCACCGTCGCCTTCAAGATCATTCTGAGCGATCCGAACGTGAAGGGCATCCTGGTCAATATCTTCGGCGGCATCATGCGCTGCGACGTCATCGCCGAGGGCGTGGTCGCGGCGGCGCGCGAACTCAGCCTCCAGGTGCCGCTCGTGGTGCGGCTCGAAGGCACCAATGTCGAGCTCGGCAAGGCGATCCTCGCCAAGTCCGGCCTCGCGATCCTGTCGGCCGACAATCTCGCGGACGCCGCCGAGAAGGTCGTGCGCGCCGTCAAGGGAGCGGCGTGATGGCCGTTCTCGTCGACCGCAATACCCGCGTGATCTGCCAGGGCTTCACCGGCTCGCAAGGCACCTTCCACAGCCAGCAGGCGATCGCCTACGGCACCCGCATGGTCGGCGGCGTCACGCCCGGCAAGGGCGGAACCCGGCATCTCGACCTGCCGGTCTTCGACACCGTCGCCGACGCGGTTGCCGAGACCGGCGCCAATGCGAGCGTGATCTACGTCCCGCCGCCCTTCGCGGCGGATGCGATCCTCGAGGCGGCCGCGGCGCAGGTCCCGCTCGTGGTCTGCATCACCGAGGGCATTCCGGTCCTCGACATGGTCCGGGTGCGGCGCGCGCTCCGCGGCAGCGGCACCCGGCTCATCGGGCCGAACTGCCCGGGCATCATCACGCCCGACGAATGCAAGATCGGCATCATGCCGGGCCACATCCACAAGCGCGGCAAGATCGGCATCGTCTCGCGCTCGGGCACGCTCACCTACGAGGCGGTGGCGCAGACCACCGCGGCCGGCCTCGGCCAGTCGACCTGCATCGGCATCGGCGGCGACCCGGTCAACGGCACCAATTTCATCGATTGCCTCGATCTTTTCCTCGGCGATCCCGAGACGCAAGGCATCGTGATGATCGGCGAGATCGGCGGCAGCGCGGAGGAGGAGGCGGCCGAGTTTCTCTTCCGTGACAAACGAAAGAAGCCGGTGGTCGGATTCATCGCGGGCGTCTCCGCCCCGCCCGGCCGCCGCATGGGCCATGCCGGGGCGATCATCGCCGGCGGCAAGGGGGGCGCTGCGGACAAGATCGCCGCCTTGAAGCGCGCGGGCGTCGCGGTCGCGGATTCGCCCGCGAGCCTCGGAAGCACTATGTTAAAGGTACTGCGTTAACGGTAACGCCTGCCGGGGCCGCAAAGGGGCCCGGCCGTCCAGGGGTTGCAAGCAGGCACCGGTTCGGGGGCCTGGGCGGCGTTTCGACCAATGGAGCGATCGATCGGCTATGCGACCTGATCCCACCAGCTTTCTTTCCGGCCCGAACGCCGAATTCCTCGCCGAACTCTATGCCCGCTACAGCGAATCGCCGGACTCGGTCGATTCGAGCTGGCGCGATTTCTTCGGCGGGCTGAAGGACGAGGCGCCCAACATCCTGCGCGATCTCGACGGCCCGAGCTGGGCGCCGCGCAGGCCGCAGATCATCGTCAACGGCCATGACGCGCCCGCCGCGGCGGCGCGCGAGAACGGCCATGCGCCCGTGGCCCGGGCCGATCTCGACGAGGTTCGCGCGGCGGCGGCGGATTCGATCCGCGCTCTGATGCTGATCCGCGCCTACCGGGTGCGCGGCCATCTCGAGGCCAATCTCGATCCGCTGCAACTCAAGCCCCGGCCGCGCCACCCCGAGCTCGATCCCAAGACCTACGGCTTCACCGACGCCGACATGGACCGGCCGATCTTCATCGACAACGTGCTCGGCCTCGAGCACGCGACGCTGCGCCAGATCGTGCAGATCGTGCGCGACACCTATTGCGGCAATATCGGCGTCGAATACATGCATATCCAGGATCCGGATCAGAAGATCTGGATCCAGGAGCGGATCGAGGGCATTCGCAACCAGACCGATTTCACGGCCAAGGGCAAGCGCGCCATCCTCGAGCGGCTGACCGCGGCCGAGACCTTCGAGCGGTTCCTCGACCGGAAATACACCGGCACCAAGCGCTTCGGCCTCGATGGCGGCGAGACGACGATCCCGGCGCTGGAGCAGATCATCAAGCGCGGCAGCCAGCTCGGCCTCCAGGAAGTGGTCGTCGGCATGGCCCATCGCGGCCGGATGAACGTGCTGGCGAACTTCATCGGCAAGCCCTTCGCCGCGATCTTCTCGGAGTTCCAGGGCAATCCCGCCAATCCCGAAGACGTCCAGGGGTCGGCCGACGTGAAATACCACCTCGGCACCTCCTCCGACCGCGAGTTCGACGGCAAGTCCGTGCATCTCTCGCTCACCGCCAACCCGTCGCATCTCGAGGCGGTGAACACCGTCGTGCTCGGCAAGGTGCGCGCGAAGCAGGAGCAGCGCCGCGACCGCGAGCGGACCGAGGTCATGGCGCTGCTGCTGCATGGCGACGCGGCCTTCGCTGGCCAGGGTCTGGTCTCGGAGGCGCTCGATCTCTCCGACCTCAAGGGCTACCGGGTCGGCGGCACCATCCATTTCATCATCAACAACCAGATCGGCTTCACCACCGATCCGGTGCAGTCGCGATCCGGGCCCTATTGCTCGGAGGTCGCCAAGATCATCCAGGCGCCGATCCTCCATGTGAACGGCGACGATCCGGAGGCGACGGTGCATGTTGCCCGCATCGCGATCGAGTATCGGGAACGCTTCAAGCGCGATGTCGTGATCGACATGTTCTGCTATCGCCGGCATGGCCATAACGAGAGCGACGAGCCGGCCTTCACGCAGCCCTTGATGTATCGCCGCATCGCGGAGCATCCGACGACCCGGAAGATCTATGCGGACCGGCTCGTCGCCGAGGGCGTGGTGGCGCCGGACGAGCCCGAGAAGATGGAAGCCGACTTCCGGAAGCAGCTCGACGACGCCTTCGAGAGCGCCGCCACCTTCAAGCCGAACAAGGCGGACTGGCTCGAAGGCGCCTGGGCGGGGTTTGCCATCGCGTCCGGCGACGACCGCCGGGGCGAGACCGCGATCCCGATCGAGACGCTGCGCGAGATCGGCGGGGCGCTCACCCGCGTTCCGCAAGGTTTCCGCGCCAACCGCAAGATCGAGCGGCAGCTCGCCGCCAAGCGTCAGGCGATCGATTCGGGCGAGGGCATCGACTGGGCCACCGCCGAGGCGCTCAGCTTCGGCAGCCTCCTCATCGAGAAGGCGCCGGTGCGGCTCTCCGGGCAGGATTGCGGCCGCGGCACCTTCTCGCAGCGCCATGCGGTGCTGATCGACCAGGAGAACGAGGACGAATATGTGCCGGCCAACAACGTGCGGCCGGACCAGGCGAAGCTGGAGGTGATCGACAGCCCGCTCTCGGAGGCGGGCGTGCTCGGCTTCGAATATGGCTACAGCCTCGCCGAGCCGCGCGCCCTCGTGCTGTGGGAAGCCCAGTTCGGCGATTTCGCGAACGGCGCGCAGGTGATCTTCGATCAGTTCATCGCCGCGGGCGAGGCCAAGTGGCTGCGCATGTCGGGCCTGGTGATGCTGCTGCCGCACGGCTATGAGGGGCAGGGACCGGAGCATTCCTCCGCCCGGCTCGAGCGCTATCTCCAGCTTTGCGCCGAAGACAATCTTCAGGTGCTGAACTGCAGCACCCCGGCGAACTATTTCCATGCGCTGAGGCGGCAGCTCCATCGGAACTTCCGCAAGCCGCTCATCGTGATGACGCCGAAATCGCTGCTGCGGCACAAGCTCTGCGTCTCGAGCCTCGCCGACATGGCGACCGGCACCACCTTCCATCGGGTGCTGCACGACAACGAGAAGCTTTGCCCCGACAGCGAGGTGCGCCGCGTCGTGCTCTGCAGCGGCAAGGTCTATTACGATCTCTTCGAGGAGCGCGCGAAGCGCGGCGAGAAGAACGTCGCGTTCCTGCGCCTCGAGCAGCTCTATCCCTTCCCGGACAAGGCGCTCTGTGCCGAGCTGGGGCGCTTTCCCAAGGCGGACGTTGTCTGGTGCCAGGAGGAGCCGAAGAACATGGGCGGCTGGAGCTTCGCCGCGCCCGAAGTCGAGACGGTGATGGCGGCGGTCGGATCGCCGCAATCGCGGCTTCGCTATGTCGGCCGACCGGCCGCAGCGGCGCCGGCCACGGGCCTCCTCAAGCGCCATCTGAAGGAGCAGGCGCGGCTGGTGGACGAGGCCTTGAATCTGTCGGCGGCGTGAGCGAAACCATGCACGACCCGAACCTTGCGAGGCTGGCATGAGCACCAACATCGTCGTTCCCGCGCTCGGCGAATCGGTCACCGAAGCGACCGTCGCCAAATGGCTGAAGCAGGTCGGCGACCCGGTGAAGCAGGACGAGCCGCTGCTGGAGCTCGAGACCGACAAGGTGTCGCTGGAGATCTATGCGGCCGCTCCCGGAAAGCTCGGCGAGATCAAGGCCGCGGCGGGGGCGACGGTGGAGGTGGGCGCGGTGCTGGGCGTGATCGAGGATGGCGCCGCCCCGGCCCGGCCCGCGGCGCCGGCGCAGCCGGCCTCCCAGCCCACAGCCGCGCAACCCGCCCCGGCCCAGCCCTCCGGGGCGCCGTCCGACGCCACGGCCGGATCCGCCATGGCGAAGCTGTCCGAGAGCCCGGGGCCGGTCGATCCGGCGCCGGTCGATGCGACCCTGGCCCCGCCCGTCGCGGCGCCGCCCGATCGCCTGGCGCCGGCGGTCCGCAAGCTGGTCGAGGAGCACAAGCTCGACCCGCAGCAGATTCCGGCGACGGGCAAGGACGGCCGCGTCACCAAGACCGACGTGCTCGATTACATGGAACGGGCGGGAAAGCTTGCCTCTCCGGTGGCCTCGCCGGCCGCGGAGGCGGCGCCCACCGCGGCGAAACCCGCCGCAGCGCAGCCGAAGCCGGCGGCGTCGGAAGGCCAGGCGCCGCGCGAAGAGCGCGTGAAGATGACCCGGCTCCGCAAGCGGATCGCCGAGCGGCTCAAGCAGGCGCAAAACACGGCCGCCATGCTCACCACCTTCAACGAGGTGGACATGACGAACCTGCTCGCCATGCGGTCGGCCCACAAGGAGGCCTTCGAGAAGAAGCACGGCGCCAAGCTCGGTTTCATGTCCTTCTTCGTGAAGGCGGCGATCGTCGCGCTGAAGGAGATTCCCGCGGTCAATGGCGAGATCGACGGCGACGACATCGTCTACAAGAACCACTACGACATCGGCGTCGCGGTCGGCACGGAACAGGGTCTCGTGGTGCCGGTGGTGCGTGACGCGGACCGGATGAGCTTCGCCGAGATCGAGAAGAAGATCGCCGATCTCGGGCGGCGCGCGCGCGACGGCAAGCTCGCGCTCGACGATCTGATGGGCGGGACCTTCACCATCTCCAATGGCGGTGTCTACGGCTCGCTCATGTCCACGCCCATCCTCAACCCGCCGCAGTCGGGCATCCTCGGGATGCATAAGACGGAAGAGCGGCCGGTCGCCGTCGGCGGCAAGGTCGAGATCCGTCCGATGATGTATCTGGCCCTCAGCTACGACCATCGGATCGTCGACGGGCGCGAAGCGGTGACCTTCCTCGTGCGGCTCAAGGAATGCATCGAGGATCCGCAGCGCATCCTGCTGGATGTCTAGCCGCGCGCCAAAGGCCGGGTCGCAGGGCCCGACGAACGCGAAGCGGAAGACGGCGGCGCGGCGGCGCGTGCCGCATTACCGGCAGACCACGGATTTCACCTGCGGGCCGTCCTCCGTGATGATGGCGATGCGGTTCTTCGATCCCGCCTCGCCCATGGATCGCGCGACCGAGCTTGCGCTCTGGCGCGAGGCCACCACCATCTTCATGGGCCCTTCCGGCGGCCATGGCGGTTGCGGCGCGCTCGGTCTCGCGCTGGCGCTCCGGCGCCGCGGCTACCGGCCCGAGATCCATGTGAACCATCGCGACGTGCTGCTCGGCGATCGCGCCCGATCGTCGGAACGGCGCGAGATCATGCGCGTCCTGCAATCGCGCGATCTCGCCGAGGCGAAGCGGCGCCGCATCCCGATCCGTTACGACGAGCTGTCGGTGCCCGACCTCGAGGCCGCGTTCGATAAGGGCGCGTTGCCGATCGTGCTCTGCAACACGCGGCATATCCATGGCGACACCGCGGCCCACTGGATCGTCGTCACCGGCTTCGACGACGCGCATGTCTATGTGAACGACCCGTGGGTGGCGCTCGACCAGGGCAAGCGCCCGCGCGACATGACGGACCGTCCCGTCGAGAGACAGGCCTTCCAGCGCATGGCCTGCTATGGCAAGAAGCGCGAGCGCGCCGTGGTGCTGGTCAGGCGCTGATCCCATCCTTACGCGACCAGGTTCTCTTCCGGCAAAGGTGTTTCAATGACCGAATCGGCCTACGACCTCGTCGTTATCGGCGGCGGCCCCGGCGGCTATGTCGGCGCGATCCGCGCCGCGCAGCTCGGGCTCAAGACCGCCTGCGTCGAAAGCCGCGGGCGCCTCGGCGGCACCTGCCTCAATGTCGGCTGCATCCCGTCGAAGGCGCTGCTCTATTCCTCGGAAAAATACGAGGAGCTGGTGCGCGGCCTCGCGGGCCATGGCGTGCGCGCGACCGGCGTCGCGCTCGACCTGCCGGCCATGCTGCAACGCAAGGACAAGGTCGTCGACGATCTCACCAAGGGCATCGAGTTCCTCTTCAAGAAGAACAAGGTCGACTACATCTCCGGCCGCGGGCGCATCGCAGGCCCCGGCCGCGTCGAGGTGACGCTCGCCGATGGCGGCAGCCGGTCGCTCGACGCCAAGAACATCTGCATCGCGACGGGCTCGGAATCGACGCCGCTCCCCGGCGTCGCCATCGACGAGAAGCGGATCGTGACCTCGACCGGCGCGCTGGCGCTCCCCTTCGTGCCGAGCCACATGGTGGTGATCGGCGCGGGCTATATCGGCCTGGAGATGGGATCGGTCTGGCGGCGCCTCGGCGCCAAGGTGACCGTCGTCGAGTATCTCGACCGCATCCTGCCGGGCATGGATGGCGACATCGCGAAGCAGTTCCAGCGCATCCTGACCAAGCAGGGCATGAGCTTCAAGCTCGGCACCAAGGTGACCGGCGCCAGCTATTCCGGCACGCGGGTCATTCTCGATCTCGCGCCGGCGAAGGGCGGCGACGCCGAGACCCTCGAGGCGGACGTGGTGCTGGTCGCGGTCGGCCGGCGTCCCTATACGGAAGGCCTCGGGCTGCAGGCGGCCGGCGTCGCGCTCGACGAGAAAGGCCGCGTCAGGACCGACAAGCGTTTCGCGACGAACGTTCCGGGCATCCATGCCATCGGCGACGTGATCGCGGGGCCCATGCTCGCCCACAAGGCCGAGGAGGAGGGCGTGGCGCTGGCCGAGATCCTCGCCGGCCAGGCCGGGCATGTGAACTACGAGACCGTGCCCGGCATCGTCTACACCTGGCCCGAGGTGGCGACGGTCGGCAAGACCGAGGAGGAGCTCCAGGCCGCCGGCATCGACTACAAGATCGGCAAGTTCCCCTTCACCGCAAACAGCCGCGCGCGCTGCAACGGTTTCACCGACGGCTTCGTGAAGCTGCTGGCCGACGCCAAAACCGACCGGCTGCTCGGCGCCCACATCATCGAACCCGATGCGGGCACCTTGATCCACGAGGTCGTCATGGCGATGGAGTTCCAGGGCTCGGCCGAGGACGTGGCCCGCGCCTTCCATGGCCATCCGACCTTGAACGAGGCGATCAAGGAAGCGGCCCTCGCGGTCGCCGGCCGCGCGATCCATATCTGAGTTGCCGTCGGCCGGCCGTCGCCGGACGATCCGAACGAGGGGAGAGAGCAGGATGGCCACAACGGAACCGGTTGCCAATGTCGTCGCCCCGCCGCCTTTGCTCTATGCCGGCGCGCTGCTCGTCGGCGGGCTGTTCGGCCGCCTGGTTCCCGGCACGGCCTGGCCGTTCGATCTCGCGGCAGCCGATGTCCGCATCGCCGGCTTCCTGCTGCTCGGCATCGGCCTCCTGCTCATGGCGCTCGGCCTGTTGCAGTTCAAGCGACATGGCACGCCCGCTCCGACCGGCCGGCCCACGACCGCGCTGGTGACGACCGGCATCTACGGCCTGTCGCGCAACCCGATGTATGTCGCCGTCACGGCCGTCTATCTCGGCATCGGCTTTATCCTGCCGAGCCTTCCCGTGCTGCTGCTGGTGGTGCCGCTGCTGGTCGTCATGCGCTATGGCGTGATTGCCCGCGAGGAGCGCTATCTCGACCAGAGATTCGGCGAACCCTATCGCGCCTACCGGCAGCGCGTTCGCCGCTGGCTCTGATTCCGCGGGCTTCCCGCCTCAGCCCGCGCGCTTCGCCGGTCTCGCCCGCCGCGCGCGGGGATGCGTCTTGTCGTAGAGCGCCATCATCGTTTCCGCCTCGACGGCCGTGTAGCGCTGCGTGGTGCTGAGCGAGGCGTGGCCCAGCAGCTCCTGGATGGTGCGGAGGTCGCCGCCGGCCGAGAGCAGGTGGGTCGCGAAGCTGTGGCGAAGCGCATGGGGCGTCGCCGTGGCCGGAAGCCCGGCGGCGAGGCGGATCCGTTCCATGGCGCGCTGCGCCACCCGTGCCGCCAGCCGGTCGCCGCGGGCGCCGCGAAAGACCGGATCGTCGCGATCGGTGCCGTAGGGCGCGACCGCGCGATAGGCGGCGAGCGCCTGCCGCACGATCGGCAGGAGCGGGACGCGCCGCTCCTTGCGGCCCTTGCCGAGGACGGTCAGCTCCGCCATCGCGTCCGGCGTGCCCGCCGGCAGATCGCCCCAATCGAGCGACAGCGCCTCGGCGATGCGGAGCCCGCCGCCGTAAAGAAGCGTGAAGAGCGCTTCGTCGCGCCGCGCGATCCAGGCGTCGCGCGCGGCGCTGCCGGCGAGGCCGAGAACGTCGGCGGCCTCGTCGCGGGTCAAAGGCTTCGGCACCGACCGCGGCAGCTTCGGCGTCGCCATCGCCAGCACGGCGCCGTTCTCCGCGAGACCGCGGCGCGCAAGGAAGCGGAAGAAGCTCTTGATGGCGGAAAGCGCGCGGGCCGACGAGGTGGCCGCGAGGCCGCGCCGGTTGCGGGCGGCAAGCCATGAGCGGAAATCGCCGCGATCGAGACGGCCGAGCAGCGCGAGGCTGGGCGCGCCGCCGCGATGCGCGCCGAGGAAATCGAGGAAGGCGGCGAGATCGCGCCGATAGGCCGCTGCGCTCAAGGGGGAGGCGCGCCGCTCCGAGGCGAGCCATTCGAGCCAGGCGCGCGCCGCGCGGTCGAGCGGCTCGTCCTCGGCGAGAGGGCTCAGTCGGGCCAGTTGAGCCATGAGCGCACGCAATGCTCGAGGATGCGCGCGAGGAAGCCGAGCAGCTCGGTGCCCTGGCCGGAATCGAAATAGCCGGGATGGCGCGTGCCGAAGGCGATCAGGCCGAGCGGCGCTGCCTCGTCGAAATGGAGGCGCAACAGCGCGTCCGAGCGGACGAGACCGGCCGCACCGCCGAAGACGCGAGCGTCGCCCTCCACCTCGTCGCGCAGCAGAACGTCGCGGCCCGAGCCGATGACCTGATCGATCACGCCGGGATCGAGGAGCTGCACGCCGGCCACGCGGCTCTGCAAGGCGAGCGCGCTGTTCCGCTCGAGGCAGAGCGTCACCACGTCCACGTCGAGGATGATCGCGAGGTCGGTGGTCACGATCTCCACCAGCCCCGCAAGGCTCTGCGCCTCGAGTAGCGCCAGCACCGCATCATGCACGCGCGCCTGGGTGGAGAGGTTGTCGCGGCTGTTGGCGAGGAGATCGTCCTGCTCGGTCCGGAGCCGCGTCACATCCCGGCGCAGCCTTTCCAGCATGAACTGCTGCAGGTCGACGACGCCGCCCGCCGCCTTCTCGGGCAGGCGCTGGCCCTCGAGCGCTTCCGGGTGCTCGGCGAGGAAATCCGGATGCTGGCGCAGATAGTCCGCGACATCGGCCGCCGCGATCCGCGCGCGGCGGACCGGCCGTTCGGCAGCCCTGGCCGCGGTCTTGCCGGCGGCGTCCTCGGATTTCTGCGTCATGGCAGGGGGACTCCTCGGCCCCGGTCGTCAGAGAATGCTCTGTCCCGTCTTCGCCCAGTCGGCGAGAAAGGCGGCGAGCCCCTTGTCCGTCAGCGGGTGATTGAACATCTGCCGCAGAACCGTCGGCGGCAGGGTGGCGACGTCCGCGCCCATCTTGGCCGCGGCGATGACATGGATCGGATGGCGGACCGAGGCGACCAGCACCTCGGTCTCGATCGCGGGATAGGCGTCGTAGATCTGCACGATGTCGGCGATCAGCTCCATGCCGTCCATCCCTAT
This sequence comes from uncultured Rhodospirillaceae bacterium, assembly GCA_964569315.1. GTDB lineage: Bacteria > Pseudomonadota > Alphaproteobacteria > Dongiales > Dongiaceae > CADEFF01. Next base: position 1,418 of record CAZMUZ010000088.1, on the reverse strand, counting down.
ATCGTCGAGCCGGCCGACGAAGGGCGAGATGAAGCTGGCACCCGCCTTGGCGGCGAGCAGCGCCTGCGCCGCCGAGAAGCAAAGCGTGACGTTGACCTGCGTGCCGTCGCCGCGCAGCGCCTTGCAGGTCTTGAGCCCGTCCGGCGTCAGCGGCACCTTGACGCAGACATTCGGGGCGAGCTTCGCGAGCTTGCGCCCTTCCTTCAACATCTGGGCATGGTCGGTCGCCGTCACCTCGGCGCTTACCGGGCCCGGCACGATGGCGCAGATTTCTTTCACCACGTCGAGGAAGTTGCGGCCGCTCTTCGCCACCAGCGACGGGTTCGTCGTTACGCCATCGACGAGGCCGGTCTCGGCAAGATCCCGGATCTCCTTGATGTCGGCCGTGTCGATGAAGAATTTCATAGCCTGTCCCGATCATGCGCCGGCAGCGGCCGCCGCGGTCCCCGGTCCCCCCGCGCGGCCTCCCATGGCCGACTCGGACCCTACGCCCTAGAGTCTAGCGAATGGATTCCGACCATGCCAGTTCACCGCCGGCCGCCGCCGACGGTGCCGCGTCCGCCGACCGGTTCGTGGTGAGCGTGCTGCTGCCGCTGCCGCTGGCGGGCGCCTACGATTACCGCGCGGCTGCGGAAATGCGACTGCAGCCGGGCGATTTCGTGATCGTCCCGCTCGGGCGCCGCGAGGCGGTGGGGGTGGTCTGGGGCGAGGGCACCGGCGAGGTCGCGCCCGAGAAGCTGAAGGACGTGATCGAGCGGCTCGAGGCGCCGCCGCTTCCGGAGACGGTGCGACGGTTCGTCGACTGGGTGTCGGCTTACAGCCTGGCGCCGCCCGGTGCCGTGCTGCGCATGGCGATGAGCGTAAGCGCCGCGCTCGAGGAGCCGCGGCAGCTCCAGGCCTATCGGCGCCGGCAGGGCGCGACGGCGCCGATCAAGATGACGCCGGCGCGGACCCGCGTGCTGGCGCTGCTCGCCGACGGGCCGCCGCGTCTCCTGCCCGAGATCGCGCGCGAGGCGGGGGTGGGCACGGGCGTGGTGCGCGGGCTCGTCGAGGCGAGGCTGATCGAGCCCGTGCTGCTGCCTCCGCCGCCGCCTTACGCGGAACCGGATTGGCGGCGCGCCGGCCCGGCGCTCGAGCCGGCGCAGGCGGCGGCCGCCGCGGCGCTGGCGGAGACGGTGCGCAAGGGAGGCTTCGCGACGCTGCTGCTCGACGGCGTCACCGGCTCCGGCAAGACCGAGGTCTATTTCGAGGCGATTGCGGCGGTGCTGGCAGAAGGCCGCCAGGTGCTGGTGCTGTTGCCCGAGATCGCGCTCTCGCCGCAATGGCTGCAGCGTTTCGAACGGCGCTTCGGCGTGCGGCCGGCCGAATGGCATTCCGACCTGCGCTCGAGCGAGCGCCGCACCGCCTGGCGCGCGGTC
>CAZMUZ010000087.1:12494-16402 GCA_964569315.1 uncultured Rhodospirillaceae bacterium | reverse complement strand
CCGTCACGGCAACAGGATGGTGGAGCCGGTGGTGCGCCGCGCCTCGAGGTCCGTATGGGCGCGCGCGGCGTCCTTCAGCGGATAGGTCTGGTGCACCTCGATCTGCACTGCGCCTTGCAGCACCACCTCGAAAAGCGCGTGGGCGCTTTCCAGCAGCTCCGCGCGGGTGCCGGTATAGTGGACGAGCGTCGGCCGGGTCAGGAATACCGAGCCCTTGGAAGCGAGAATGGCGGGCTCGAAGGGCGGCACCGGGCCGGACGCGCTGCCGAAGCTCACCAGCATGCCGCGCGTCGCGAGGCTGTCGAGCGAGCCCGTGAAGGTGTCCTTGCCAACCCCGTCATAGACGACCGGCACGCCGGCGCCGCGCGTGATCTCGCGCACCCGCTCGGGGAATTTCTCCGTCCGGTAGTCGATCACATAGTGGCAGCCATGGGCCTCGGCGATCTTCGCCTTCTCCGGCGAGCCGACCGTGCCGATGACGGTGGCGCCGAGATGCCGCAGCCACTGGCAGGCGATGAGCCCGACGCCGCCGGCCGCGGCATGGAACAGCACGGTCTGTCCGCGCTTCACCGGGAAGGTGCGGCGGATGAGATACTCGACCGTCATGCCCTGCAGCATCATCGCGGCCGCGCGCTTGTCGTCGATCGCATCCGGCAGCTTCACCAGCCGGTTCGCCGGATAGACGCGGCGCACCGCATAGGCGCCGATCGGGCCCGAGGCATAGGCCACGCGGTCGCCGACCTTGAGATCGACCACCCCCGGCCCCAGCGCCTCGACCACGGCCGCCCCTTCGAGCCCGATGCCGGAGGGAAGGGTCATCGGATAGAGGCCGCTGCGATGATATGTATCGATGTAGTTGAGGCCGATCGCGGTATTGCGGATCAGCACCTCGCCCGCACCCGGCGCGCCGGGATCGACCTCGACCCATTTCAGCTTGTCGGGCCCGCCGGTTTCTTCGATGCGGATCGCATGCGTCTTCGCCATCGCCGTTCCTCGCGATCGGGGTTTCGGATCAGAAGCCGTTGATGCAGACGACGGCCGGAACCATAGCGGGCTTTCGGGAGGCTCGCCAGCCGATGCCGCCCGGACCTAGAGCATTTTCCCGCGAAATGGGCACCGGTTCGCAGGAAAAAATACGAACAGACCAAGGAATCCGGAGCGCGTTCCGATTCAACTTCGAGGAAACGCGCCTAGAGCAGCAGCGCGCCTTCGAGCTGCAACAGAAACGTCTTGGTTTCGGTTCCGCCGGCGCCCGAATAGCCGCCGATCCTGTCGCCCGCCGCGAGCACGCGATGGCAGGGGATGATGATCGGGATCGGGTTCGAGCCGCAGGCGCCGCCGACCGCCTGCGCCATGCCGCCGAGCTTCGTTGCGATCTGGCCGTAGGTGAGGGTGCGGCCATAGGGGATCTCGAGCATGGTTTCCCACACCTCCTGCTCGAAGGCGCTGCCGTCGGGCGCCAGCGGCAGGTCGAAATTCTTCAGCCCGCAATAGAAATAGGCGTCGAGCTGCGCCTTGGCGGTTTCGAGGAGCGGCGTGACGCGCTGTTCCTTCGAGGCGCCGAATTTGACCCGGGTGATCGCGCCGTCCTTTTCATGGACGGTAAGCGGCCCCAGCGGCGAGGCGAGGGTGAGGATGCCGGTGTCGTCGGACATGGTGGGAGACATGGCAGGTTACCCGAATTGCAGGGCGCGGCCGAGCCCGGCCGCGTCGGTGATCGGCAGCGAGCAGGTCTGGCCGCGGCAGACGAAGGCCGTCGCCTTGCCGCCAACCGCTTCCTTGCCTGCCGCCGCCGCCTTGCCCTCGGCCGGATGCCCCGGCGGCAGCTTCGCGCCGGGCGGCACCTGCTGCAGCACCAGGTTCGGCAGCGACCGGTCTGCAAGCGCCTTCCGCATCGCCGCGAGATCGGCGCTCGCGGGGTCGCCCACCAGCACCACCTGGAGCGCCCCCTGCATCAGCTCGTTCTGGTTGAGCAGCGAGGCGAGCGGGAAGAAGTTGCGCTCGAGCTCGCCGGCGAAGGCCGCGACCAGCGCTTCGGCGCGGTCGCGATAGGCGTCCTTGCCGGTGAGGAGATAGAGCCGCGTCAGCACCCCCACCATGGTCGCGTTGCCGGGCGGCACCGCATTGTCCTGCGCGTGCTTGGTGCGATGGATGAGGTCGGCGGTGTCGTCGGCGGTGAAGAAATAACCGCCGCCGGCGCCGTCCCAGTAATGCCGGTCGAGGATCGCGACCCAGCGTTCCGCCTGGTCGAGATAGCCGGGCTCGCTCGTGGCCGCGAAGAGCGCCAGCGCCGCCTTCGCGTTGTTCGCATAGTCGTCGAGCGTCGCCGGATGCTTGAGCCGCCCGTCGCGGAAGCTGTGGCGCAGCCGCCCGTTCTCCGTCATGTCGGCCGCGACGAAGGCGAAGGCCTCGGCTGCGGCATCGAGCCAGGATTTTTCCTCGAAGGCCATGGCGGCGCCGGCGAGCGCTGCGATCGTCAGCCCGTTCCAGTCGGCGAGCGCCTTGTCGTCCCAGCCGGGCCGGATGCGCTTCGCCCGCGCCTTGAGGAGCTTGCCGCGCAAGCGCGCGAGTTTCGCCTCCGCCTCCGCGCTTCCGAGCCGCGGCTCGGCGGAGCGGTTGAGGATCGTCTTCTGCTCCCAGTTGCCTTCGGGCCGCACGTCGTAATGCTTCTTGAAGAGGGCGGCGTCGGGCCCAAGCAGCGCGTCGATCTCCGCCTCGCTCCAGACATAGAACTTGCCTTCCTCATGCTCGCTGTCGGCATCGAGCGAGGCGGCGAATCCGCGATGGCCGCTCGGCCCCGGCGCCGCGCGCATCTCGGCCAGCAGCCAGGCGACGGTTTCGCGGATGCGCGCCTCGAAGAGCGGCTCCTTCGTCTCCTGCCAGACGAGCGTGTAGATCTCGAGCAGCAGAGCGTTGTCGTAGAGCATCTTCTCAAAATGCGGCACGAGCCATTCCGCATCGACCGCATAGCGGGCGAACCCGCCGCCGAGATGATCGTAGATTCCGCCTTGCGCCATGCGGGCGAGGGTGAGCAGCACGGCGTCGCGCAGCGGCTGCTTGCCGGTGCGCTTCCAGCCGCGCCAGAAGAGTTCGAGGATCGCGCTCTGCGGGAATTTCGGTGCGCCGCCGATTCCGCCATGGCGCTGGTCGAGCTCCTGCAGCAACCGGTCGGCGATGCGGTCGGTGATCTCGAGGCTGATCTCGCCGGCGGGCTTCGGCTGCGCCATCGCCGCGAGCGCGCCTTTCAGCGCCGCGACGTTCTTCGTGACCTTGTCGGGTTCGTCCCGGTAGATGCCGGCGATCGTTTCCAGCACCTGCGGGAAGCCCGGGCGGCCCCAGCGTTCGGCCGGCGGAAAATAGGTGCCGCCCCAGAAGGGCTCGCCCTTCGGCGTGAGGAACATGGTGAGCGGCCAGCCGCCCTGCTGCCCGAGCAGTGCCAGGGCCGACTGGTAGATGCTGTCGATGTCCGGCCGCTCCTCGCGATCGACCTTGATGTTGACGAAGAGCTCGTTCATCAGCGCCGCGATCTCGGGATTCTCGAAGCTCTCATGCGCCATCACATGGCACCAGTGGCAGGCGGCGTAGCCGACCGAGAGCAGGATCGGCCGGTCGAGCGACTGCGCCTCCGCCAGCGCCGCCTCGCCCCAGGCCCGCCAATGCACCGGATTGGCCTTGTGCTGCAGCAGATAGGGGCTGGTCTCTTCGCCGAGGCGATTGCTCATGGGGACATCTTTCTCCAGCGCCGGCAAAGCGTGCCGGCAGGGGCCGCAAGACCCGTGGATCGGCTACTATATAGGTGGGAGCCGCGGCCGGCAGCTTGAACCCCCGCCGCGGGGCCGCAAAGGCAAGAAACGCCACTGAAGCAAGAACGGCCACTGAAGCAAGAACGGCCACTGAAGCAAGAACGG
>CAZMUZ010000087.1:0-12394 GCA_964569315.1 uncultured Rhodospirillaceae bacterium | reverse complement strand
GCCACTGAAGCAAGAACGGCCACTGAAGCAAGAACGGCCACTGAAGCAAGAACGGAGGTACGCCGATGAAGATCAAGCTCGACATCGATTGCACGCCGGCGGAAGCGCGGGCATTCTTCGGCCTGCCCGACGTCGCCCCGATGCAGGACGCGCTCATGAAGGAAGTCGAGGCGCGCATGACGGCGGCGCTCAAATCCATGGATGCGGACGCGTTGCTGAAGACCTGGTTGCCGAGCGGCTTCGAAGGGTTGGAGAAGATGCAGAAGTCGTTCTGGGAAAGCATGACCGGCGGCAAGAAGGGTGCCGGCGAATGACGCAATCGAACGGGGCGGGCGCCGACCCGCCGCTTTTCTATCGCCATCACGTGTTCTGCTGCACCAACGAGCGGCCGGCCGGCCATCCGCGCGGCTGCTGCAAGGCGAAGGGCGCGGAGAAGCTGCGCGACTATATGAAGGCGCGCGCCAAGGAATTCGGTCTTGCCGATGTGCGCATCAACAGCGCCGGCTGCCTCGATCGCTGCGAGCTCGGGCCGACGATGGTGATCTATCCCGAAGGCGTCTGGTACCGCTGCACGACGCGCGAGGAGATCGACGAGGTGCTGCGCACCCATCTCATCGAGGGCGGTCGGGTCGAACGGCTCATGCTGCAGCCGGACGACAAGCCGGCGAGCTGACCCAAGCGGCGCCGGGCGTCGGGGCGCATCCCATGACGGAAGCGACGATCTTCGCGCTGGCGACCGCGCCCGGCCGGTCGGGGGTCGCGATGCTGCGCGTCTCCGGGCCCGCGGCGGCGGATGCCGTCCGCAGGCTCGGCGTCGAAACCATGCCCGTGCCGCGCCGCGCGACCCGGTGCCGGATTTCCCACCCGACCGACGGCACGCCGATCGACGAGGCGATCCTGCTCTGGTTCCCGGGCCCGGCGAGCTTCACCGGCGAGGATCTGCTCGAGCTGCATCTTCATGGCGGCCCCGCCGTGCTGGCGCGCGCGCTCGATGCGCTCGGCCGCATCGCGGGATTCCGCCTCGCCGAGCCGGGCGAGTTCACCAAGCGCGCTTTCCTCAACGGCAAGCTCGACCTCACCGCCGCGGAGGGGCTCGCCGATCTGGTGATGGCGGAGACCGAGGCGCAGCGGAAGCTCGCCCTCCGCCAGCTCGAAGGCGAGCTCGGCCGGCTCTATGAAAGCTGGCGCGAGCGGCTGGTCGGGATGCTGGCGGAACTCGAAGCGGCGATCGATTTTCCGGAGGAGGACCTCCCCGCCGGTCTCATCGACCGGGTACGGCAGGGGATCGGGGCGCTCCGCCGGGAAATAACGGCCCATATCGGGGACGCGCATCGCGGCGAACGTCTCCGCGACGGGCTGTCGGTTGCCCTGGTCGGCCCGCCCAACTCTGGAAAATCAAGCATTTTCAATTACTTAGTAAAACGCGATGCGGCCATCGTCTCAGCTGTCGCCGGCACCACCCGCGACGTGATCGAGGCGCATCTCGATATTGGCGGCTATCCGGTGATTCTGGCCGATACGGCGGGCTTGCGGCTCTCGGCGGACGAGATCGAGAGCGAGGGGGTTCGCCGAGCAATGGCGCGGGCCCGTGCGGCGGATCTCTGGATCGGGGTGCTCGATGCGAGCGCGCCGGGGTCGGTCCCGGCCGAGCTCCGCGCCCTGCCCGCCGATCGGGCGATCCTGGTCGCCAACAAGGCCGATCTCGCCGCCCCGACCCCGGTCGAGGCCCCGGCCGCGATCGATGGCGTCGCTGCCCTGCCGGTTTCGGCTCTGACGGGGGTCGGCATGGAGGCGCTGCGCGACCGGCTCGGCCGGATGGCGGCGGGTGCCATGGCGGTCGGGGCCTCGCCGGTCCTCACTCGCGCGCGGCATCGCGAGGCGCTGGAAGCCGCGGCGGCGGCCCTCGACCGGGCCGGTCAGGTCGAGCTGCCGGAGCTGCTGGCCGAGGATCTTCGCCTGGCGACGCGGTCCGTCGGCCGGATCACCGGAAGGGTCGATGTCGAGGATATTCTCGACCGGATCTTCGCGCAGTTCTGCATCGGCAAATAGGCTTCTCTGCCTCGTATCTGCTGTTTCACGTGAAACAATCGAGGTTCGTGCGCAGGATTGCGCACGGTTTTTGACTCGCGCCGACCCCCTCACTAAATTGCCGCGCCATGGATTCCTGCGACGTCATCGTGGTAGGCGGCGGCCATGCCGGCACCGAGGCCGCGGCCGCGGCCGCGCGCATGGGTGCGCGGACCCTGCTGCTGACCCATGCGCGCGCCACCATCGGCGAGATGTCCTGCAATCCCGCCATCGGCGGCCTCGCCAAGGGCCATCTGGTGCGGGAGATCGACGCGCTCGACGGCCTCATGGCCCGTGCCATCGACCGGGGCGGCATCCAGTTCCGGATCCTCAATCGCAGCAAGGGGCCGGCCGTGCGGGGGCCCCGGGCCCAGGCCGACCGGAAGCTCTATAGGGCCGCCATACAGGCGCTGCTGGCCGAGCAGCCGGGGCTGGAGATCGCGGAGGGCAGCGCCGAGGCGCTGGAAATCGGCGCGGACGGGCGGGTGGCCGGGCTCGTCACCGGAGACGGGCGGGTCATTGCCTGCGGCGCGCTCGTCATCACCACCGGCACCTTCCTGCGCGGGCTCATCCATATCGGCACCGAGCGCCAGGCGGCGGGGCGGATGGGCGAGGCGCCCTCGCTGGGCCTGGCCCGTGCGCTGGCTGACCGCGGCTTCCGCATGGGCCGCCTCAAGACCGGGACCCCGCCGCGGCTGGACGGCCGCACCATCGACTGGGCCGGGCTGGAGAACCAGCCGGGCGAACGCCCGCCGCCGCCCATGTCCTTCCTCACCGAGCGGATCGACACGCCCCAGATCGATTGCGGCATCACCTTCACCACGGCCGCGACCCATGCTCTGATCGCGGCCAATATCGGGCTCTCCCCGATCTATTCCGGTCAGATCGAGAGCCGGGGCCCGCGCTACTGTCCCTCGATCGAGGACAAGGTGGTGCGGTTCCGGGACAAGGAGCGGCACCAGATCTTCCTCGAGCCGGAAGGGCTCGAGGATCATACGGTCTATCCGAACGGGATCTCGACCGCGCTGCCGGCTGCGCTGCAGCGGGAGATCCTGGGCACCATCCCGGGGCTCGAGCGGGCGGCGATGATCCGGCCGGGCTATGCGATCGAGTATGATTTCGTCGATCCGCGCGAATTGACGCCCGCCCTCGAGACGCACCGCATTCCCGGGCTCTTTTTCGCCGGCCAGATCAACGGCACCACCGGCTATGAGGAGGCGGCGGCGCAGGGGCTCCTGGCCGGGATCAATGCCGCCCTGAAGGCCGGCGGGGGCGGGGTCGGCGGGGACGGGCGGGAATTCCGGCTCGACCGGGCCGACGGCTATATGGGCGTGCTGGTGGATGACCTGGTCACCCGCGGCACGACCGAGCCCTACCGGATGTTCACCTCCCGCGCCGAATATCGCCTGTTGCTGCGCGCCGACAATGCCGACCAGCGGCTGACCCCGCTCGGGCTCGCGGTTGGCTGCGTCGGCGGCGCCAGGGCCCGGGCCTTTGCCGCCAAGCGCGCCGAGATCGAGGCCGGCCGGGCCCTGCTGACCCGGCTCTCCGACAGCCCGAACCGGCTCCGCAACGCGGGATTTCCGGTCAATCTCGACGGCGTCCGCCGGACGGCGCTGGAGCTGCTGCGCTACCGGGAGATCGATCTGGCGGCGCTGGCCGGCTACTGGCCCGAGCTTCGGGGCCTGGCGCCGGCCGTGGCCGAGCAGCTCGAGATCGATGGCCGCTATGCCGGCTATATCGAGCGTCAGGCTGCCGATATCCACGCTTTCCGGCGCGACGAGGCGCTGCTGCTGCCGCCGGCGCTGGATTACGGCGGGATCGGCGGCCTTTCGACCGAGATGCGGGAAAAGCTGGGCCAGGCCCGTCCGGCGACCTTGGGGGCCGCCGCCCGGATCGCCGGGGTGACCCCCGCCGCCCTGACCGCGCTGCTGCGGCATTTGCGGGGTCGGGAGCGGCTGAGCGCCTGATGCCTCTCACGGCGGAGGGTTTCCAGCGCGAAACCGGTGTTTCACGTGAAACAATGGACCGGCTCGAACGCTATGCCGCCGCGCTCGAGCGCTGGAACCCCCGGATCAACCTCGTCGGAAAGGAATCGCTAACCACGCTCTGGCAGCGTCATATGCTCGATTCGGCGCAGCTCCTGCCGCTGCTTCCCGAAGGGACCCGGACCATCCTCGATGTCGGGACCGGGGCGGGCTTCCCCGGGCTGGTGCTGGCCTGCATGGGGGTGCCGGACACCCATCTCGTCGAATCGGACAAGCGGAAGGCGGTTTTCCTCGCGGAAGCGGCGCGGCTGGCCGCTCCGGCGGTGAGAGACTCGGTGACGATCCACGGGGTCCGCATCGAGGCGCTGGCGCCGTTCCCGGTCGAGGCCGTGATCGCCCGCGCCGTGGCGCCGGTCCGGCAACTGCTTGGAATGGTTGCGCCATTTCTGGGGCCGGGCGCTCAATGCCTGTTCCTCAAGGGGAAGCAGGCGGATGCCGAATTGACCGACGCGGCCAAAGACTGGACAATGACGGTCGAGACCGTGCCGAGCCGGTCCGACCCCTCGGGAACAATCCTCCGATTGAGCGATGTCCGCCGCCGCTGAAACCCTTTCCGTTCAAGGCGTTAGCGCCAGAACCGCCCGTATCCTGGCGATGGCCAACCAGAAGGGCGGCGTCGGCAAGACCACGACTGCGATCAATCTCGCCACCGCGCTCGCCGCCTGCGGCAAGCAGGTGCTGCTGGTGGATCTCGACCCGCAAGGCAACGCCTCGACCGGCCTCGGCATCGACCGGACCCGCCGCCGGATCACCAGCTACGACCTCCTGGCCGGTGCGGCGAGTGCCGCCGAGGCGGCGCTCGACACGGTCGTGCCCGGGATGAAGCTCATTCCGGCCTCGGTCGATCTCTCCGGCGCCGAGATCGAGCTCGTCGACGCCGAGCGGCGCGAATATCTGCTCGGCCGCGCGCTCGAGCCGCTGCGCGGTTCCTATGATTTTATTCTCATCGATTGCCCGCCTTCGCTCGGCCTTCTCACCCTCAACGCGCTGGTCGCGGCGGATGCCGTGCTGGTGCCGTTGCAATGCGAGTTCCTCGCGCTCGAAGGTCTCAGCCATCTCATGATGACGATCGAACGCGTCCGTCAGGCGCTCAACCCCCGGTTGGAAATCCAAGGTGTGGTGTTGACCATGTTCGACAAGCGCAACAGCCTCAGCGATCTGGTCGCCGCCGACGTGCGCGGCCATTTCGGGCCCAAGGTCTATGACACCGTGATCCCCCGCAACGTGCGCATCTCCGAAGCGCCGTCGCACGGCAAGCCGGTGCTGCTCTACGATCTGCGCTGCCCCGGCTCGCAGGCCTATATCCATCTGGCAAGCGAGCTGCTGCGCCGCGAGCAGGCGCGGGCGGCGATGCGATGAGCGAGGAAGCGAATCGCCGTCTCGGGCGGGGCCTCTCGGCGCTGCTCGGGCAGGAGAGCGCCGACTACGCGTCGCTCGATCGCGTGCGCACCTCGAAGATGGTGCCGATCGAGTATCTACAGCCGGGCTCGGTGCAGCCGCGCCGGCATTTCGGCGATGCGGAGCTGGAATCGCTCGCGGAGTCGATCCGCGCCAACGGAATCCTGCAGCCGATCCTGGTGCGACGCCGGCCGAACTCGCCCTACAGCTACGAGATCGTCGCGGGCGAACGGCGCTGGCGCGCGGCACAGCTCGTGAAACTGCATGAAGTGCCGGTCGTCATTCGCGAGCTCGAGGACCGCGAGGCGCTGGAGATCGCGCTCGTCGAGAACCTGCAGCGCGAGAACCTCTCGCCGATCGAGGAAGCCGAGGGCTATCGGCGGCTGATGGAGGAGTTCAAGAACACGCAGGAAGAGCTCGCCGAGCATGTCGGCAAGAGCCGCAGCCATGTGGCGAACACGCTCAGGCTGCTGGGCCTGCCGGAGGAGATCCGCGGCATGCTGGATCGCGGCGAGCTCAGCGCCGGCCATGCGCGGCCGCTGCTCACGGCGCCGGACGCGCTCGAGCTTGCGAAGCGCGTGGTGGCGGAGGGATTGAGCGTGCGCGAGACGGAGCGGCTCGCGCTCGCGGTCAAGGCGCTGAAGCGCGAGCGGAAGACGAAGCCGCCCGCGCCGCGCGATGCGGACACGATCGCGCTCGAGCGCGATCTCTCGAACCTGCTCGGGCTCAAGGTGTCGATCGCCTTCGACGGCAGCGGCGGCACGCTCGCGATCAAATACAAGACGCTCGAGCAGCTCGACGCGCTGCTGCAGCGGCTGACGAAATCGGCAGCGCCGAAATCGGACGATTGAGGCGGGGCGGGCTCAGCGGCTGCCGGGCAGCCGCGCGATATCGATGAAGGCCTGACGGCAGAGCAGCTCGGCGCGCGCCGCACCGGGCAGCTTGCAGCGCTGCTCGGTCTGGAGCAGCCGGTCGATCGCGCGGGCGATGAGGGCGGGCGACCAGCGGCGAAGCTGGCGGCGATAGCGGTCCTCGTATTTGAAGAAGATCGGCGGCCGGAGCGAGCGCATCGCGGCGTCCGGAGATTCGCCGTTGGCGACCCGCGCCGCGACCGACTGGAGGCCGAGGAAATGCCGGCCGGCGGCGCGCAGCAGGCCGATGGGCGAGGCGCCTTCCGCGAGGTTGCGGCCGAGCGCGCGGTCGAGCGCGGGAAGGTCGCCCTCGGCGAGCGCATAAAGAAAATCCTCGAGCGCCAGATAGGCGCTGTCGCCGGTCGCCGCTGCCGCGTCCGCGAGCTCGACGCGCTTGCCCGAGCCGGGTCCGACATAGAGGGCGAGCTTCTCGAGCTCGCGCGCCGTGACGCCCCGGTCGCTGCCGAGCCGCGCGGCGAGCCATTCCACGGCGTCCGGCGCGATGGCGAGCCCTTCCTCTTTCATCCGGTCGCGGATGAGGGCGCCGAGCGCCGGGCCCTCGTCGCGATAGCAGGGGAGGGCGGCACCGCGCTTCGCCCCCTCGAAGAGCTTGCGCAGCGCCGAGCGGCTGGGAAGCTCGCCCGCTTCGAGGATGACGAGGCTGTCGCCTTCGGCTTCCTTCAGCAGCGAATCGAGGAGGGGGGCGAGCTCGTCACCGGCATCGGCGATGCGGATCGCCCGCCGGCCGCCGCCGAAGGCGAGCGCCATGGCTTCGTCGGCAAGTCGGGCGGGATCGTCGGCAAGCCTGCGCGAATCGAGCAGGGCGACGCGGAAGGGATCGTCGAGCGAGCCCGCCACGAGCTTCGTCAGATGGTCGGCGCGCTCCTTCGCCAGGCCGGAATCCGGCCCATAGATCAGCACCGCGGCGATCTCGGCCGGCGGGCCCTTCAGGAACGGGTCGATGGCCCTGGCGGCGAGCTTCACCGCGCGCCCTTCGCCCGGATCAAGAGGCGCCGTCGAGGGCGGAGAAATAGATCGCGAGCCGCGTGCTGATATCCTCGCTCAACTGCTCGGTCGCGCGGTCGCGCACGTCCTTCTCGCTCGTCAGCGTCGAGAATTGATATTGCGAGCCCAGCAGGTCGTAGCTGATGGTGGTCTGCGACATGCCGCTGTCGAGCACCGTCTCGGTGCCCCACTGCTTCAGCTCGTAGGTCGCGGTCATGATCAGGTTGTAGCGCGACGTGGTCTCGTCCTTCTCGACCAGCAGCCGCTCCTGCCGCTCCTCCAGCCGCACCTCGAGGAGATAGAGGGCGTCGGCGGGCTTGCCCCGCGGGTTGAGCCGGTCGCGCAGCTTGTTGTAGAGGAGCTGCCCGGTGCGGTCGGCGATCGGGCGGATGCGCACCTGCGAGAGCTGGACGGCGGCGCTCTCATTGACGCTGTTCCTGCCGTAGAGCGGCTGGAAGCCGCAGCCGGCGAGCAGCAATGCCGCCCCGGCGCCGAGCGCCGAGGCGAGCGCCCGGCGTCGCGCGATTTCCGGCCTCGTCCCGTCCGATTTCATCCCCGCATCCCCCTGGCAAGGCCCCGGCTCAGGCGACGATGTTCACCACCCGGTTCGGTACCACGATCACTTTCCGCGGCGTCTTTCCTTCGAGCGCGCGGACGACCTTCTCGTCGCCCAGCGCCCGCCGCTCCGCCTCGTCCTTCGCGCAACCGTGCGGCAGCTCGATCGTAGCACGAAGCTTGCCGTTGATCTGCACGGCGACGGTGACGCTCGCGTCCTGCAGCAGGGCCGGGTCGGCCTTGGGCCAGGGCCGGTCCACCAGCAGATCCTCGTGACCGAGGCGCCGCCAGATTTCCTCGGCCAGATGCGGCATCATCGGGCCGATCAGCAGCGCCAGCGCCTCGTAGGCTTCGCGCAGCGCCCAGTCGAGGCCGCCCGCCGGCTTCCCCATATCGATCGCCTCGAGGCTGTTGGCGAACTCGTAGAGCCGCGCCACGCCGCGGTTGAAATGGAAGCTCTCAATATCGTTGCCGACGGCGGCGACGGTCTTGTGGGTGGCGCGCCGAAGCTCGGTCGCAGCCGCCTCGAAGGCGGCAGGCTTGGGCGCGCCTATGGGCGCCAGGGCCGGCGCTGCCGTCTGTTGCAGGCGCCAGAGCCGCTGCAGGAAGCGCCAGGCGCCCTGCACCCCCGCCTCGGTCCATTCGAGATCGCGGTCGGGCGGGCTGTCGGACAGCATGAACCAGCGCGCGGTATCGGCGCCGTAGCCCTCGATGATGGCGGTCGGATCCACCACGTTCTTGCGCGACTTGCTCATCTTCTCGGAACGGCCGACCCGGACCGGCTTGCCGCCCGCGACGGTGACGGCGGAACCGGCTTCCTTCCGCACCTCTTCCGGCAGCAGCCAGTTTCCCTCGGGGTCGCGATAGGTCTCGTGGCAGACCATGCCTTGCGTGAAGAGCCCGGCGAAGGGCTCGTCGAGCCCGACGAGCCCGACCTTCCGCATGGCGCGCATGTAGAAGCGCGAATAGAGCAGATGCAGGATCGCGTGCTCGACGCCGCCGACATACTGATCGACCGGCAGCCAGTAATCGACGTCGGCGCGCGCCACGGGCTCGGCCGCGCGCGGGCTGCAATAGCGCGCGAAATACCAGGAGGAATCGACGAAGGTGTCGAGCGTGTCGGTCTCGCGGCGGCCGGGCTTGCCGCAGGCCGGGCAGGGGACGTGCTTCCAGGTCGGATGGCGCTCCAGCGGATTGCCCGGCCGGTCGAAGGTCACGTCCTCCGGCAACAGCACCGGCAGGTCCTGTTTCGGCACCGGCACGATCCCGCAGCTTTCGCAATGGATCGCGGGGATCGGGCAGCCCCAGTAGCGCTGGCGCGAAACCAGCCAGTCCCGGAGGCGGTAGTGGATCGTGCCCTCGCCGAGGCGGAGCGATACCAGCCGGTCGATCGCCGCGCGCTTCGCCGCCTCGACCGGCAGCCCGTCGAGGAACCGCGAGTTGAAGATGCGGCCGTCGCCGACATAGGCCGCGTCGCCGACCTCGAAGCTCGCCGCATCGGCTTCGGGCGGCAGCACCACGGGCGTCACCGGCAGGCGGTATTTCCGCGCGAAATCGAGGTCGCGCTGATCGTGCGCCGGACAGCCGAAGATGGCACCCGTGCCATATTCCATCAGCACGAAGTTCGCGACATAGACCGGCAGCTTCCAGTCCGGATCGAAGGGATGGATCGCCTCGAGGCCGGTGCGATAGCCCTTCTTCTCGGCGGTCTCGATCGCCTCGGCGGTCACCGCCGTATGGCGGCATTCCTCGACGAAGGCGGCGAGGTCCTTGTCCTCGGCGGCGAGCTCGACCGCGAGCGGATGGTCGGGCGCGATCGCCACGAAGGCGGCGCCGAAGAGCGTGTCCGGCCGGGTGGTGAAGACCTCGATGCGCGCCTCGCGGCCGGCGATCGGGAAGAAGGCGCGCGCGCCCTCGGAGCGGCCGATCCAGTTCTCCTGCATGAGGCGAACCTTGGCCGGCCAGCGATCGAGCGTGGCGAGCCGCTCCAGGAGATCGTCCGCGAAGGCGGTGATCTTGAAGAACCATTGCGAGAGCTTGCGCCGCTCCACCACCGCGCCGGTGCGCCAGCCGCGCCCGTCGATCACCTGCTCGTTGGCGAGCACGGTCTGGTCGACCGGGTCCCAGTTGACGCTGGCTTCCTTGCGATAGGCGAGTCCGGCCTCGAGGAAATCGACGAACATTGCCTGCTGGTGGCGGTAATAGTCCGGATGGCAGGTCGCGATCTCGCGGCTCCAGTCGAGCGACAACCCCATGGATTTGAGCTGCTGCCGCATGGTCGCGATGTTGTCGTAGGTCCATTTCGACGGATGGACCTTCTTCTCCATCGCCGCGTTCTCGGCCGGCAGGCCGAAGGCGTCCCAGCCCATCGGATGCAGCACATTGAAGCCCTGGGCGCGTTTGTAGCGCGCGATCACGTCGCCGAGCGTGTAGTTGCGCACATGGCCCATATGGATGCGGCCCGAGGGGTAGGGAAACATCTCGAGCACGTAATATTTCGGTCGGGCCGCGTCGGTCTGCGCCGCGAAGCTGCCGCGCTCCGCCCAGACGGCCTGCCAGCGCCGCTCGGTCTCCTTGAAGTTGTAGCGGGCGGGGGTCATCGGGCCATGCGGTTCGGAAAAGGGGCGAAACGGGCGGTTTCCGCGGCGCTCCGCAGCGCCGCGACGGGCGCTAGCTTTACCGAAGCCCCCGGCCGATGACAAGCAAGGCGGCGCGCCGGGAAGGGACCGTTGCCCGCGGCCTTCTGCCGCGAGGGCGGCCTATCCGCGCGCGGGCGATCCCGGCTTCGCGGCGCCGTCGCGGAGGAAGGAGAGCAGGGTGAAGCGTTGCCCGCGCGTCACCGGCAGGGCCTCGTGCAGCAGGCTGCAGGAGAAGAGGATCGCGGCCCCGGCAGGCGGGCTGTAGCGATGCGGCCCATATTCCGGGAAGACCAGCTCGCCGCCCTCATAGTCGCCGTCATTGAGGTTGAGGGTGAGGGCGAAGCGCCGGTCCGCCGTGGCCGGGCTCGCATTGTCGCGATGCCGGCGAAAATAGTCGCCGCGTTCGGCGTCGTAGCAGGTGACGATGAAGCGGTCGAAACGGAAGGGCTGCCGGAACCCGAAGGCCTTGTCGAGCTCGGGCGCGATCCGGCGTCCGATGACCGAGATCAGGCTGCGCAGCAGCGTTTCGTCCGCGATCGCGTGATCGCGCCGCTTCTTCATGGCGTGATAGACGCGGCGCACCTCCTCACCATCGACCAGCGAGTTCACCGATCCCTCGTCATGGCCATGGGTTTCCCAGCGCCGGATGAGGGCGATGCAGGCGGCCGGATCGAGCACATGGGGAAGGATCAGCACCGGCGCCGCCGCGCCGAACCGGCCGGCCTCCGGCGCCGCGCCCTGCGCCTCGAGCCGCCGGATCGCCCATTCGTCGAGACCGTCGCCGGAGCGGAGATCGACGAGCCGCTGGTTGGCGTCGAGCAGCAGCCAGGCCGGCGCGTCCTCCGGCAGGCCCGCGCCGTGCCGCAGCCCGTCGAGGATCTTGCGCCGGGGATCGGCGAGCCAGCGCGCCGGCGCCGAAGCCTCGCCGAGGCTCCGCTCCGGATCGCCGGCGGCGATAACCAGATGATCGGCGCCCAGCGACGCCAGCGCCTTTGCGGTGGCGGATGCCCGTGCCGCCGCCGGAAGATCGGCCTTTCCCGCCAGCAGAAGCAGCGCGATCGGCCGGCCCTGCGCGCGCTCGTAGAAATGCCGGAAGGCGCCCTCCGCATCGGGCAGCACGAAATCCGGCACGCGGTCGCCGGGGGCGAGCGCGTGGCGCGGGGCCTCGAAGGTCGCGGGATCGTCCGGTGTGCCGCTCGGCACGCGCGGGCGGCTTTGCGCGGGCTACTCGCCGCTCTGCGAGACGCGGAGCTGGCGGGCGCGGGTCAGGATCGCGTTCTCGAGATCGGTCGAGGTGCTGGGCGCGATCGGCGCGTCGATCCAGGTGCTGCCGGCGAGCTCCTGCCGGAACACGGCGGCGCGGATGCCGTCGGCGCGGAGCGCGCGCGTGAGGATATAGACATTGACCTTGAACCGTTCGCGCGGCGTTTGCGGCGGCGTGTACCAGTCGGTGATGATGACGCCGCCGAACGGATCCGCCGAAACCAGCGGCATGAAGGAAACGGTGTCGAGCGTCGCGCGCCAGAGGAAGCTGTTCACGCCGATGCCGGCGCCGCCGCCGTCCTGCGGGGCCTCGTTGTTTCCGCCGAGCGAGAGCCCGCCCTCGCCGAACACCGATCCGGTATTGTCGTAGGGCGTGGTCTGCCCCTTGCGCCGCAGCCCCGGATATTGCGAGTCGGGGTCGCCAAAGGAGCAGGCCGTGAAGGTCGAGCCGATGAGGAGAGCCAGCGCCAGCATTGCCCAGCGACGCGGGAGCGACGCCTGACGCAAG
>CAZMUZ010000086.1:0-16437 GCA_964569315.1 uncultured Rhodospirillaceae bacterium | reverse complement strand
CCGCCGCCGTTGGTGCCGAGCATCTTGATCGCGATCTGTGAGGCGACGGGCCCTTGGGCGATGGTCTGTTGTGCGCCTTCGAGGGTCGTTGCCGTCACCGCGGCGTCGAAATTCTGCGGTATGCCCTGCCAGACCAGAAAGAGGGCCGCGATCATCGCGATCGGGAGCAGCAGATAGAGCGTCGCCCGGGTGAGATCGACCCAGAAATTGCCGACCGTCGCCATGGCCCGCCGCGCGAAGCCGCGCACCAGCGCGACGGCGATCGCGATGCCGGTCGCGGCCGAGACGAAGTTCTGCACCGTCAATCCCAGCATCTGGGTGAGATGGCTCAGGGTGGTTTCGCCGCCATAGGACTGCCAGTTCGTGTTGGTGACGAAGCTGACGGCGGTGTTGAAGGCGAGATCGGGGGCGACGGCGCCCATCCCGGCGGGGTTGACCGGCAGCACGCCCTGGAGCCGCTGGATCAGGAACAGCAGCAGGAAGCCCGCCGCATTGAAGACCAGCATGGCGAGCGCGTAGCTCGTCCAATGCTGCTCCTTCGCCGGATCGACGCCCGCGAGCCGGTAGAGGCCGCGCTCGATCGGCGCGAGCGCGGGAGCGAGCAGCGTCCGCTCGCCGGAAAAGAGCCGCGTCAGATAGCCGCCGAGCGGCCGCGTGAGCGCGACGATGAGCAGGCAGAAGAGCGCGATCTGGGTCCAGCCGAGCAGGGTCATGGCGGCGGCCTCAGAAACGCTCGGGGCGCGCGAGCGCGTAGAAGAGATAGCCAAGCAGCAGCAGGGCTACGACCGCGCCGAGGATGTAGTCGAGCGTCACGAGCGGCCTCCTAGAGCTTCTGGCAAAGCAGCACATAGCCGCAGAGAGCGGCGAAGCCGCCGACGCCGAGGGCAAGCACGAAGATGTCGAGCATGGAATGGCTCCGAACGAGGTCCGTGGGATCGGTTCCCCAGATAAGCGGACGGGAGAGGTGGAATTCGAGACGGGATCGAAAGCGGGAGCCTAGGCAGGCCATACGGGCCGAAAGCCCGCGCCCTAGGAATTCCATAGGGGTGCCGAGGAACGGCCCGCTTCGGCCGCCCCCGGAGCCGGGTGTTTTTCGCCGATTCCGCGGCCTATAATGCGGGCCGGACGGAAACCCGGCAGGTCTGGAGCAGCGATGAGCGCGCCCGAGCGGAAACGTAGCCAGGAAGCGACGCGGCAGCATTTCACCGACGCCGAGCTCGAGGGGCATTTCCGCATGCTGGAGGAGCGGGTCTTCCAGGTGGCGACCAAATGGCCGCATTTCCGCCGTCTCCTCGCCGATATGCGCCAGCTCGCGCGCGATCTGCCGGCAGACGCGGCGGTGGTCTGCATGGAGCGGAGCCTGCTCTATGGCGGCATCAGCCTCTTCGCGCCCTTCTTCCATCGCCAGCGCTTCGTCTCGATCGATTGCAGCCCCGGTTCCGCCGAGGGGCGCGGCGCCTACAACAAGGGCATGGTCGACGATGCGCGCTGCCTCCTGGTGCCGACCACCTTGCGCGCGGCGCCGGAGCGCACCGGCCTCCCCTCCGGCAGCACCGATCTGGTGATGGTGCCGAACCTCGTTCATCATGTGCCCGACCAGTCCGGTCTCTTCGCCGAGGTGGCGCGGCTGCTGAAGCCGGGCGGGCGCGGCTACATCTTCGAGCCGCTGGTGCGCGAGCTGCATCAGGCGCCGGACGATTATCTGCGCTACACCCCCTGGGGCTTCGAGAAACAGATCGCCGACGCGGGCATGGTCTATGAGCGCTTCGTGCCGGAAGGCGGCCCCTTCCAGGCGATCGGCTATTGCTGGACCCAGGCGCTCGAATATTTCCCGGCCGAGAAGCGTGCCGAGATGCAGCGCTGGTTCTACGAGCGCCATATGCCGGAGCTGATGGCATGGGACGACGCCTATCGGGACAACCAGGTGCGCAAGCACACGACCTTCCCGATGGCCTACGCGGTCCATTTCCACAAGCCGTCCCCTTTTCGCGAGCCGGCCTGAACGGGGTGCGGGACCTCGGACGATGAGCGGGTCCGCGACGCGGCGCCGACGCATCGCCATCGTTCCGGCGCGCGGCGGCAGCAAGGGCCTGCCCGGCAAGAACCTCGCGATCGTGGGCGGCCTCTCGCTGCTCGCGCGTGCCGTCGGCTGCGCGAAGGAGAGCGGGCTCTTCGATTATGTGCTGGTCTCGACCGACGATGCGAACATCGCGGAGGAGGGCAGGCGCGCGGGCGCCTCGGTGCCGTTCCTTCGTCCGGATGCGCTCGCCGGCGACAAGGCGGCGGTGATCGACGCGATCCGCGATGCGCTCGCGCGGCTCGAGGCCGCGGGCGAAGCGCCCTTCCACCTCGTCGCGCTGCTGGAGCCGACCTCGCCGATGCGCACGCCCGAAATTCTCCGCCGCGCCGTCGAGGCCGCCGAATCCGACGGCGCCGATGCGGCCGTCACGGTGAGCGAGGCGCCCTTGCGCTTCCACCCGTTGAAGCAGTTCGAGCTCGACGAGCGCGGCATGGTGCGCCACGCCCATCCCGCGGCCGGCAAGGTCGTCAACCGCCAGGAGCTGCGCCCGACCTATGTGCGCAACGGGCTCTGCTACGCGGTGCGGGCCGCGGCGCTCGAAGCGGGGCATGGCGTGCTCGGCACGGCTCCCCGCGCCGTGCTGGTGGAAGGGCCGATCGTCAATATCGACGACCCCGAGGATCTCGCCCTCGCGCGCCGGCTGCTCGAGGGCAAGACGGCCGTTGATCGGTCCGGCGGTTAGGGATATCTCGCCTCATGGATTATCGGCTTCGCCGCCGCCTCTATCTCTTCCTGCTGAACAAGCTGCGGCTGCCGCGTGGCCTGGCGACGGCGTTCGTCAAGGGCCTGACCCGTCTCCTGGAGCCGCGCCCGGCGATCCGCCGGCGCGAGGCGGCGAAATCGCTGCTTGCGGCGGTCACCCACGATGTCGCGGTGCCTGACGAGGCGGGATACAGGCTGGTGCGCCAGGACGAGTTGCCGGGCACCGCGCCGCTGCTCGAAACCTGCCGCCGGATCTTCGAGGCCGCGCGCGCGGCGGGCGAGCTCGATCGCCAGGCCGAGGACGCGTCGAAACGGTTCCTGGTGCCGGTCTGCGAGACGGGCACGATCCTGCTCGCCGAGCCGGCGATCCGGCGCTTCGTGCTCTCCGCCCCGCTGCTCGGCATCGCGGCGCGCTATTTCGACCGGGTGCCGATCCTCTCGGCGCTGGAGCTGCTCTGGACGCCCTCCAACGAGACGATGTTGAAGAGCCAGAAGTTCCACTTCGATACCGAGGACTATCGGCAGCTCAAGCTGTTCGTGAACATCCATGACGTGACGCCCGAGTCCGGCCCCTTCAGCCTGCTGCCGGCGAATCGCTCGGCCGCCGTGTCCCGGGCGACGGGCTATGTGGGAGGGCGCCGCGTGCGGCTGGAGGATGATGCGGTGGAGGCTGCGGGCGCTGCCCGGGACGTGGTGCAGGTCACCGGCCCGGCCGGGAGCGGCGTCTTCGTCGATACCTCGCGCTGCCTGCATTACGGCAGCCGTGGCAATCGGCGCGAAAGGCTCGTGCTGTTGGTGCAATTTATGGATTACTATGCGCCGAAGCTCGAGCCGACCGACTGGAGTCCGGTAACCGACGGTCTTCGCGGCGGTCTCGACGAGCCGTCACGGCTGCTGCTTCGCTGCTGAGCGTCATCTGCGAGATCCACGCCCATCGCATGGTTGAGACCTGGCTTCATGATCCGGCCCCCGGCCGGCCTTGCACGATCATCGGCGAAGTGGCCCAGGCCCACGACGGCAGCCTCGGCACGGCGCACGCCTTCATCGATGCGATCGCCGCGGCCGGCGCCAGCGCGGTCAAGTTCCAGACCCATATCGCGGCCGCAGAGAGCACCCCGGCCGAGCCGTGGCGCAAGCGTTTCAGCCCGCAGGACGAGACCCGCTACGACTACTGGAAGCGGATGGAGTTCACCGAGGCGCAGTGGCGGGGCCTGAAGGATCACGCGGCCGAGAAGGGCCTCCTCTTCCTGAGCTCGCCCTTTTCGATCGAGGCGATCGAGCTCCTGAAGCGGGTCGGCGTCGCGGGCTGGAAGGTGGCCTCCGGCGAAATCGGCAGCGTCGAGATGCTGGACCGGATGATCGCGACCGGGTTGCCGATGATCCTCTCCACGGGCATGAGCGATCTTGCCGAGATCGACGATGCCGTGGCGCGGATCCGGCAGGCGAAGCTGCCGGTGGCGGTGCTGCAATGCGCGACGATGTATCCCTGCCCGCCGGAAGCGGTCGGGCTCAATCTCATCCCGCATTATCGCGAGCGCTACGGCGGCGCCGTCGGGCTCTCCGATCACTCGGCCACGATCTTCCCGGGCCTCGCCGCGGCGACGCTCGGCATCGAAGTGCTGGAGGTGCATGTCGCGCTCAGCCGCGACATGTTCGGGCCGGACGTGGTGGCCTCGCTGACGCCGGCGGAGCTGGCCGAGCTGGTGCGCGGCGTCCGCTTCATCGAGGCGATGCGGGCCCATCCCGTCGACAAGGCCGCGGTGGCGGCCGAGCTCGCGCCGCTGCGGCGCATCTTCATGAAAAGCCTCGTGGCGGCCGCCGACCTGCCGAAAGGCACGCAGCTCACCCGCGAGCATGTCGCGATGAAGAAGCCGGGCACCGGGCTCGCGCCCTCGGAGCTGCCCCGGCTGCTGGGCCGCCGCCTCAAGCGGGCGGTGGCGCGCGATGCGACGATTTCCGATGACGATCTCGACTGACTGGGGGAAATGCGATTGACCAGGCGGAAAGTTTGCGTGGCCATCACGGCGCGCCCGAGCTACTCGCGCATCCGCTCGGCGCTGACGGCGCTCGGCGAACGGAACGACGTCGAGCTGCAGGTGGTCGCGGCCGCGTCCGCGCTGCTCGACCGCTACGGCAACGCGGTCGGGGTCATCCAGAAGGAAGGTTTCCGGGTCGATCGGCAGGTCTATTCGATCCTCGAGGGCGAGAATCTGGTGACCTCGGCCAAATCGACCGGAATCGGTCTTTCGGAGATGGCGAGCGTCCTCGCCGATCTCGCGCCGCAGGTGGTCGTCACCATTGCGGACCGTTTCGAGACCATGGCGACCGCCGTGGCCGCCGCCTACATGAACCTGCCGCTCGCCCATGTGCAGGGCGGCGAGATCACCGGCTCGATCGACGAGAAGGTGCGCCACGCCATCACCAAGCTCGCGGATCTGCATCTGGTGGCCTCCGACCGCGCCGCCGAACGGGTGATCCGCATGGGAGAGCAGCCCGACGCCGTGCATGTGACGGGATGTCCCTCGATCGACGTGGCGAAGGCCGCGATCGGGGATCCGCGGCTCGACCCCGACCTCTTCGAGCATTATGGCGGCGTCGGCACCGTCTTCGATCTCAGCAAGGGCTATATCGTCGTCATGCAGCATCCGGTGACGACGGAATATGGCGAATCGCGCATCCATATCGGCGAGACGTTGCATGCGGTCGCCGAGGTCGGCTTGCCGACGCTCTGGTTCTGGCCGAACGTCGATGCGGGATCCGACGGCACCTCAAAGGGTATCCGCGCCTTCCGAGAGACGCAGAAGCTGCCGCAGGTGCATTTCTTCAAGAATATGCCGCCCGAGGCCTTCCTGCGGCTGCTCTATAACAGCCTCTGCATCGTCGGCAATTCGAGCGTGGCGATTCGCGAATGCGCCTATCTGGGCGTGCCGGCGGTGAATATCGGCAGCCGCCAGGCCGGCCGCGACCGCGGTCGCAACGTCCTCGATGTGGATTACGAGCGGGGTGCCATCGCCGCCGCGATCCGCAAGCAGGCCGGCCGGGGCCGGCTCGCGCCGGACCTGCTCTACGGGGACGGCGGCGCCGGCCCCCGGATCGCCGAGGTGCTGGCCAAGGCGCCGCTCACCATCGAGAAGCGGCTCGCCTATTGAGTGGAATTGTTGCCGGGGATTTGAGATAGGTGGGTTTCGGCCGCAGGGCGATGCGGACGGGTTTTCGGCTTCCGGGAGGCGGCTGTTGAGGCGACCGTTGCGTCATATCTACCGGCTGATTACCTCGAAATGGGAGCGCAAGGTCCAACGGCTGAACCGCGAGCGGCGCAAGCTGATCGCCGAAGCCGATTTCATCATCGTCTCCTTCCCGAAATCGGGAAAGACCTGGCTCCGCGCCCTGCTGACGCGGCTCTACCAGCGCCGCCATGGCTTGCCCGAAGGCGTGCTCGTCGATCACGACAATCTGCATCGGCTCGACGACGCCATCCCCAAGATCCTTTTCACCCATGCCTGCGATCCGCTCGGCGCCGTCGAGGACCTGCGCGACGACAAGTCGGAATATGCGGGGCGCAAGGTCGTGTTCCTGATGCGCCATCCCTGCGACGTCGTCGTCTCGCATTACTATCAGTTGAAGCACCGCAAGGCGGGGAAGCGCGAGAACGCGACCCACGGGATGGAGCTCTTCGAGTTCGTGACCGAGAAGGGCCGCGGCATCGAATACATCATCGCCTATATCAACGGCTGGTGGCGCTATGTCGGCGCCACGCCGAACACGCATGTCGTCCGCTATGAGGAGTTGAAGCGGGCGCCGGAGGCGACCCTGAAGCGGCTCCTGGATTTCTTCGGCGATTCCTTCGCCGAGGCGGAGATTTCCGAAGCCGTGCAGTTCTGCAAGTTCGAGAACCTGCAGCAGCGGGAGCGCGATCGCTACTACAGCGACAAGGCGCTCCGGCCGGCCGATCCCAATGACCGGAACTCCTTCAAGGTTCGGCGGGGCAAATCGGGCGGTTACAAGGAAGATCTGCAGCCGGACCAGGTGGCCGCGCTGGAAGGCATCATGGCAGCGAGGCTCGATTCCTCCATTGGCTATTGAGGTATCGCGCCGACCGGCCCGAAGGGCCGGGTTACGGCGCTACCGATTCGCTGCGGCCGGCCATGGCAATCCGGGCTCGGACGCGGGTACGCAGACCGCTGCCCGCCCTTCGAAACGTTTCGTTAATCTTTCTTCCCCGATGATTACCGCGGCCGCCGCCTCGAGCGCCGGCGCCAGCCGTCTCGCCTTTCCGCTCCCTCTCCCTCTCGTTCAATTCCGAAGACACGGGCATCCAACAATGGCATCGACTGCGACGACCGACGTACGTGCCGGCACGCTTTACGGGCAGCAAGTTCATCCCCGCAACCGTCAATTGGCGGATTCGGGCATCGAAATGGTCTGCGACACCCACCGCTCGCAGCTCATCGCCATGGGCGTCGACCCCCGCATGGTCCGCGACTGGGCGGTGCTCGAATGCGGCGGCACCGGCCGCGACGCGCTCGGCTGGATCAGGCTGGGCGCGAAGCATGTCACGCATGTCGATCTTTCGGCCGACAATGTCCGGCGCCTGCAGGCGTTCGCGAGCGACAACGGCATCGCGAACCTGACCTCGCATCACGGCGACCTGCTCGATTTCGACCTGCCGGCGGGTTCCTTCGATATCGTGCGCTCGCGGGGCGTGTGGCATCATCTTGCCAATCCGGCGCTCGGGCTCGCGCGCTATGCGCGCTGGTGTCGGCCGGGCGGCTATCTCCATCTCAACGCCTATCGCGCCGGCACCTACTACTATTACGGCGTAAAGCTCTTCCGGAAGCTGGCCCCGCTGGTGACAGCCGAAGAGATGATCGCCGCGATGGATGCCGAGGCCGTGCCGCAGAACCGGACCGGCGCGCTGCTCGACGACTTCTTCGTGCCCTACATGCATACCGCGAGCGCCGCGGTGGTGGAGCGCGACTTCGCGCGGGCCGGGCTCACCCCGATCTGGCCGCGGCGGCGGGGCTGGCCGCCCGTCGACCACGATATCCGCTATCCCGACCTGCCGGAGAAGGAAGAGCACATCCAATATTGGTTGCGAAAGGATGCCCATCACGAAGATGCGCGTGGCCTCGCTGCGAAGCTGGATTATCATGCGGGCGAGGACGATCTGGCGCTTGCCCGCGACCTCGGCTATACGGCGGAAAGCCTGACCGCCTTCGAACGGTTCCGGGCGAAGGCGGAAACGGCGGACCGGGCCAGGCTCGCCCGCTCCCTCACCCGGCTCTACATGCTGCACAGCTTCGAGATATCGATCATGCCCATGGCGGGGACCGAACGGCACAAGCGGGTCGCGGAAGGCTTCGAACGCGAGACCGCCGATCTATGAAATGGTTCGTCAAGGACGACGGGCGCCGGCTGCCGGTCGACGACAGGTATCTTCTGCCGATCCTCTCGCCGACCTCGGCCGGCACCAACTATTGGGATCCGCCGCCGCCCGGCAAGATCAACGAGCGGCAGCGCGCCCGCGTCCTGCTGCAGATCCATCAGTTGATCGACCTTCTGGTCTCGTTCGGCGTCGATCTCAAAGGCAAACGGCTCTGCGACATCGGCACCGGCAACGGCATGGTGCCGCGGCTGATGCTGGAATATAGCGAGATCGCGGAAGCGGTCGGCGCCGACCCGTTCCTCGACGGCGAGCACAAGACGAGCTGGCAGCCGCACGACCATGACGAGGCGCTGCAGGACCTGAAGCGCTTTTTCCGGGAGCGCATGGGCGGGCGCTTCGACCTCGCGGCCTATCGCGAGCTGCTCGGCCACGAGAACTTCACCCTGCGTCCGGGGGAGGTTGCGGTCGCGCCGCAGGCGAGCAAGCGCTATCGTTTCGCCCAGGTCGGCGCGCACGACATGCAGAATCTGGGCGAGAAATTCGACCTCTTCTACTGCAAGGCGATCGAGCATATCCCCGACTGGCCGGGCGCCTTCGCCTCCATGACCGAGGCGGCGACGCCGGGCGCCGCGGTCTATTTCAAGCACCGGCCCTTCTTCAGCTATCTCGGGCCGCATCGCTATGCGAGCACCAACATCCCCTGGGGCCATGCGCTGCTGAGCGACGCAGAGTTCCGACGCTTCGCGGAGGAGCACCACCCGCATCGCGCCGCGCAGATGATCGAGTTCTTCTTCAAGGGCCTCGCCTATCCGCGCTATTCGGTCTCCGACATGCTGCGGATCGGGCGCGATCATGGCTGGGCGGTGGTCGGGCTGGTGATCGAGCCGCCGCGCTATCTCGCGAAGGTGCAGCCCTTCATCGACGAGGTCGAGGGGTTCTGGGACATTCAGCGCTCGCTCTACCCCAATGTCGGGTGCGAGGAGCTGTTCAGCGGGATCTATCACATCGTGCTGCGTCGGGCGTCGTAGGGCCGCCGGCCGGTGTGCGGGATCTTCTTCTGCGCCTGGAAGTCCCGGCCGCCGGCGCCGGCAGCGCTCGATGCGGCCTTGGCGGCGCTGCGGCATCGCGGGCCCGACCATCAGGCGATCGAGCGCCACGAGACCTACGCCATCGCCCATGCGCGGCTCTCGATCATCGACCTCAGCGCCGCGGCGAACCAGCCTTTCGAGGACCGTACCGGGCGCTGGAGCCTCACCTACAACGGCGAGATCTATAACTATCGCGAGCTGCGGGACGGGCTCCTGAAGCGTGGCGTCGCGCTGCGCACCTCGTCCGACACGGAAGTGCTGCTCGAGCTGCTGCTGCGCGACGGCATCGAGCCGACGCTCGCCCGGGTGCGCGGCATGTTCGCCTTCCTGCTGTTCGACCGGGAAACCGGCCGGCTCGTGGCGGCGCGCGATCATTTCGGGCAGAAGCCGCTCTACTACTTTCAGGAAGCGGGCATCACGGCGCTCGCCTCGGATATCCGCGCGCTGCTGGCGGTGAAGCCGAGCGCCGCGCCGAATCCCGAGGCCTGGCCCGTCTATCTGGCGTCGCTCGGCATCCTGTTGCCGGAAGACACCTTCTTCGACGGCATCAGGGCGATCCCGGCCGGCGCCTATCTGGAGGGTCCGCCGGAGGCGCTGACGCTGAAGCGCTACTTCTCCGCCTGGTCGCTCTTCGATCACGATGCCTATGACGCGGCCGGGCGCGCCTCGGACGACGATGCCGTCGAAGGGCTGGAAGCGGCGCTCCGCCAGGCGGTGGAGCGACATCTCGTCAGCGACGTGCCGGTCGGCGTCATGCTGAGCGGCGGCATCGATTCCTCGCTGGTCTTCTGGTACACCGGCGAGGCCTCGCAGAAGCTCACCACCTTCACCAAGGTCAGCCCGGGAATCGAATCGATCCCGATGGCCATCGTGCCCCCCTTGCTCGGGAAGCGTCCGGCCAACGCCTATTTCCGGCTGGAGACGCCGGACTCCTACACGGCACGGCTGGTCGATTTCGTGGCGGCTTCGCAGTTTCCTTCGCGCTGGGGCGGCGGGCCGCCGATGAAGGCGCTCTGCGACGCCGCCCGGCAGTTGAAGACCATCGTGCTGCTGAGCGGCGACGGCGTCGACGAATATGCGGCCGGCTACCGGACCCTGGAGCCGCTCATCGACGGCTTCGACGGCGACACTACCAGACTCCATGCGATCCTCGAGCTCGACGGGCGCAGCGGCGATCTCGGGCCCGGCGGCGCGCGTTTCCGCGCAGTCCAGCACGATCTGCGCCGGCAGATCCTCGATCATCTGGGCGATCTCGGGGACGGGCGGGAGACCCTGCTGCAGGCGACCCTGCTGCAGGACACCGCCATGTTCCTCCAGGCCTGCAACCTGCCGCATAGCGACGCCTATTCCATGGCGTCGTCGGTCGAGCTTCGCAATCCGTTGCTGGATCTCGACCTGGTTCGCTACGTCGTCAATCAGCCGGGGCGCCGGAAGTTCGGCCGGCATGGCTCGGGACACCGCAACAAGATCCTCTTCCGCGAGCTGGCGGAGCGGCGACTCGGCGGCTTCGTCAATGTCGAGAAGGAGGGCACGCGGAACTATTCGATGGCGATCTCGAAGCCCGAATACTGGAACCTCGGCGCCTTCGCGATCGGCCGCAACCTGGCCCTGCCGCCGGCCCCGGCGCCGAAGCTTCTGTTCAAGCTGATCAATCTCGAGATGCATTACCGCCTGTTCTTCGAGAAGGAGACCGACTTCCTGCCGCGGTTATTGACCGCCGAGGGACGCGGTTCGATACTCGACCGCACAACCCCTTGAGGAACCTGCGGATGACCAAGGTCGGCGACAGCATCTCGGCGGGCAACGCCAATTGGAGCTTCGGCGGGCAGGTGGCGGCGACCTTCGACGACCATGTCTCGAAGTCGGTGCCGCTCTACCATCAGGGCCACGACCTCGTGGCGAAGCTCTCCGACTTCTTCCTCAGCAAGGGCTCGCTCGCCTACGACTTCGGCTGCTCGACCGGCACGCTGCTGGCGCTCCTCGCCGAGCGCAACCGGGAGAAGCAGGTGCGGCTGGTCGGCATCGAGCCGGAGCAGGGCATGGTCGAGCAGGCGCGCATCCGCGCCGCGCCCTTCGACAGCATCACGATCGAGCAGGCCGATCTCTTCGACGTCGCGCTGGAGAAGGCCGACCTCATAACCTCCTACTACACGATCCAGTTCGTGCGGCCGCGCCGGCGCCAGGAGCTCTTCGACAAGGTGTTCGAATCGCTGAATTGGGGCGGCGGCTTCGTGTTCTTCGAGAAGGTGCGCGCGCCGGACGCGCGGTTCCAGGACATGATGTCCCTGATCTATACCGACTATAAGCTCGATGTCGGGTACGACACGGACGAGATCGTCGGCAAATCGCGCAGCCTGAAGGGCGTGCTCGAGCCGTTCTCGAGCCAGGCGAACATCGATCTCGCCAAGCGTGCCGGCTTCCAGGACGTGATGACGATCTTCAAATATGTCTGCTTCGAGGGCTTCCTCGCGATCAAGTAGCGCCCGCGAGGCCGCGTCGCTAGCGCCGCTCGATGGCGAAGATGTCGCGCCGGATCTGCCGCGGCCGGATATTCTCGAAGCGGCCGAGTGCGCTGCGGAAGCGCTGGATGCGCCGCTCGATCCAGTCGGGCTCGATCCCCGGGAACTTGTGTTGGATGTAGGTCGAGGCCGCCCCCGCCTCGGCACGGTCGCGCCGGCGGCGCTTGTGCAGCCGCTGCCGGTGCTTGAGCCACGCCCCCGCCCAGCGGATCGGGTCGGTGCCGGGCGCCTTGGCGAGTGCCCCCTTGTGCGCGATTAGCCCCTCGGCGATGCGTTCGCTGCAGAGAGCGCCTTCGAGCCCGGCCAGATGATGATGCAGCAGCGTCTTGTGCTCGTTGCCGGGCGGCGGGGCATCGCCGCCGAGACTCTGGCGCGTCGCGTCCGCCAGGGTCCCGGGATCGGGGCAGAGGTGGCTCAGCGCGTTCGGCAGCCAGATATCGAACTCCTGCGAGGCGAGCGGCGCGTAGGCGAGGGCAGGCGTGCCGATCGCCGCCGCCTCGACCGCGCTCGAGCAGCCGTTATGGATGAGGACGCGCGCGGCGATGAGCCAGGGCACCACGGCGCCTTCATGCAGCACGGTCGCATTGGCGATCCCGGCGGTCGCCTGCCGCCAGGCGTCGGCGTTCTCCGAGGGATGCGGCCGGATCACGAGCTGCCGGGGTGCGATCGCCCTGGCGAGGGCGGGCATCGCCTCGAGGAACCGTTCGAAGAGCGCCTGCTTGTGGGCGAGCATGCCGCTGCGGAACTGGTCCGAGGCTTCCGGCGTCACCCAATCGGCCACTTTGAAGCGCGTTTTGTTCGGGATGAAGTGGTTTACGACGCTGAAATTGCTGTTGAAGAGCGCAAAATCGCCGAATTCTGCACGGATCGCGTCGACTTCCGGCTGATGGAACGGCCTGAGCTCGGGCCGCATCATGTCGGTGCGCGGGTTGCCGGAGGCGAGGATCGGCGCGCCCGCATACCACTGCGAGCGGCGCCAGAGCTCGGCATTGTCCTCCCCCCAGGCGAACAGGATGCGCACGCGGGGGAAGGCATCCGGGTCGAGCTTCATGAGGAAGAGCTCGTCGGAGAACCGGACGAGCGCCTCCTCGTCCACCGCCGCGATGCTGTGGCCGAACCGCTCCAGCAGGCTGAAGATGGGGCGGCTGCCGGAGCGCACGCCCTTCGAGAGATAGATCGAGCGCGGCAGCGCCGGCAGGCTGTCGTGGATCGCCGCGCGGCCGCCGATGATCGGCTTGAAACCGCGCTCGGCCGCCGCGAGCGCGACCAGCAGCTTGCCGTCGAACTCGCGGTTCAGGGTCTCGATCGGCAGCAGGAGACTATCGGACACCGGGCTCGCCATGGCGCGCTTATAGCCTCCCCTCCGCGGCGGAAGAAGCGGTTTTCCGGGGCCGGCGGGGTCGCTAGACCGGCCCGCCGCCGCTTGTTATCTACGGGGCCATGACGAGGATTTCCGTGGTCATGCCGGCCTATAACCGCGCCGATGCGATCGGCCGGGCGATCGAGAGCGTGCTCGGCCAGACGCATCCGGAGGTCGAGCTCATCGTGGTGGATGACGGCTCGACCGACGGAACGCCGGACCGCGTCAGGGGCTATGGCGAGCGGTTGATCCTGCTCGGCGACGGGTCGAATCACGGCAGCAACTGGGCGCGCAATCGCGGGCTCGAGCGGGCGACCGGCGAGATCGTGAGCTTCATCGACAGCGACGACGAGTTCTTGCCGGAAAAGCTCGCCGTGGTGGCGGAAATCTTCGCCGGCCGTCCCGACATCGACGGCCTCGTCGATTCCTTCGAGCTCCGCTACCCGGCGGAGAGCGGTCGCAAGCCGTCGCCGCGGCGCAATCCGGTGATCGACGACCCGGAGCTGTTCCGCCGGGCCGTCTTTGCGCGGAAGCTCTACAAAGCGACGCCGGCGATCAGCGCGCGGCGCCAGGCGCTCCTCGAGATCGGCATGTTCGACGAAACGCTGAAGCGCCGCCAGGACATGGACCTGCTGCTGCGGCTCTGCCGCGCGCATCGCTGCCTCTCGACCGACCGCGTGCTCTGGATCAAGCATTGGACCGAAAGCTCGATCTCGGCGAAGCGCAACACCTTCCTCGCCGCGGCGATCGAGGTCTGCCGCCGCCATCCGGACTATCTGACGGAACCGGGCTACCGGCAGGGCCTGGAGCGCGATGTCGGCCGGCATTTCTGGCGGCTCATCGCGGCCGGCGATTTCGGCACGGTTCGGAAGGACCTCGCGCGCTACCGGGAATGGGGCGCGCTCGGGCGCACGCCCTGGCCGCTAGTGCTGCGATACCTCGCGCAGCGGGCGCAGCGGCTCGTAACGGCGGGTTGACGCCGCGTAGAGCTGTCCCGCCAGCAGGATCAGGTAATAGCCATAGGCGAGGAAGAGCGCGGCCGGCATCTGCCAGACCGGCAGGTCGACCTCGTGGCCCTTGCCGACGATGCGCCGCGTCGCGCGCCAGCTCTTCTTCAGCCAGAACTCGAAGGCGAAGAGGAGGCGCCGGAGCCTCGACTGGCTGATGGTCTGGGCGCCCTGATAGTCGCGGTCGAGGCCTGCCGTCCAGGCGCGCCAGGTGAGGAACGGGATGCCCGGCTGCGGCGCATGGATGGTGACCGCGTCGGCCGTGCGCACCCACGGGATGCCGCGCGCCTCGATGTCGCGGATCCAGAAGCCGCACTGCTTCTTGAAGGCGGGCAGGTCCGGCCAGGGATTGGCCTGGAAGAACGCGGTCCGGAAGGCGCAGTTGTTGGCGTGGATCTTGTGCCGCTTCTCGGTGCGGTCCCGCTCGCTCTTGAGGTTGAAGATCCAGGTCAGCGCCATGACCTTGGAGACGAGGTTGTTGTAGCCGAGCATGGTGAAGCCGCCGACCGCCATCACCTCGGGACGCGCGAAGGGCTTCAGCAGCGCCGGCAGCCATCCGGGCTGCGGCCCGGCGTCGCTGTCCAGCATGATGACGAAGTCGGTCCTGGTGAGGCCGACGCCGTGGTTCTTGAGCTTGTAGTAGGTG
Organism: uncultured Rhodospirillaceae bacterium; assembly: GCA_964569315.1. GTDB lineage: Bacteria > Pseudomonadota > Alphaproteobacteria > Dongiales > Dongiaceae > CADEFF01. Next base: position 1,649 of record CAZMUZ010000086.1, on the reverse strand, counting down.
AGGCCCGGTGTCGGCACGAAGCGGAGCTCGCAGAAGCGCTCGAGGTTCGGCGCGACCGCGGCGATCTCCTTGCGGATGTCGCCTTCGGCGACCTTGTTCCGATCGAAGAGATACATGACGACCGGCGGCGCCGCGCAGCGGTTATGCTGCCGCTCGAGCTCGTCCCGCAGCGCCGTCATCGCCTGGCGCACCCAGAGATCTTCGACGTCCTGGGCGTTTTCCCATTCGATGAGAATGGTGACCGGGGGCAGCTTGCTGTCGCTCATCCTTGCACGATTCCTTGCGGGCGGGCCTCGCTCGCCGGCGGTCGGACCTGCCGCGGGCGGCATCGAAGGCTAAGGACGTTCCGGCGGCGCGGGTCCCGGAGGTCGCCATCGCTCCCGCCGTTCTAGCCGTGGCGCGCGCGAAGCGCAAAGCGCAAATCCGCGCGTTCCCGGCGCCATGCGCGCCGGCCGATGGAGCGAAGAGAGGCTTCGCGGAATGCGAAAGAAAAGTGCCGGGAACCTGTTGGGGTTCCCGGCAAGTTAAACAGGGAGGCTTCACGTCTGGGAGACGTAGGATCCGAAGACCCTTATCCGGGCCTTGCGCCCGGATCTCACAACGGATGCCATAATACGGCACCCCGAAAATCGGCGCGGCTCCAGCGTCATGCTGCGCCGCAACAGGGCTGATTAGGCAATGAAAGCGGTAGACCGACCAGAGTCAAAATAACAAAAGAGATATGCGGCTGGCGCATGACAATTTGCAGAGTGTGGCTTTTCGCAAGGGGGTGGCGGAAACGGCCGGTTTCGGGAGCCGCGGGCGGCTTGAACACCGGCCTGGCCGAAACGGCTAACCCGCGCCGGCCCCCGGCCGCGAGGCCCGGCGGCCTCGATCGGGCGGCCGCGACTCAGATATCGGACTGCGCGACCTTGCGAATCAGGAAGTCCCGGAAGACCTGGATCCGCTTCGAGTTCCGGAGCTCTTCCGGATAGACGAAGAAGGCGTCGATCCGCGGCCCTTCGAGCTCGGGCAGGACGCGCACGAGCTGCTGCACGTCCTGATGCATGTAGGAGGGCAGCGCCGCAATGCCGATGCCGTTCTGCGCTGCGCGCTGGATCGCGTAGATGTTGTTGACGCTGAGCACGGGCCGGCGCGGCCGCTCCTTCGAGCCGCCGACCTGCAGCAGCCAGCCGACGCCCGGCAGCGGCCCCCGGCTCTCCTCGCCATAGACGATGATCTTGTGCTGATCGAGGTCCTCGGGCCGCTTCGGCTCGCCATGCTTCTGGATGTAGCCGGCCGAGGCGTAGATATGCATCCGCACCGACATGAGATGGCGCTGGATGAGGCCCGGCTGGCGCGGCGGCGCCATGCGGATCGCCACGTCCGCCTCGCGCATGCTGAGATCGAGCTCGCGATCCTCGAGCAGGAGGTCGACGCCGACATCGGGATAGATGTCGAGGAATTCGCCCATCCGCGGTGCGAGCCAGGTCGAGCCGAGCGCCACGGTCGCGGTGACCGTCAGGCGACCCTTGGGCCGGTCCTTGCTCTCGGCGAGCTGCGCTTCGGCCATGGCGAGCTTGGCGAAGACCTCATGGGCGGTGCGATAGAGCAACTCGCCCTGCTCGGTCAGGATCAGGCCGCGCGCGTGACGGTGGAAGAGGGCGGTA
>CAZMUZ010000085.1:0-16484 GCA_964569315.1 uncultured Rhodospirillaceae bacterium | reverse complement strand
ACATGTATCGCGTCTTCACCCACTACAAGCGCGACGAGTGGGAGAAGTTCAACGCCACCGTTACCCGCTGGGACCTCGAGCAATATTGGGACTACCTGCCCTGAGGCGGAGCGCCAAGGCGAGAGCTACCCGGAAACCGAGAGGGAACCGAACATGTGTGGAATTGCGGGACTGATTCATCGGGGCAAGACCGGCGATATCGGCACCGAGATGACGGCGATGCTGCAGTCGCTGAAGCATCGCGGGCCGGATTCGACCGGCTATGCGCTCTATGGCAAGCCGCTCAAGGGCAACGAGATCATGATCCGCTTCAAGGTCGCCGAGCAGGACGACATGAAGAAGGGTTTCGACATCCATCACCAGGTTGTCGATCGCCGCGAGCAGGTCGATAAGCGCATCAAGGAGCTGGGCGGCACCATTCTCGAGGCCGACGAGGCCACGGAATATGCCTTCCGTTACAAGGTATCCTTCGACGGCGACCGCCGGAAACTGGCGGACTATATGGAGGACGTCGAAGGGGCCGAGATTCTGTCGATGGGCCATGGCCTCGAACTCGTCAAGGACCTCGGCGATGCGGCGCGGGTCGCTTCGCAATACAAGCTCAAGGGCTTCTCCGGCACCCACGCCCTCGGCCATACGCGCATGGCCACGGAATCGGACGTGGATATCCGTTCGGCGCATCCCTACTGGGCCTATCCGTTCGCCGACGTCTCCGTCGTCCATAACGGGCAGCTCACCAACTACTGGAACGGGCGGCGCGCGCTCGAGCGGCGCGGCCACCGCTTCATGTCGAACTGCGATTCCGAGCTGATCGCCGTCTATCTCGCCGACAAGATGCAGCAAGGCGCCGAGCTCAAGGACGCGATGACGGACTCCATCGAGGAGCTCGACGGCGTCTTCACCTATCTCGTCGCGACCTCGGACTCGCTCGGCATGGCGAAGGACACCATGGCCGCGAAGCCGATGGTGCTCTACGAGAGCGACAAGTTCATCGCGCTCGCCTCCGAAGAGGTCGCGATCCGCAGCGTGTTCCCCCATGAAATCGACACCTTCGACCCCTATGAGGGCGAGGTGCGTGTTTGGAAGAGCTCCTGATGGCCCTGCGCACCAAATCCCATGAAATGGGTATGCACACCGAGCAGCTTGCCGGTCGTACCCAGCAGCGTTTCTTCTCGCCCGAGGAGTCCGACAATTTCACCTACGCGGACTCGTTCGATGTCGATTTCAACAAGCGCGCCGAGCTCGACGCCGGGCCGCTCTCCTCGAAGGAGATCAACCTCAAGCTTCGCGAGCTGCTGAGCAAAGGTTACGGCACGGTGGTGATGAAGAACCCCGGCGCCAAGCATGCGATCGCGGTCGGCATCCTCAACCGGCTTAACCTCCATATCGAAGGCAGCCTCGGCTATTTCGGCTGCGGGTTGATCGACGGGCCGAACATCCGGATCAAGGGCCGCGTCGGCTGGTCCTGCGCCGAGAACATGATGGCCGGGACCGTGGTAATCGAGAAGAACGCGGGCTCGACCTTCGGCGCCGCGATCCGCGGCGGCGACCTCGTCTGCATGGGCGATGTCGGCGCGCGCATGGGCATCGACATGAAGGGCGGCACGATCCTCGTCGGCGGTCGCGCCGGCGCGTTCTGCGGCTTCATGATGCAACGCGGCCGCATGGTGATCCTCGGCGACGCCGGCAAGAACCTCGGCGACTCCATGTATGACGGGACCATCTATGTCGGCGGCAAGATCGACGGGCTCGGCGTGGACGCCGTGCCGGGCGAGATGACGCAGCTCGATATCGACTGGCTCAACCGCAAGCTCAAGCAGTACGGGCTCAAGGCGCCGAAGGGCGTCGAGAACATGCAGAAGATCGTCGCCGGCCGGCAGCTCTGGAACTACGACAATCTGGAGCCGGCCGAGAAGAAGATCGTCCTTTAAGCCCGTCCGCAGAAGGGATCATTGCGATGGCAAGAGAAAGAAAGAAGGCGCCGGCCCAAAAGCCCGCCGCGAAGAAGTCGAAGCGCAATACCAGCCTGCTGGGCAAAAGCTTCCTCTTCACCCCGCACGTTATCGACGACATCCATATCAAGTCCGAGCTCGGCCGCTACCGGATGCGCGGCTTCTCGCTCTTCAAGAAGATCCCGACCTGGGACGACCTGACGTTCCTGCCGGGCACGCTCACGCGCTTCGTCATCGAAGGCTATCGCGAGAAGTGCCTGACCAAGACGATCATCGGCCCGCGGGCGAAGCGGCCGCTCGAGCTCGACATTCCGATCTACATCACCGGCATGAGCTTCGGGGCGCTTTCCTTCGAGGCGAAGATCGCGCTCGCGCGCGGCGCCACTATGGCGGGCACGGCGACCTGCTCGGGCGAAGGCGGCATGATCCCGGATGAGCGCCGCTACTCCTCGAAGTGGTTCTACCAGTGCATCCAGAGCCGCTACGGCTTCAATCCGAACCATCTGCGGCTCGCCGACGCCTGCGAGTTCTTCATCGGCCAGGGCTGCAAGGTCGGCCTCGGCGGCCATCTCATGGGCCAGAAGGTGACGGACCAGGTCGCGGAGATGCGTTCGCTCCCCGCCGGCATCGACCAGCGTTCGCCGGCGCGCCATCCGGACTGGCTGGGGCCGGACGACCTCGCCCTCAAGATCCAGGAGATTCGCGAGGCGACCAACTGGGAGATCCCGATCCAGCTCAAGCTCGGCGCGGCGCGCGTCTATGACGACGTCCGCATGGCGGCGAAAACCGATCCGGACAGCATCTATATCGACGGCATGGAAGGCGGCACCGGCGCCGGCCCGCATATCGCGACCGAAGAGACCGGCGTCCCCGGCATCGCCGCGATCCGCCAGGCCCGCAAGGCGCTGGACGATGTCGGCAAGACCGGCGAGATCAGCCTCGTCTATGCCGGCGGCATTCGCAACGGCGGCGACGTCGCGAAGGCGCTGGCGCTCGGTGCCGACGCGGTGGCGATCGGCCATTCGGCCCTGATGGCGCTCAACTGCAACAAGGACATCCCGGAATCCGACTACGAGAAGGAGATCGGGGTGGAGGCGGGCCATTGCTATCACTGCCACACCGGCCGCTGCCCGGTCGGCGTGGCGACGCAGGACCCGGCGCTCCGCAAGCGGCTCGATCCGGACGAGGCCGCCGAGCGCGTCTACAACTTCCTGCATTGCCTTGCGATCGAGTGCCAGATGATGGCGCGCGCCTGCGGCAAGACCAACGTGCACAGCCTCGAGCCGGAGGATCTCGCGGCGCTCACCATGGAAGCCTCCGCGCTCGCCATGGTGCCGCTGGCCGGCTCGCAGCACACCGTCGGTCGTCCTGACATGACGCGATATTAGAGGAGACCGGACCCATGGCGAAGAAACCCTCGAAGCCCTCGAAGTCCGCCAAGGTGGTGAGCTTCGCGAGCAAGGCCAAGGCGAAGGTAGTCGCGAAATCGGCGAAGTCGGGTAAGGCCGACATCGACAAGTTCCTGAAGAGTTCCGGTCTCGACAGCAAGCGCGAGAAGGAGATCGGACAGCATATCGGCTACCGCTACGACGTGAACCTGGTGCCGGATTACAGCCGCATCACGCCTTTCCTGAAGAAATACATGGAGGTGATGGGCTGGGACGACCTCAACTGGCTCGAGGACGTCCATCTCGGTTACGAGGAAGGCCGCGCCGCCGTGTTCGACCGCAATGTGAATGGCTGGGTCACGGTGCCGCCGGGAATCAAGCTGCCGGACAATCAGCAGGATCGCGACATGCTGGCGCGCGAGCTGCTGATCAAGTTCCAGATGTCGAGGAAGCATCCCATGGTCGATCTGAATCGGGCCTACCGGAAGTTCTGATCGATCGCGTCGAGCGGCTCATCGGGCGGGCTGGGCGTTGCAACCCGGCCCGTTCCTGCGCGGAGGGTTGCGGGCCGTTCCCTCAGTCGGCGGCGTCGAACTCGAAACGTTCGGCGTGCGGCCAGTCCGGGGCGAAGGAGAGGACGCGCACCGCGGCCGGCATGTTCGGGTTGAAGAGGCGATTGTGCCAGTAGGTGGCTTGATGGAGCGGGTCGCTCTCGGCGAGCTGCCGCACCCGGCAGGGCAGGCGGAAGCCGCGGCTATATTCGGCGAATTCGAGCTCGCAGGTGCCGTGATGCAGCAGGCGGCTGGCGATTTCCGAGTCCGGACCGAAGAGCGCCGTCATGAGGTCGGTGAACTCGCGCGGCCGCTGATAGTGGAATCCCGACAGCAGCTCCAGCGCCTTGGAATAGCGTTCGGTCGGATCGTGCGTCTTCTGCACCTGGAACCTGAAGAGCTGGGTGCTCTCGTCGGGGTCGGTCGGGTGGATGAGGACGGTGATGGCGCCCGAAATTGCGCTGCCGTCCGGCGCGCTGACGCTCGGCCGCATGCCGGAAGAGGGGCGTCCGGCCGCTTCCCGCACCGAGAGCTGCCGCAAGCGGCACTGCCAGCCGAGGAACTCCTGCTTCAGCGCCTCGGCGGCGCTGTCGAGCAGCACGACATTGGGACGTTTCGCCACCGACACTCTCCTTCTCGCCGCCGACATTTTCGCGCGCGGCGGCGCGCGGTTCAAGGAAACGCAGCCATGCGGCCCGTGCGTTGTCGCCCCCAAGTAAAAATTATTGCATCATAGGAAACCGCCCGGTAGCGTGGACGAGCGTCTCCCCTCGTCGCCGGCCATACCCTCGAAAGCGAGCCTCGTGCGATGCCCCTCGGCCTTCTGAAATACGGACTCCGCAAGACCTATCCCGCGGAGCGGCAGATTCCGGCCGCGCGGCCGCTGCGCCCGACCTACGACGTGGTGATCATCGGCGGCGGCGGCCATGCGCTCGCTACCGCCTATTATCTTGCGCGCGACTACGGCATCACCAATGTCGCGGTGCTGGAGAAGGGCTATCTCGCCGGCGGCAACACGGCGCGCAACACCGCCATCATCCGCTCGAACTACCTGACGCCCGAAGGCGTCAAGTTCTACGACATGTCGGTGAAGCTCTATCAGGAGCTGAGCCAGGACCTCGACTACAACATCCTCTATTCCGAGCGCGGCCACTTCACGCTCGCGCATACCGACGCGGCGCTGCGCACCAGCCGCTGGCGCGCCGAGGTCAACAAGCATCTCGGCGTCAATTCCGAGCTCATCTTCACCGACGACGTGAAGAAGCTCTGCCCGGCGCTCAACTGCTCGGAGGATGTGCGCTATCCGATCCTGGGCGCGCTCTATCATCCGCCGGGCTCGATCGCGCGGCACGACGCGGTCGCCTGGGGTTATGCCCGCGGTGCTGCCCGCCGCGGCGTCGAGATCCATCAACTGACCGAAGTGACCGAGATCCTGAAGGAGAACGGCCGGGCGATCGGCGTGGTGACCAACCGCGGCACGATCCATTGCAACAAGCTGCTGCAGGCCGTCGCAGGGTCGAGCTCGCTGGTCTCGAAGATGGCGGGGTTCCGCCTGCCGATCCGCACCATCCCGCTGCAGGCCTGCGTCTCGGTGCCGCTCAAACCCTTCCTCGACCAGATCGTCGTGTCGGGTTCGCTGCATGTCTATATTTCGCAGTCCTCGCGCGGCGAGCTGGTGATGGGCGGCTCGACCGATCCCTACGGCGTCTATTCCACGCGCTCGACGCTCGATTTCAAGGAAGGGCTGCTCGGCCACATGCTCGAGCTGCTGCCCTTCCTCGGCGACGTGAAGCTCGCGCGCCAGTGGGCCGGCATGGCCGACATGACGCCCGATTTCAGCCCGGTGATGGGCCTGACCCCGCTCGAGAACTACTACATCGATTCCGGCTGGGGCACCTGGGGCTTCAAGGCGACCCCGGTCTGCGGCCTGACCATGTCCTACACCCTCGCCAACGACAAGCCGCACGAGCTCATCGAACCCTTCCGCCTCGACCGCTTCGTGAATTTCCAGCAGGTCGGCGAAAAGGGCGCGGCCTCGGTCGGACATTAGGAGCCCGGGCCATGAAGATCCTGAACTGCCCGTTGAACGGACCGCGCAACATCTCGGAATTCGTCTGGGGCGGCGAGGTGAAGCCCCTGCCGGACCCGACGGCGGTTTCCGATCTGGAATGGGGCGCGTTTGTGTTTCTCGAGGACAACACCGCCGGCGTCGTGCGCGAGTGGTGGTGCCACGTTCCGACCTCCTTTTGGTTCATCGCCGAGCGCAACACCGTGACCGACGAGTTTCTCCGGACTTATCCCGCCAGCGAGCTCTTCAAGCAGCGGGTCGATTTCAAGACGCCGCCGAAGCCGGCGGGCGACAAGCCCGCGGGAGGCGCGCAATGAGCCTCGGCGTCAACCGGCTGCCGGCGCCCGCCGGCGGGCTGATCGACCGGAGCCGCACCATCGGCTTCGAGTTCGAAGGCCGTCATTTCACCGGCTATGCCGGCGACACGATCGCAAGCGCGCTCGCCGCCCATGACGAGTGGCTGATCTCGCGCTCCTTCAAATATCACCGGCCGCGCGGCGTGCTGACCATGGCGGGCCAGGACGCCAACACGCTGGTCCAGATCGGCGACGAGCCGAACATCCTCGCCGATCGCCGCCCCATCGCGGAAGGCATGGTGGTCACCGGCCAGAACTATGTCGGGAGCCTGGAGCAGGACCGGCAGAGCTGGGTGGAGCTGATCGGCCGCTTCCTGCCCGTCGGCTTCTACTACAAGGCCTTCTACAAGCCGAAATGGGCCTGGAAATACTGGGAGCGCTATATCCGGCGCACGGCGGGCCTCGGCACCGTCAATCTCGACGCGCATCACGGCTATTTCGACAAGGAGTATGTGTTCGCCGACGTGGCGGTGATCGGCGGCGGGCCAGCCGGGCTCTCCGCGGCGCTGGAGGCGGCGAAGAGCGGCCTCGAGGTCGTGCTGGTCGAGGACGGCGCGCGGCTCGGCGGCTCGCTCGGCTACGCCCGGTTCGACGCGGAAGGCGTGCGCGGCCGACAGCAGCTTCGCGTGCTGGCCGCCGAGGTCGAGGCCAACGCCCGCATCCGCGTCCTCACCGAGGCGACCTGCACCGGCCTCTTCGCCGACAACTGGATGTCCGTCATTCGCGGCAGCCGTCTCTACAAGATGCGCGCGACGTCGGTCGTGGTGGCAACGGGCTCGCTCGAGCAGCCGGCCGTCTTCAAGAACAACGACCTCCCCGGCGTGATGATGGGGTCGGCGGCGCAGCGCCTCATCCGCCTCTATGGCGTGCGGCCGGGCCGCAAGGCCGTCGTGCTTGCCGCCAATTCCGATGGCTATGGGGTGGCGCTCGACCTCGCCGATGCCGGCGTCGCCGTTCAGGCGGTGGTCGATCTGCGGGCCGGCGAGGATTCCTCGGCCCAGGCGCGGGCGGTGCGGCTCCGCCAGATTCCCGTCTATCTCGGCCATGGGCTCCGCAAGACCGTGGCGGGACCAGGCAAGCACCATATCATCGCGGCCGAGATCGCCGCCGTCGAAGGGGAGGGCAAGCTCTCCGGAGCGGCCGCGACGCTCGAATGCGATCTCGTCTGCATGTCCTGCGGCTACAGCCCGACCGGCCAGATTCTCCATCATATCGGCGCCAGGTTCGCCTATAACCGCGCGTCGCACATGTTCGAGCCGTCCATCCTGCCGGCGCATGCGTTCGCGGCCGGCTCGGTCAACGGCACCTACGATCTCGACGCCGTGCTCGGCGAGGGCCGGCATGCCGGCTGGGCTGCCGCGAAGGATGCGGGCGGCCAGGTCGGCGGCGAGCCGGCGCGGCCGGCCGACAAGGGGGCGGCGGGCGTGACCCACCCCTGGCCGATCTTCGCCAGCGACAGCGGCAAGGACTTCGTCGATTTCGACGAAGACCTGCAGGTCAAGGATCTCGTTAATGGCATCGCCGACGGTTACGACCATATCGAGCTGCTGAAGCGCTATTCGACGGTCGGCATGGGCCCGTCGCAGGGTCGCCACTCCGCGGTCGCCGCGGTGCGCATTACGGCGAGAGAGACCGGCCGCGACATCGCGACCATGTCGGTCACGACGCAGCGCCCGCCCTATCGTCCGGAGAAGTTCGGCCATCTCGCGGGCCGCGTCTTCGAGCCGGAGCGCCATACCGCGATGCATCATCGCCATGTCGAGCTCGGAGGCCGGATGATGCTGGCGGGGCTCTGGTATCGCCCGGCCTATTACGGGAAGAAGGAGGACCGCGACAAGGCGATCCGCGAGGAAGTGATCGCGGTGCGCAACAATGTCGGCCTGATCGACGTGTCGACCCTGGGCGGGCTCGACGTGCGCGGCCCCGACGCGGCCGAGTTCCTCAACCGGCTCTATACCTTCACCTATGCCAAGCAGCCGGTCGGCCGCTCGCGCTATGTGCTGATGACGGACCAGTCCGGCGCCATCATCGACGACGGCGTCGCCTGCCGGTTCCATGACGAGCACTTCTACGTCACGGCGACGACGAGCGGCGTCGATGCGGTCTATCGCCTGATGCTGTTCTGGAATGCGCAATGGCGCCTCGACGTGGATGTAGCGAACGTCACGGCGGCCTATGCCGGCGTCAATCTCGCGGGCCCGAAGTCGCGCGAGGTGCTGCGCAAGGTCTGCAGCGACATCGATCTTTCGCCCGAAGGCTTTCCCTATCTCGCGGTCCGCATGGGGACGGTCGCGGGCATTCCGGCGCGGCTGATGCGCGTCGGCTTCGTGGGCGAGCTCGGCTACGAAATCCACGTGCCCGCCTCGATGGGCGAGGCGCTATGGGACGCGCTCATGGTGGCCGGCAAATCCGAAGCGATCCGGCCGTTCGGCGTCGAGGCGCAGCGCGTGCTCCGTCTCGAGAAGGGCCATATCATCGTGAGCCAGGACACCGACGGGCTAACGCATCCCTATGAAGCGGACATGGCCTGGGCGATCGGCAAGACCAAGCCCTATTACATGGGCGGCCGGTCGATCGACATCCAGAATCGCAGAGGCCTCACCCGGAAGCTGGTCGGCTTCACCCTCGACGATCCGAACGCGCCGGTGCCGGAAGAATGTCATCTGGTGGTGAAGGGCGCGGAGATCGTCGGGCGGGTGACCTCGGCGGTGATCTCGCCCTCCGTCGGCCGCGTGGTGGGCCTCGCCTTCGTGGCACCCGACCAGGCGGAGCATGGCAAGACCTTCGACATCAAGGTCGCCGGCGGGCGGATCGTGCAGGGGCGGGTCGTGCCGATCCCCTTCTTCGATCCCGAGAACAAGCGGCAGGAGTTGTAGGACATGGCCGGCCTCGATCCCGCGGTGAAATTGCGGCGCAGCTTCGTCTATCGGACGCTGCAGTCGCTCGGCGCCGACTTCCAGCCCTGGCGCGACGCTTCCGTGGCGATGACGCTGGGCGGCAGCGTCGAAAGCGAGACGGCGGCAGGCCGGAAGCTCGGGCTGGTCGATCTTTCGCCGTTGCCGCGCACCGGCTTCAAGGGCACCGGCACGGTCGAATGGCTGACCGAGCAGGGCCTGCGCATCGGCGCCGACAGCAACATGGCCTACCGCCAGGAGGACGGCTCGCTCGCCGCCCGGCTCGCGCCCACGGAGATCTTTCTGATCGACAGCCTTTCCGGCGAAGGCCGGCTCGTGGACCGGCTCAATGCCGCCTGGAATTGGGGGGCGGAGAAGCCGCGGCGCCTGGTGGGCTATCCGACGCCCCGCGCCGACAGCCATTGCTGGTTCATGCTGACGGGCGAGCATACGCCGCAGATGTTCGCCAAGATCTGCGGCATCGACCTTCGACCGCACAAGTTCCCGCAGGGCCAGATCGCGCAGACCTCGGTCGCGCGGAACGGCACCATCGTGATCCGCGACTATCTGGGCGAGTTGCCGGCCTATCATCTCCTGACCGACAGCGCATCCGCCGACTACATGTGGATGTGCCTGACCGACGCCGTGCAGGAGTTCGCCGGCAAGGCGATCGGCTGGTCGGCCCTGAAGCGCCTGGCCAGGCTGCCGTGAGCCGGAAGGCGCGGCCTTCTTCGGTCAAGGCGGCTGCGCTGAAACCGGCCGGCAGGTCGCCGGCGGTGTCCGGAAGGTCGCCGCGCAAGCCGGGTGCGGACAGCAAGATGCAGGACCCGCACGGCCTCGTCGATCCGCGCGGCAACCGCCTCGAGGTCTCGATCGGCCGCGAGGTGCGCGAGTTCCGGCGCAAGCTCGACATGACCGTCGCGGACCTTGCGAAGCTCGCCGATCTCTCGGCCGGCATGCTCTCCAAGATCGAGAATGGCATGACCTCGCCGTCGCTCGCCACGCTGCAGGCGCTCTCGGTCGCCCTCCATGTGCCGGTCACCGCCTTCTTCCGCCGCTTCGAGGAGGAGCGCGACGCGACCTTCGTCCAGGCGGGCAGGGGGCTCGTGATCGAGCGGCGCGGGACCCGCGCCGGCCACCAGTATCAGCTCCTCGGCCACACGGTACGGAAGTCGATCTCGGTCGAGCCCTACATGATAACCCTCACGGCGCGCTCGGACGTCTTTCCGCTGTTCCAGCATGAGGGGCTCGAGTTCCTCTATATGCTGGAGGGCGAGGTCAGCTACCGGCATGGCGACAAGACCTATACGCTCACGCCCGGCGACTCGCTTTTCTTCGACGCCGACGTGCCGCACGGCCCGGACGATCTCCGGAAGCTGCCGATCCGGTTCCTCTCGATCATCTGCTACCCGCGCGAAGCGGACTGATTCCGGCTATTTTACTGACAGGAAATATTTTTTCTTTTGGTTGAAAACCCGGCCGTCGAAGGCTAGATTTTCCTTAGGATTTTTCCGACCGCCTTCCGAAAGGACCCTCACATGTGCGGAATCGTCGGACTGTTTCTGAAGAACCCCTCCATGCGGCCGAAGCTCGGCAAGCATCTCCGGACCATGCTGATCGAGATGACGGAGCGCGGCCCCGACAGCGCGGGCATCGCCGTCTATCACCGGCCGGCCGCGGGCAAGAGCTCCAAGCTCACCCTCTTCAATGCCGACCCGAAATTTCCGTGGCGCGAGGTTGGCGGGCAGTTGGGCCAGGCGCTCAATACCGAAGTCGATTTCGAGGTGAAGGCGAACCATGCGGTGATGACGGTCGGCGCCGACGATGAGGTCGTGCGCGACTGGCTCCGCCGGAACCATCCCGAGATCCGCGTGATGGGCTATGGCCGGCTCATGGAGGTCTACAAGGACATGGGCCTGCCGGCTGAGGTCGCGGACCGCTACGGCCTTGCCGGCATGGAGGGCACGCATGCCATCGGCCATACCCGCATGGCGACCGAGAGCGCGGTGACGACGGAGCATTCGCATCCCTTCACCGCCGCGTCCGACATGTGCCTCGTCCATAACGGCTCGCTCTCGAACCATAACAACATGCGGAAGTGGCTGAAGAAGCGCGGCCACATCTTCGAGACCGACAACGACAGCGAGGTGGCGGCCCGCTACTTCGCGCAGCGCCTTTCCGAGGGCGCCTCGCTCAAGGAAGCGCTCGAGGCCGGGCTCGATGATCTCGACGGCTTCTATACCTTCACCATGGGCACGCGGGACGGCTTCGCCGTACTGCGCGACGCCTTCGCCTGCAAGCCGGCGGTGCTGGCCGAGACGGACGACTGGGTCGCGATGGCCTCGGAGTACCGCTCGATCGCCAATCTGCCGGGTGCCGACAAGGCCAAGGTCTGGGCTCCCGCACCCTCCGTCGTCTACACCTGGGAAGTGAAAGCCGCCGCATGATCACTGTCGATCTCGCCGAGACCAGCGTCCGCGACCTCAATCAAAGGCTGCACAAGCTGCCGAAGGACACCAACGAACGCGCCTGGCGGGTGGTCAACCCGAAAGGCGCGCATGCGCTGGTGGCCGGCCTCGATGCGCCCATCGAGGTCACCATCGACGGGCATCCCGGCTATTACTGCGCCGGCATGAACAAGGAAGCCACCGTCATCGTGAATGGCCATTGCGGTGTCGGTCTCGCCGAAAACATGATGTCCGGCGAGGTGCGGGTGAAGGGCAATGCCTCCGACGCGGCCGGCGCCACCGGCCGCGGCGGGCTGCTCGTCGTCGAGGGCGATGCGGGCCTGCGCTGCGGCATCTCGATGAAGGGCATCGACATCGTGGTTGCGGGCTCGGTCGGCCATATGAGCGCCTTCATGGCCCAGACCGGCTCGCTCGTCGTCTGCGGCGACGTAGGCTCGAGCTTCGGCGATTCGATCTACGAGGCGCGGCTCTACGTGCAGGGCAAGGTCGAAAGCCTCGGCGCGGACTGCATCGAGAAGAAGATGACGCCGCATCACGTGGCGAAGCTCGAGAAGCTCCTGAAGCGCGCCGGCATCGCGGCCGACGCCAAGCGCTTCCGCCGTTACGGTTCCGCCCGTCGCCTCTATAACTTCCACGTCGACAACGTCGACGCCTACTGAGAGCGAGACATATGAGCGCACCCATCCCCGTCCGGACCCCGCCGCGACGCTCCGCGACCTTCGACGAGCATTCGATCGCGGAGATCCAGCGCGCCGCCGCGACCGGTATTTACGATATCCGCGGCGCCGGCACGAAGCGCAAGCTGCCGCATTTCGACGACCTGTTGTTCCTCGGCGCCTCGGTGTCGCGCTATCCGCTCGAAGGCTATCGCGAGAAATGCGCAACCGACGTCGTGCTCGGCACGCGCTTCGCCAAGAAACCGCTCCATCTGAAGACGCCGGTCACCATCGCCGGCATGAGCTTCGGCGCGCTGTCCGGCCAGGCGAAGGAAGCGCTCGGCCGCGGCGCGACCGCGATGGGCACCAGCACCACGACCGGCGACGGCGGCATGACGCCCGAGGAACGGGAGAGCTCGAAGACGCTGGTCTACCAGCTCCTGCCCTCGCGCTACGGCATGAACCCGGACGATCTCCGCAAGGCGGACGCCGTCGAGATCGTGGTGGGGCAGGGCGCGAAGCCCGGCGGCGGCGGCATGCTGCTCGGCCAGAAGATTTCGGCGCGCGTGGCGGCCATGCGCAACCTGCCGCAGGGTATCGACCAGCGCTCGGCCTGCCGCCATCCCGACTGGACCGGCCCGGACGACCTCACCATCAAGATCCAGGAGATCCGCGAGATCACCGACTGGGAGAAGCCGATCTACGTCAAGGTCGGCGCCACCCGGCCCTATTTCGACATCGCGCTCGCGGTGAAGTCCGGTGCCGACGTGGTGGTGCTGGATGGCATGCAGGGCGGCACGGCCGCGACCCAGGAAGTCTTCATCGAGCATGTCGGCATCCCGATCCTGGCGGCGATCCGCCCGGCGGTGCAGGCGCTGCAGGACCTCGACATGCACCGCAAGGTGCAGCTCATCGTCTCCGGCGGCATCCGCAACGGCGCCGACGTGGCGAAAGCGCTGGCGCTCGGCGCCGACGCGGTCGCCATCGGCACGGCGGCGCTCGTGGCGCTCGGCGACAACGATCCGAAGCTCGAGGCGGAGTATCAGGCGCTCGGCAGCACCGCCGGCTGCTATGATGACTGGCATGAAGGGCGCGATCCGGCCGGCATCACGACGCAGGATCCCGAGCTCGCCGCGCGGCTCGACCCGGTCAAGGCGGGCCGGCGCCTCGCCAACTATCTGGCGGTTCTGACCATGGAGGCGCAGATCATCGCGCGCGCCTGCGGCAAGAGCCATCTGCATAATCTCGAACCGGACGATCTCGTCGCGCTCACCGTCGAATCGGCGGCGATGGCGCGGGTGCCGCTTGCCGGCACGAGCTGGATTCCAGGGGCGATCTAGACCGACCACAGCAAACGCGGGCGCCGGTTCGACGGGGCCCGCACCGACAGGGGGAATCTCCGCATGGCCACCGATCTCGCGAAAGTCGCGAAAGAACGTAAGATCAAGTATTTCCTCATCAGCTACGTCGATCTCTTCGGCGTGCTGCGCGCGAAGCTGGCGCCGGCCGAGGCGATCGCCGGCATGCAGCGCGACGGCGCCGGCTTTGCCGGCTTCGCGACCTGGCTCGACATGACGCCGGCGCACCCGGATCTCTTCGCGCGTCCCGATCCCGAAAGCCTGATCCAGCTTCCCTGGAAGCCCGAGGTCGCCTGGCTCGCCTCCGATCTCTGGATGGACGGCAAGGAAGTGGCGGACAGCCCGCGCGCGCAGCTCAAGCGGCAGGTCGCCGCCGCGGCCGACAAGGGCATGCGGATGAAGAGCGGCGTCGAATGCGAGTTCTTCCTGCTGACGCCGGACGGCAAGACGCTCTCCGATCCCGCCGATACCCAGGAGAAGCCCTGCTACGACCAGATGGCGCTGATGCGGCGCTACGACGTCATCACCGATATCTGCAACTCCATGCTGGCGCTCGGCTGGAAGCCCTATCAGAACGACCATGAGGACGCGAACGGCCAGTTCGAGATGAACTGGGAATATGACGATGCGCTGCTGACGGCGGATCGTCACGTGTTCTTCAAATACATGGTGCGCCAGCTCGCCGAGAAGCACGGCTTCCGCGCGACCTTCATGCCTAAGCCCTTCGCCAACCTGACCGGCAATGGCTGCCACGCCCATGTTTCGGTCTGGGACAAGACGGGCAAGAAGAACCTGTTCGGCGACGCCAAGGGCGAGCTCGGCCTCTCCAAGATGGCCTACCAGTTCCTCGCCGGGGTCATTCACTCGGCCGACGCGCTCTGCAGCTTCTTCAACCCCACGGTCAACAGCTACAAGCGCATCAACGCGCCGCGCACAGTCTCCGGCGCGACCTGGGCGCCCAACACCATCACCTATAGCGGCAACAACCGCACCCACATGGTCCGCATTCCGGATGCCGGGCGGTTCGAGCTCAGGCTGATGGACGGCGCCGCCAATCCCTATCTGATGCAGGCGGGCGTGCTGGCGGCCGGCCTCGACGGGGTTGCCAATCGGCGCGATCCGGGGCCGCGCCTCGACATCAACATGTACACCGAGGGCCACAAGGTGAAGGGCGCCAAGAAGCTGCCCCTCAACCTGCTGGACGCGCTGCGGCTCACCGACAAGAGCAAGGTCTTGCGCGAGCGCTTCGGCGACAGCTTCATCGACAGCTATGTGCGCTTCAAGAACGAGGAATGGAACCAGTTCAACCGGCATCTCTCGGAATGGGAGCGCCAGACCACGCTCGATTGCTAGGACGGTCGAATGGCGCGGAATTGGTGCGGCCCGACCGCGCCAATTCGCGTCGTTTCGGGACGATATGAAGACCCCGGCCGCGGCTAGCGTCGCGGCCGGTCGGCCAAATGGGGCGGCTTCAACGGAACGGGTAGGGGACGATGGCGAACAAGGTGCCCAGCGACATCGAAATCGCGCGTGCTGCGAAAGCGCAGCCCATCGAGAAAGTTGCGGCGAAGCTCGGGATTCCGGAGTCGAGCCTGTTCCGATACGGCCCCTCCAAGGCGAAGCTCTCGTTCGACTATATCGACCAGTTGAAATCGAAGCCGGATGGCAAGCTGATCCTGGTGACGGCGATCACCCCGACGCCTGCCGGCGAAGGCAAGACGACGACCACCGTCGGTCTCGGCGACGGGCTCAACCGGATCGGCAAGAAGACGGTGATCTGCCTCCGTGAGCCCTCGCTCGGTCCCTGCTTCGGCGTGAAGGGCGGTGCTGCGGGCGGCGGCTATGCCCAGGTCATTCCGATGGAGGACATCAACCTCCATTTCACCGGCGATTTTCACGCGATCGGCGCGGCCAATAACCTCCTGGCGGCCCTGATCGACAATCACATCTACTGGGGCAACGAGCTGCAGATCGATACGCGCCGCGTCACCTGGCGCCGCGTGCTCGATATGAACGATCGCGCGCTGCGCTCGATCACCTCCTCGCTCGGCGGCGTTGCGAACGGCTATCCCCGAGAGGACGGATTCGACATCACGGTCGCTTCGGAGGTCATGGCGATTTTCTGCCTCGCGACCGACCTCACCGACCTCACGCGCCGGCTCGGCAACATCATCGTCGGCTACACCCGCGACCGGAAGCCGGTCCATGCGCGCGACCTCAAGGCCGAGGGGCCGATGACCGTCCTCCTGAGGGACGCGCTCATGCCGAACCTCGTGCAGACGCTCGAGGGCAACCCGGCCTTCATCCATGGCGGCCCCTTCGCCAACATCGCCCATGGCTGCAACTCGGTGATCGCGACCCGTACCGGCCTCAAGCTCGGCGACTATGTCGTGACCGAGGCGGGCTTCGGGGCGGATCTCGGCGCCGAGAAATTCTTCGACATCAAATGCCGCAAGGCCGGGCTGAAGCCGGCTGCGGCGGTTATCGTCGCCACCATCCGCGCGCTCAAGATGCATGGCGGGGTGGCGAAGGAAGACCTCAACAAGGAAAATGTCGAGGCGCTGAAGAAGGGCATCGCCAATCTCGCGCGCCATGTCGAGAACGTGAAGAGCTTCGGCGTGCCGCCGCTCGTCGCCATCAACCGGTTCGTCGCCGACACCGACGCCGAGCTGAACGCGCTGCGCCAGGCCTGCGCGGAGCTCGGGACCGAGGCGATCGAATGCACCCATTGGTCGCATGGCGGGGCCGGCACGGAGGCGCTTGCGAAGGAGGTGGTGGAGATCGCCGAGGGCG
>CAZMUZ010000084.1:0-16624 GCA_964569315.1 uncultured Rhodospirillaceae bacterium | reverse complement strand
CCTTCCCGAATCCGGCCATAATCCTGTAGAAGCTGGCCGTCATGGCCCTCATCGGCTCGATCGTGAAGGTGGGCTCGCTGACCGGGGTCAGCCGGGCTCTCGGATTCGCGCGCGACATCCTGCTCGCGCATCTGCTCGGCACCGGCCCTATGGCCGACGCCTTCTTCATCGCCATGCGCTTTCCCAATCTCTTCCGGCAGATGTTCGCCGAGGGCGCCTTCAACTCGGCTTTCGTGCCGATGTTCGCCGGCCGGCTCGAGCAGCAGGGCGTCGGCGCGGCGCGGGATTTCGCCGAGCGCGTGCTCGCGGTGCTGCTCTTCTGGCTGCTCTTCTTCACGGTCGCGGCGCAGATCGCCATGCCCTGGCTCATGCATGCGATCGCGCCCGGCTTCATCGACGAACCGGCGAAATTCGCCTACGCCGTGCAGTTCACGCAGGTCACCTTTCCCTATCTCCTCTTCATGTCGCTGACGGCGCTCCAGGGCGGCATGCTGAACTCCGTCCATCGCTACGGCAGTGCTGCCGCGGCGCCGATCCTCCTCAACATCGTGATGTGCGCAGCACTGCTCTTCATCGTGCCCTGGGCGGCGGAGCCGGGGCTGGTGCTCTCCTGGTCGGTCGCGGCGGCGGGGCTCTGCCAGTTCCTCTGGCTCACCCTTTCCTGCCATCGCGCGGGCATGGATCTGCGGCTTCGCGTGCCGAAGCTCGATCCCGAGATCAGGCGGCTGCTGAGGCTGATGGTGCCGGGGCTGCTCTCGGGCGGCGTCACCCAGATCAACATCCTGGTCGGCACCATCATCGCGACCGGCTTTCCGGCCGCGGTCTCCTATCTCTATTACGCAGACCGCGTGTTCCAGCTTCCGCTGGGCGTGATCGGCGCGGCGGTGGGGGTGGTGCTGCTGCCGACGCTCACCCGTTCGCTCCGCGCCGGGCGGCACGACGTCGCGATGCATAACCTCAATCGTTGCATCGAGTTCTCGATGTCGCTGATCCTGCCGGCGACGGCAGCGCTCCTCGTCATTCCCGTCACCATCATGACGACGCTCTTCGAGCGCGGCGCCTTCGGGCCCGAGGCGAGTCACGCCTCGGCCTGGGCGCTCGCCGCCTTCGCGGCCGGGCTTCCGGCCTTCGCCCTCGTCAAGGCCTTCGCGCCCTGCTTCTTCGCGCGCGAGGACACCGCCTCGCCCTTCCGCTTCGCCCTCGTCTCGGTCGCGGCCAATATCGCCCTCAGCATCGGGCTCTCGCAGGCGATCGGCTTCGTCGGCATCCCCATCGCGACGACGCTCTCGACCCTGCTCAATGCGACGCTGCTGGGGGCGAAGCTGCACCGGCTGGAGCATGTGGTGCTGGACGAGCGCCTCAGGCGCCGCCTGCCGCGCATCCTGCTGGCGAGCCTCGGCATGGCGGCGGTGCTGTTCGGCATGGCCGAGCTCCTCGACCCGCTGATCGAGGCGCGCGGCTGGCTGCGCCTCCTCGCCCTCGGCCTGCTGGTGCCGACCGGCCTCGTCGCCTATGGCGGGCTCGGGCTCCTGCTCGGCGCCTTCGAGCGTGCGGATTTCCGCAAGGCGCTCTCGCGAAAGGCAGCCTGACGGCCCTTCCGCTCCGCCTATCGCCTCATCCCCAGCCCGTCGAAGGACGAGCCCGCTGAATTAGGAGGCTGCCGAAGGACGCTACTGCGCGATCTCGCGCGCCAGCACGAAGAGGCAATCGCCGATCTCGCTCTTGCCGATCGGCCGGATGCAGATCACCTCGCCCGCGGAACTCGCGATCACCGGCACCGGCGGGTGGTCGGGATGATGCGGCGAATGGATCTGGCCGATGGCGCTGCCGGATGCCACGAACGCGCCCAGCTCGTGGAACGGCTCGAAGATGCCGTTCGCCGGCGCTTTCACATAGCAACCGAGATCGGGAATATCCATGAAGCGGGTGGCGGGCCGCCCGCGCTCGGCCGGGGTCACGATGCGCCCTTTGGTGATGCCGAGATGCACGAGGAGATTGTCGACGCCGGTCTCCGCCACCTCGAGCGCCGCCTTGGAGACCCGGCCGTCGCCGCCGAGCTCGGCCGCGAGCACCGTCTTGCCGATCTTCTCGGCCGTGGTCTCGAGCAGCCCCACATCGTCGAGCTCGCGGTTGGCGAGCGCGATCGGCGCCCCGAAGGCGCGCTGCAGCGCGGCCGAGGCGGCGTCGCGCTGCGGGTTGTCGGTGATGTGGATGATGGCGGTCGGCACATAGTCGAGCGTGCTGCCGCCGGAATGGAGATCGACCACCGCATCCGCCAGCGGGAACAGCACATGCATCACGTAATGCGCGATCGCCTCGGTGATGGTGCCCTCGCGCTTGCCGGGGAAGGCGCGGTTCAGGTTCTTGCCGTCGATCGGCGAGAGCCGCTGCCCGGCGACGAAGGCCGGCAGGTTGAGGCCCGGGATGAGGATGAGGCGACCTTGCACGTCCTCATGATGGAGCCGGCGCGCGAGCTTCATGATGGCGAGCGGGCCCTCGTACTCGTCGCCATGCACGCCGCCGGTCAGCAGCAGCGTCGGTCCCTTGCCGTTCTTGATGACGCAAACCGGGATCATGAGGGTGCCGAAGGCGGATTCGTTGGTCGAGTTCGGCACATGGAGATGGCCCCATTGCTTGCCGTTCCGCTCGTAGTCGACGTCCGCCGAGATGCGCGAAGTCTCGCTCGTCATGTTGATCCCCTGGTCGATCTGCCGCATGAAGTTCGGCGCCAGAGAGTGGCGAAGCCGGCACGGCGGGGCAAGCGGCGACGCGCGGGGAGGTGGGCTATTCGTTCCTGAGGTGATCCGCCGCCTTGCTGGAGAGCGCCCGGAGGATGCCGGCAAATCCCAGCAGCAGCGCCGCGGCGCTGCCGCCGACGGCGATGAGGAGCGCCAGGCCCGGCAGGAACACCCAGTCCCCGCCCAGCACCAGCGTCACCACCAGAAAGGCGCCGATGCTGCCGATCAGGATCGCGAGCGCCGCCGCCGCGAACCCGAGCAAGCCATGCTCCAGGAAGAAGGCCGCGGCCACGTCGCGCCTGGTGGCGCCCAGCACTTTCAGCAGCACCGCGTCATAGGCGCGCGACCGCTCGGCGGCGAGGAGCGCGCTCCCCAGCACGGCGAGCCCCGCCACGAGGGTCGCGCCGGCGGTCGCCGCCACCGCCGTGCCGATCGCGGAAAGGATGCGGTCGACGGCCGCGAGCGCGTCCTTGACCCGGATCATCGAGACGTTGGGGAAGGCCTGGATCAGCCGCCGCTCGAGCGCGGTCTCGCGATCGGGGGCGACCGACGCCGTGGCGAGATAGGTCGCGGGCGCACCGGCGAAGGCGTCCGGGGTGAAGACCATCACGAAATTGATCGTGAGGTCGGTCCATTTGATGGCGCGGATATTGGCGAGCGTCGCCGTCACCTCGCGCCCCAGCACATTGACCGTGATCTTGTCCCCGAGCGCGAGGCCGAGCCCCGCCGCGGCTTCCGCCTCGAAGGAGACGAGGGGCGGGCCCCGGTAGTCCGCCGGCCACCATTCGCCCTCGACGAGCCGGCTGCCGGCCGGAAGCGCCGGGCCCCAGGTGATGCCGCGGTCGCCCTGCAGCACCCATTCGCTGCCGGGGGCGGGCGTGAGGCGCTCCGCCGGCACCCCGTTCACGGCGGTTATGCGGCCGCGCAGCATCGGCACCTCGCGATAGCTCGAGAGCGTCGGGGTCGCTTCGATGGCGGCCTTGAAATCGGGCTGCTGCGCCTGCTGGATGTCGATGAAATAGAAGGAAGGCGCCGTCTCCGGCAGGGTCGCGCGGATCTGTTGCGTCAGGCTGCCCTGCGCGAGGCCGACCAGCACCAGCACGGTGAGGGCGAGGCCGAGCGAGAGCGTCACGCTCGCCGTGGGCGCGCCCGGCCGCGCGATATTGGCAAGCGCGAGACGGAGACCCGGCCGTTTCCGTGCCTGACGCGCGAGCCGGCGGGCGCCCCAGGCGAGGAGTGCGGCGAGACCTCGGAAGAGCGCGAAGGCAACGATGGCGCCGCCGAGAAAGCCGAGCGCGAGGCCGCGATGCGGGGTGACGAAGAGGGCGACCGCGCCGAGCGCCGCGCCCGTTACGCCGAGGGCCAGGAGATCGGCAAGCCGCGGCTGCCAGCGCCGGAGCGCGACGCGGCCGCGGAAAAGCTCGGCGGGCGAAACGGCGCGGCTCTTGGCGAGCGGCCAGAGCGAGAAGAGGAGGGCGACCAGAAGCCCCATCAGGGCGGCCTCGATCAGCGGCGCCGGATAGAGGGCGGCGGCCATATCGACGCCGAGCTCGGGCCCGAGGATCGGCGCCGTGAGCGCCGCGAGCCCGGCGCCGGCAACCACCCCGATGGCCACACCGCCCAGCGCCAGCGCCAGGACGAGCAGCAGATAGGTGCGATAGACGATGCCGCTGGTGGCGCCGACGGATTTCAGGATCGCGATGGTGCCGGCTCGGCGCTCGAGAAAGCCCGCGACCGCATTGCCGACCCCGACGCCGCCGATCAGCAGGGTCGCGAGCCCGACGAGGCCGAGAAAGAGCGTGGCGCTGCGGAGGAAACGGCGAAGCCCGGGCCCGGCATCGGAAAGATCGCGCACCCGCCAGTCGCGGTTGGCGAACTCGGTGGCGAGCTCCGCCGGCGACAGCGCCGCCCCCGGCTCGGCGCGCACGCGGTAGCTGTAATAGACGAGGCTGCCCGGCACCACGAGCCCGGTGCGCTCGAGGCTGCGGTCGGCGATCATCAGGCGCGGCCCCAGCGAGAAGATCTGCGCGCCGCGATCGGGCTCGAAGCCGATGGTGGCGCGCAGCACGAAGACCGCGTCGCCCACGCGGATGCGGTCGCCGAGCGCGAGATCGAGCCGTTCGAGGAGCGCCGGATCGGCGGCGGCGCCCCAGACGCCGTCCTCTTCGCCGAGCGCCGCGGCGAGGCTGGGGGCGCCCGCGATCGCCATCGCGCCATAGAGCGGATAGGCGTCATCCACCGCTTTCAGCTCGACGAGCTGAGCAAGCCCGTCCCCTTCATCGGCGCGCGCCATGGCGCGCATCTCGCGGAGGCGCGAAACCGTGCCGGTGCTGGCCATCCGCTCCAAGATCTCCGGCTCCGCCGGCCGGTAGACGCGCCTGAGCTCGATATCGCCGCCGAGGAGCGTGCGCGCATTGGCGGCGATGCCGCCCGTCACCATCGCGGCCAGCGACCCGACGGCGGCGATGATCGCGACGCCGAGCGCGAGGCAGAGCAGGAAGACGCGGAAGCCCTTGACCCCGCCGCGCAGCTCGCGGCCCGCGAGGCGGAAGGCGAGCCCCGCCCCGGCCCTCTCGTTTCGCAGCGGAATCCGTTCGTCCTCGAGCGCGGCGTCGGTCATCGGCGCGGTTCCGACGAGGGGTACGGCGTGGGTTCAGCGCGCATCGTCGGCTTCCCCCGCCGCACCATGACCCGTCTCGCCGTTCGCGATCCGGCCATCGACGAGATGCAGGCTCCGGCCGCAGCGCCCGGCGAGACGCTCGTCGTGGGTGATGAGCAGCAGCGTCGTGCCGCGGCGCGCCACTTCGCCGAACATCAGGTCCATGACCTCGCGGCCGGTCTCCTGGTCGAGATTGCCGGTCGGCTCGTCGGCGAGGAGAATCGCGGGCTCGATCGCGAAGGCACGCGCGAGCGCGACGCGCTGCTGCTCGCCGCCGGAAAGCTCGGCCGGGTAATGGCCGAGCCGCTTGCCGAGCCCGACCGCAGCGAGCTCCGATTCGGCGCGCGGGAAGGCGTCGGCGCGGCCGGCGAGCTCGAGCGGCACGGCCACGTTCTCGAGCGCCGTCATGGTCGGGATCAGATGGAAGCCCTGAAAGACGATGCCGATGCGCCCGCGGCGGAAGCGCGCGAGCCCGTCCTCGTCGAGCCCGCGGAGATCCGTGCCGTCGATCGCGATGCGGCCCGACCGCGCGCGCTCGAGCCCGGCGATCACCATCAGCATGGTGGTCTTGCCGGCGCCGGAAGGGCCGAGCACGCTCACCGTCTCGCCGCGCTCGATCGCGAGATCGAGCCCGTTCAGGACGTTGACCGGGCCGGCGGCGCTCGTCAGGGTGACCTCGACGGAATCGAGACGGATCATGCCAACTCCCGTGGGTGGGGCAGAACCTGCCGATGATCGTTGAAGAACCCCAGGGCGCACATCACATTCGGGTCATCGACGGTTTCCCCGGCGATGCGGCCCCGGTTCTTGCAGCAAAGGGAGGAAAGATCATCCCGAGCGACCTCATCGCGCGGTCCGGCGACGGCGGAACCCCGGCGGGACGCCGCGCCGTTCTGGCGGCGCTGGCGGCGGCGGTCCTGCTTTCCGGCGCCGGCTTCCGGATTGCGCAGGCGGCGGAGCCCGTCACCATTCTCGCTTTCGGCGACAGCCTGATCTCGGGCTACGGCCTGCCCGAGGCGGAAGGTTTCCCGGCGCAGCTCCAGCGTGCGCTCGAGGCGGCGGGCGTCGCGGCGCGCGTGGCGAATGCCGGCGTCGCGGGCGATACCTCGGCCGGCGGCCTCGCGCGGCTCGACTGGGCGCTCGGCGACGGGCCCGATCTCGTCATCCTCGAGTTCGGTGCCAATGACGGGTTGCGCGGCCTCGATCCGGCGGGGACCGAGCGCAATCTCGACGCGATGCTGGCCCGGCTCGCGACGAAGAAGATCCCGGTGCTCTTCGCCGGCATGCGCGCGCCGCGCAATCTCGGGGCCGACTATGTCGCGGAGTTCGATGCGCTCTATCCCCGCCTCGCCGGGAAGCATCGGGTGCGCTTCGATCCGTTCTTCCTCGAAGGGGTGGCGACCGACCCCGCCCTCAACCAGGCGGATGGCATCCATCCGAACGCGGCGGGGGTCGCGAAGATCGTCGAACGGCTGCTGCCGACGCTGCGCGCGATGATCGACGCGCTGCCCGCGGCGCAGGGCTGAGGACGGGCGATGGTGGGTTTTCGCGTGGCGCATGGGGCCGGATCGTCCTGGCAGGAGATTCTCTCGGGCGCGCTGGCAGTGCTCGGCCCGCGGCGGCAGGACGAGAATATGGGGTTCCTCTACGCGACCGACTACCTTGCACCGCATCTTGGCGAAATCTTGGCAGGCTTGCGGGCCGAAACCGGCATCGCGGACTGGATCGGCACCACCGGCATCGGTATCGGCGCGCAGAGCGAGGGCGGCAGCCCGCGCGAATATTACGACCGGCCCGCCCTCGCCCTGATGGTAGGGGCGCTGCCGGCGGACAGCTTCCGGGTCTTCGAGCCGGTCCATGGCGGCCTCGGCCCGTTCCGCGACCAGAACGGCGCCTGGCTTGCGCGCACTCATCCGCTCCTCGGCATGGTGCATGCCGACCCGCGCAATCCGCTGAGCCCCTCGATCCTGGAGGAGCTTTCCGAGGCGACCGGCAGCTTCCTCGTCGGCGGGTTCACCAGCTCGCGCGGCGGCAGCTTTCCACAGGTCGCGAGCGGCGTGGTCGAGGGCGGCATTTCGGGTGCGTTCTTCGCCGGCAAGCTCGCGGTCGCGACCGGCCTCACCCAGGGCTGCTCGCCGATCGGGCCGGTGCATGAGGTGACCGACGCCGAGGACAACATCGTCAAGGCGATCGACGGGCGGCCCGCCTTCGAGGTCTTCGGCAAGGAGATCGGCGAGGTGTTGAGCCGGAACCCCGAGCGCATCGCCGGCTATATCCATGTGGCGCTCCCGATCGCGGGCTCGGACCGCAACGACTATCTGGTGCGCAACCTCATCGGCATCGACCGGCAGAAGGGCTGGCTCGCGATCGGGGACACGGTCGAGCGCGGCCGGAGGCTCCTCTTCGTGCGGCGCGACCGCGATGCGGCGGAGCGCGACCTGCGGCAGATGCTGGAGAAGCTGCGCGGCCGCGCCGGCACGGCGATCAAGGGCGGCGTCTATTTCGCCTGCGTCGCGCGCGGCGCCAATCTCTTCGGCGCCGACTCGCAGGAGATGGCGATCCTCGCCGATGCGCTGGGGCCGGTGCCGCTCGTCAGCTTCCTCGCCAATGGCGAGATCTGCCACAACCGGCTCTATGGTTATACCGGCGTGCTCGCGCTTTTCCTCTGAAGGCGCCGCTGCTTCATCGCGTCGCTGACGGCGCCGCGGATGCCGCGCTATAGTTTCCGACCCGCCTCCCGACCGCCGTCTGAGGGAAAGCATGCGTCTCTTTGTCGCCCTCGCGCTGCCGGCGCAGATACGGTTTCGGCTCTCGCTGCTCTGCGGCGGGCTGCCGGGCGTGCGGTGGGTCCCGGAGGAGAATTTCCACCTGACCCTCCGGTTTCTGGGCGAGGTGGATGGCGGGACGATGGAGGATGTCGATGCGTCGCTCGCCGGTATTCGCGCGCCGGGGTTCGATCTCGAGCTCGCCGGCGTCGGCCATTTCGGCAGCGGCACCAAGGTGCGCGCGGTCTGGGCCGGCGTGCAGCCGCAGCCGGCGCTTCAGCATCTGCACGACAAGATCGAATCGGCGGCGGTGCGCGCCGGCATCGCGCCGGACGGGCAGCGCTTCCGTCCGCACGTCACGCTGACGCGCTCGAACGTCGCGCAGCTCGGCAAGCTGCAGGATTTCCTTGCGCAGAACAGCCTTTTCCGCAGCGGCCGTTTTCCCGTGACCCACTTCACGCTCTTCTCCAGCTTCACGCGGAGCGAGGGGCCGCTCTATCGCGCGGAGGAAAGCTACGCGCTGGGCGCGTCCTGAAGGCATCGGCGGCGCCATGACCCGCAACATCGTCATCCTCACCGGCGCCGGCGTCAGCCGGGAATCCGGCCTCGAGACCTTCCGCGACCCGGACGGCATCTGGGCCAGGGTGCGGGTCGAGGACGTGGCGACCCCCGAGGCCTTCGAACGGAACCCGGCGGCGGTGCTCGCCTTCTACAACATGCGCCGCCGCAACCTGCTGCAAGGCCATATCCGGCCCAACGCCGCGCACCAGGTGCTGGCGGCGCTGGATGCGGCCTGGCCGGGGGAGTTCCTGCTGGTGACGCAGAATGTCGACGATCTCCACGAACGCGCGGGCTCGCGGCGCCTCGTCCATATGCATGGCGAATCGCTGAAGGCGCGCTGTCTCGCCTGCGCGGCGGTGCTCTCCTGGCGCGACGATCTCGATCTCGAGAGCCGCTGCGGCGGCTGCGGCACGGTCGGGCGGCTCCGCCCCAATGTCGTCTGGTTCGGCGAGATGCCGCACGAGATGGATCGCATCGGGGCTGCGCTCGCGGGCGCCGATCTCTTCCTCTCGATCGGCACCTCGGGGAACGTCTATCCGGCCGCCGGCTTCGTGCAGGAGGCGCGGCGCGCCGGCGCCCGCACCATCGAGCTCAACCTGGAGCCCGGCGAAGGCGCGCGGTTGTTCGGCGAGAGCCACTACGGCAAGGCGACGGCGCTGGTGCCGCCTTTCCTCGCCAGATTGCTCGACGGACGATGAAGCCCGAGGCGAAGCTTGCGGCGCTTCTCGCGGAAGTCGGGGCCTGCCGGCTCTGCTCGGCGCTGCTGCCGCACGAGCCGCGGCCGGTGGTCCGGGCGAGCCGGACAGCCTCGCTCCTCATCGTCGGCCAGGCGCCCGGGCGCCGCGTGCACGAGACCGGCATTCCCTGGAACGATCCGAGCGGCGACCGGTTGCGAAGCTGGCTCGCGCTCGATCGCGACGCCTTCTATGACGAGCGGCGGATCGCGATCATGCCGATGGGCTTCTGCTTTCCCGGCACCGATCCCAAGGGCGGCGACTATCCGCCGCGCCCCGAATGCGCGCCCCACTGGCATGGACGGATAAGGGCGCTGATGCCGAACCTCTCGCTGACGCTTCTCGTCGGGAGCTACGCCCAGGCGCACTATCTCGGGAAGGCGCGCAAGCCGACCATGACCGAGACGGTACGCGCCTTCCGCGACTATCTGCCGGACTATCTGCCGCTGCCGCATCCCTCCTGGCGCAATACCGGCTGGCTCAAGCGCAACCCCTGGTTCGAGGCGGCGCTGCTGCCGGAGCTGAGGCGCCGCATCGGGAAGGCGCTCGGGGCATAGGCCGCTACGCTCCTAGTGATGGCTGCCGGTGCCGGCTTCGGCGGAGGCGTCGGCTTCCGCTTCGAGCCGCTCCATATCCTCGTCGCTGAAGCCGAAATGATGGCCGATCTCGTGGATCAGCACATGGCGCACGAGATGGCCGAGCGTCTCGTCGCTTTCGCACCAGTAATCGAGCAGCGGCCGGCGATAGAGGAAGATGAGGTCGATGTCGGGCGAGGGATCGCTCACGCTCCGCTCGCCGATCGGCCGCCCGCGATAGAGCCCGAGCAGGTCGAAGGGCGATTCGAGCTCCATCTCCTCCGCCGTCTCGGCATCGGGGAAATCCTCGATCCGGATCACCACCCCCTCCACCTGGCGCGCCAGCACGGCCGGGATATGGGCGAAGGCCTCCGCCGCCAGTGCTTCGATCTCCTCGAGGGTCGGGGCCTGCTCGTCGGCGCGCCGCGTCATGGGGTTGGTATTCATGACCCGCACTCTAGGCGGGCTTGTCCTTCCCGCCAACCGCACGCAGAGTAGGCCGATCCGCAGAGGAGGCGAAGATGGTGGCAAAACTCGAGGCGTCCGAGCGGGCGGCAGCGCTCCGCGAGCTCTCCCAATGGCGCGAGGCAAAGGGCCGCGACGCCATCGAGCGGTCCTTCAAGTTCAGGAACTTCGCCGAGGCCTGGGGCTTCATGTCGCAGGTGGCGCTGCTCGCCGAGAAGCAGGACCATCATCCGGAATGGTCCAACGTCTGGAACCGGGTGGAGATCACCCTCTCGACCCACGATGCGGGCGGCCTCAGCCAGCGCGACGTGACGCTCGCCAAGGCGATCGACGCGATCGCGGGATAGGCGGCCGCCGCGGCTTTTGGCCTTCGACAAGCTCACCCTTCGACAGGCTCAGGGTGAGGGGTTGGGGGGTTCACCAAAACGAACATGCCCTCATGCTGAGCCTGTCGAAGCATGAGGCTTCCGAAGCGTGAGCGTTCCCGTGGCTGCGGGATTTACTTCGGCTGCAGCCTGACCGCGTTGTCGAGGCGGATCACCTCGCCGTTCATCGCCACGTTCTCGATGATATGCAGACAGAGCCGCGAGAATTCGTCGGCGCGGATGAGGCGCTGCGGAAAGGGCATGGCGTCGGTCAGGCTCTTCTGCAGCTCGGGCGGCAGGGTCAGCATCATCGGCGTCGCGACGAGGCCGGGCGCGATGGTGTTGACGCGGATGCCGGAGCGGGCGAGATCGCGCGCCGCGGCGATGGTGAGGCCGGCGATGCCGGCCTTGGAGGCGGCATAGCCCGCCTGGCCGATCTGGCCTTCATAGGCGGCGATCGAGCTCGTCGAGATCACCACGCCGCGCTCGCCGTCGGCGAGCGGCGGCAGCGCCGCCATGTCGAAGGCGGCGAGCCGCATCATGTTGAAGCTGCCGATCAGATTGACCTCGATCACCTTGCTGAATTTTTCCAGCGGCAGCGGCCCGTCCTTGCCGACGATGCGGCCGGGGATGAGGATGCCGGCGACATTGACGAGGATGCGCGCAGGGCCATGGGCGGCGCGCGCCGCGGCGACCGCGGCCTCGGCGCTTTCGGCGCTCGCCACGTCGCAGGCGAGGCCGAGCCCGCCGATCTCCTGCGCGACCGCCTCGGCCGCGGCCCGGTTCACGTCCAGCAGCGCTACCTTGGCGCCGGCCTTCGCCAGATGCCGCGCCACATCGGCGCCCATTCCCGATCCGCCGCCCGTGACCAGCGCCGCCGCACCCTTGATATCCATCGC
Organism: uncultured Rhodospirillaceae bacterium; assembly: GCA_964569315.1. Lineage (GTDB taxonomy): Bacteria > Pseudomonadota > Alphaproteobacteria > Dongiales > Dongiaceae > CADEFF01. The sequence continues at coordinate 4,863 of CAZMUZ010000084.1, read as the reverse complement.
GAACTCTCCCCTTCGCCGTCCGATCCCTGAAATCGCGGCGGGTTCTAGCAGAAGCGGCCCGGCTTGGCGATCCGCCTCCGCCGACGCGTCCGGCGGGCTTCCGGAGCCTCCGAGCCCGCCGCTTGCGCGAGGCGGGCGGCGGGGCCATATCGGTGGGTCATGAGCGAAACCCTGCCGGTCCTTTATGACCCGGAGAAGCTGAAGCGCGACCAGAAGCAGGTCGAGCGCGGCTTCTGGCGCAAGCTGAAGCGTACCGCCGCGCGCCTGCCGTTCCTCGACGAGCTGGTCGCCGCCTATTACTGCGCGCTCGACCCGAAGACGCCGCTGCAGGCGAAGGCCGTGCTGATGGGCGCCGTCGCCTATTTCGTCATGCCGGTCGACATGTTGCCGGACTTCCTCGCCTGGTTCGGCTTCACCGACGACGCGGCCGTGCTCTATGCGGCGGTCAAGACGGTGACCGGCAGCATCAAGCCCGACCATCGCGAGCGCGCCCGGGCGACCATCGAGAACACCCTGAAAGACTGACCGGACGGGTTGCCGTTCCGAGGTTGCGATCGCCTCAGGGCAACGGCTCGGCCACGCGCCGCCTCAGGGCGGCGGCTCGGCCACGCGCCGCCTCAGGGCGGCGGCTCGGCCGCAGCCGCGGCGACGACCGGCGCTCCGGCGGCGCGCCCGCGCGCGAGCCGCGCCTCGCGCTGCATGATGTAGAGCGTGCTCGCCACGATCACGGCGGCGCCGGCGAGCGTCCAGGGCGTCGGCAGCTCGGCGAAGACGAGCCAGCCGACCAGCCCCGCCAGCGGCAGCCGCAGATAATCGAACGGCACCACTGCCGAGGCCTCGCCCGCGCGGAAGGCGCGGATGTAGCAGAAATGAGAGAAGGCGCCGAGCGCGCCGACCGCGATGAGCCACGACCATTCCTCGGCATCGGGCCAGGTCCAGAAGAAGAGCGCCGCGGGCAGGAAGGCGGTCGCCGAGGAGAAGAGCCCGTACCAGAAGAGGATGCCGATCGCCTGCTCGCGCGCCGGCAGCCGCTTCACCAGGATCGACAGGAACGCGATGGTGCAGGCCTCGCCGAGCGCGAAGCCGGCGGCCGGGTTGAAGCCTTCGCTGCCGGGCCGCGCCATCAGCAGCACGCCTGCGAATCCCGCTGCCGTCGCGAGCCAGCGCCGCCAGCCCACGCTCTCGCCGAGGATGAGCGCCGCCAGCAGCAGGGTGAAGAGCGGGCGGGAGAAGCTCAGGCCCATGAAATCGGCGAGCGGCATGCGCGCGATCGCGTAATAGCCGCAGAACATGCCGAAGGCGCCGAGCAGCCCGCGCACCAGATGCACGGGAAGCTTGTCGCTCCGCAAGCTCGACCAGGGCCGGCTGAAGGCGATCGGCAGGATGACGAGCCAGCCGATCAGGCAGCGGAAGAAGGCGACCTGGAAGCTGTCGAGCCGCGTGCCGAGCAGCTTGATGAAGATCGCCATCAGCGCGAAGCCGAGGGCGGAGAGCACCATCCAGAGCCCGCCGCGCAGGTTTGCCGGAAGAACCGACCAGCGCCGTGCGACGTCCCGCGCGAAACCGGGCCGCCTCACGGATTGCGCCCGTCCGCCGGAACGTTGAGGGTCGGTTCGGCGGCGCTCGCCGCGGCCTTGGTGGCTGCCTCGGCGGTGCCGGCGGCATGGCGGGCGATCCCCTCGCGATGCGCGATATAGAGCGCCGACGCCACGATCACGGCGGCGCCGACCCAGGTCCAGAGATCCGGGATCTCGCTGAAGAAGAGCCAGCCGAGGATCGCGGCGAAGAGCAGCCGCGTATAGTCGAACGGCATCACCGCGGAGGCGTCCGCCATATGCAGCGAGCGCACATAGCAGAGATGGCCGAGCGTCCCGGAAAGCCCCATGCCCACCAGCAGGGGCCAGACCTCGAGCGGCGGCCAGACCCAGTGGAAGAGCGCCGGCACCAGCGACATCGGCGTCATCAGCAGCACCATGTAGGTGACGACCGCATTGATCGGCTCGGTGCGCGAGAGCTGCTTCACCACGATGACCGAGACCGAGGAGAGCGCGGCCGAGACGAGGGCGAGGATCGCGCCGAGGCTGATGGAATCGATCCCGGGCCGCACGATGATGAGCACGCCCGCGAACCCGACGAAGGTCGCGGTCCAGCGCCGGGCCCGCACCGTTTCCCCCAGCAGGGTCGCCGCGAGGACGGTCGCGAAGAGCGGTGCCGCGAAGGAAAGCGCCACGGCCTGCGCGAACGGCAGCAAGGCCAGCGCGAAGAACCAGGTCAGCATCGAGGCGAGCCCGATCACGACGCGCCAGAAATAGAGCTGGAACCGGCCGGTCTGCAGCCCGGTGAGCCCCGCCCGCATGAGCCAGGGCAGCATGAAGGCGAGCCCGAACAGGTTGCGGAAGAACGCCACCTGGAAGGGATGCAGATAGTGCGAGGTCGCGCGGATGAGCGCGTTCAGGATCGAGAAGACGAAGCAGGCGAGCACCATCCAGAGCATCGCGCGGACCGGTGGCGACAAGCCTGCAAAGCTGCGCAAGATGCGATGGAAAGGCGACATGACAGAGCTGATATGGCCCGGGCCCGACTCTATGACGGTGCTCGGGCGCGGCGCCATCCCATTTCCTGCGCGCCCGCCTCTTGCCTCGCCTGCAGCACCTCTCCAGAATTGCGCCCCTTCGAACGGAGAACACGCGTGACCGAACCTTTGTGGCAACCCGACAGCCGGCGCATCGCCGACGCCAACCTCACCCGCTTCCGCCGGCAGGTGGCCGCCGACTGGGGCGTGACGGCGGAGGACTATGCCGGGCTGCATCGCTGGTCGGTCGATGCGCCGGAGAAGTTCTGGCGCGCGCTCTGGACGTTCGCCGGCGTGATCGGCGACGGGCCGGGCGAGTCGGGGTTGGTCGATGGCGACCGCATGCCGGGTGCGCGCTTCTTCCCCGAGGCGCGCCTCAATTTTGCGGAAAACCTGCTGCGCCGGACCGACGAGGAGGACGCGTTCGTCTTCTGGGGCGAGGACAAGGTGAAGCGCCGCATGAGCCATGCAGAGCTGCACCGGCTGGTTTCGCGGCTGCAGCAGGCGATGCGCGCGGCCGGCGTGAAGGAAGGCGACCGGGTGGCGGGTTTCGTGCCGAATCTGCCGGAAACCATCGCCGCGACGCTCGCCGCCGCGTCGATCGGCGCCGTCTGGTCCTCCTGCTCGCCCGATTTCGGCGCGCAGGGCGTCGTCGACCGGTTCGGACAGATCGCGCCGAAGCTGCTCTTCACCGCGGACGGCTATTTCTACGCGGAGAAGAAGCATGACTGCCTCGCCCGCGTCGCCGAGTTCCTGCCGAAGCTGCCGTCGGTCGAGCGGGTCGTGGTGCTGCCCTATGCCGGCAGCGAGACGCCTTTGCCGCCGAAGGCGGTGCCGCTCGCGGAGTTCCTGGCACCCCACCCGGCAAAGCCGGTCGAGTTCGCACGGCTCCCCTTCGATCACCCGCTCTACATCATGTATTCCTCGGGCACGACCGGCGTGCCGAAATGCATCCTCCATGGCGCAGGCGGCACGCTGCTGCAGCATCTGAAGGAGCATCAGCTCCATTCCGACATCAAGCCGGGTGCGCGGCAGTTCTACTTCACCACCTGCGGCTGGATGATGTGGAACTGGCTGGTGTCGGGCCTCGCCTCGGGCGCGACCTTGCTGCTCTATGACGGCTCGCCCTTCCTCAAGGGCGGCCACATTCTCTTCGATTTCGCCGAGACCGAGCGCTGCAGCTTCTTCGGCACTTCGGCGAAGTTCATCGACGCCTGCGCCAAGGCCGGGCTCGAGCCGAAGGCGACGCACGATCTCCGCGAGCTCCGCACCATCGCCTCGACCGGCTCGCCCTTGCTGCCGGAGGGCTTCGACTATGTCTACGACAAGGTGAAATCCGACGTCTGCCTCTCCTCCATCTCGGGCGGCACCGACATCGTCTCCTGCTTCGTGCTGGGCGATCCCACCGGCCCGGTCTGGCGCGGCGAGATCCAGGCGCTGGGGCTCGGCATGGCGGTCGAGGTCTGGGACGAGAACCGGCGGCCTCTCGTCGGCGAGAAGGGCGAGCTCGTCTGCACCCGGCCCTTCCCCTCGATGCCCATCGGCTTCTGGAACGACCCCGACGGCGCGAAATACCGCAAGGCCTATTTCGAGCGGTTCCCGAACGTCTGGTGCCATGGCGACTATGCCGAGATCACGGCGCATGGCGGGATGATCATCTATGGCCGCTCGGACGCGGTGCTCAATCCGGGCGGCGTCCGGATCGGCACGGCCGAGATCTACCGCCAGGTCGAGCAGCTTCCCGAGGTCGAGGAAAGCATCGTCATCGGCCAGGATTGGGAGGGCGACGTCCGGGTCGTGCTTTTCGTGCGGCTGCGTGCGGGCATGGCGCTCGACGACGGCTTGCGCGAGCGGATCAAGCAGCAGATCCGCCGCAACACCACGCCGCGCCACGTCCCGGCACGCATCCTGCAGGTTGCCGACATCCCGCGCACCAAGAGCGGCAAGATCACCGAGCTCGCGGTGCGCGACGTGGTGCATGGCCGCCCGGTGAACAACCGCGAGGCGCTGGCGAACCCGGAGGCGCTCGAGCTCTTCAAGGATCGGGCGGAGCTGGCGGAATAGAGGCGGCGCCGGACCCTGCCTCTAAGAAATACCAGGAAAAGCGCCAGTTAATACAACCTTAGATTTATATACATATTCAAAAATTCCCGTATTATTTTATCCTCTTCAATCGCGGAGGGACCGCTCATGGGGATCGCGGCTGAGCTCTATCTCGACGAGGAGCAAGAGCCTGAGACGTTCGATCGAATGGTGAAGGCGTGCGGCGGCTACTTCGAAGAAATGGGCAT
>CAZMUZ010000083.1:0-17019 GCA_964569315.1 uncultured Rhodospirillaceae bacterium | reverse complement strand
GCGAAGGCCACGTCCTCGGGCACCTTCGGGTTCAGGTGATGGCACACCATGATCATGTCCAGATGCTCGTCGAACGTGTTCACGGTGTAGGGATTGGTCGGGTTGGTCGAGGACGGCAGGCAGTTGAGCTCGCCGCAGATCCGGATGATGTCCGGCGCATGGCCGCCGCCGGCACCTTCCGCGTGATACATGTGGATCGTGCGGTTCTTGATCGCCGCCAGGGTGTGTTCGAGGAAGCCGCTCTCGTTGAGCGTGTCGGTGTGGAGCTGGACCTGGAAGTCGAGTTCGTCCGCGACGGAGAGGCAGCAATCGATGGCCGAGGGCATCGCGCCCCAATCCTCGTGAATCTTGAGCCCGAGGCAGCCGCCGGCGATCTGGTCGATGAGGGACCCCGGCTTCGAGGAGTTGCCGCGCCCGAGGAAGCCGAAATTGATCGGCCACTCCTCCGCGGCCTGCAGCATCTTGCCGACGTTCCAGGCGCCGCCGCAGTCGATGCCGACCGTAATGGGGCCGAGCGAGCCGCCGAGCATGGTGGTGAGGCCCGAGGAGATCGCGTGCTCGCAGAGCTGCGCGCTGTCGAAATGCACATGGACGTCGATGCCGCCCGGCGTGGCGATCAGCCCTTCCGCGTCGCGCACCGTGGTGGCAGCCGCAACGATCAGGTCGGGATCGACGCCGTCCATGACCTGCGGGTTGCCGGCCTTGCCGACGCCGACGATATTGCCCTCCTTGATGCCGATATCGCCCTTCACCACGCCGAGCACCGGGTCGATGATGACCGCGTTGCTGATCAGCATGTCGAGCGAGCCCTGGCTGCTGTCGAGGCCGGCAACGAGGCCCATGCCGTCGCGCAACGTCTTGCCGCCGCCATGGAGGCATTCGTCGCCCGGCACGGCGTAGTCGTGCTCGATCTCGGCGAAGAGCGAGGTATCGCCGAGCCTCACCGCGTCGCCCTTGGTCGGCCCATAGAGCGTCGCATATTCCTTGCGGGTCATCTTTGCCATGGCTCAGGCTCCCTTGAATCCGCGCTCGCGGGCGCGTTGCAGCGCCGCGGCTTTCTGGCCTTCGCCGGTGGCGCCGCCGGTCAGGTCATTGAGGCCGAAAATCTCGCCCGTCCCGCCGAAGGCGACGAGCGCGACCTGCTTCGTCTCGCCGGGCTCGAAGCGCACCGCCGTGCCGGCCGGGATGTCGAGATGCATGCCGAAGGATGCCGCCCGGTCGAAGTCGAGCGCCGGATTGGCTTCGAAGAAGTGATAATGGCTGCCGACCTGGATCGGCCGGTCGCCGGTATTGACCGCCTTCACCGTCGCCTTGCGGCGCCCGACATTGATCTCGATCTCGCCCTCGGCCGCAACGATCTCGCCCGGCACGATGCGATCCTTCTTCTGGATCGCGGTTTTTCCCGGCCGGATCGGCTCATGCACGGTGACGAGCTTGGTGCCGTCCGGGAAGGTCGCCTCGACCTGCAGCATCGGCATCAGGTCGGCCACGCCCGGCATGACGTCATCGGTGCTGAGCAGGGTCGAGCCGAAGCCGATGAGATCGGCGACGCTGCGGCCGTCCCGCGCGCCCTCCAGGATCTCGTCGGCGATGATCGCCGTCGCCTCCGGATGGTTGAGCGGGAGCCCGCGCGCACGCCGCTTTCGGGCGAGCTCGGCGGCCGTGAAGATGGTCAATCGCTCGAGTTCGGTGGGCGTCAGCAGCATGGCGGCTCTCCCTCTGCCTTCCGTCGCTAATTGGCGAAAAGACGCGCGGTCTGGGTTTCGTGGCGCATGGCGGCGATATCGGCCGCCGGCGCGAAGCTGTGGGCGCGATCGATCTCAGCGGCGGGCGTTGCGAGCTGCGCCGCGATGAGCGGCCGCGTCGCCATGATGATGGACTGCGCGGCGACATGGCCGATGATCCCGAGGCGGATCGCCGCCCCCACCACCCCGACCGAGAGCGCGTGGGCCGAGAGCGCTGCCGCGGCGGCTTCCTCGATGCCGCAAGCTTGCCAGACGAAGCCCTGCACGACGGGGAGCGCGCCGGAAGCGCCCGCGTCGCGAACCAGGGCGCGATAGTCGGCCGCACCCGCCGTCCCGAGCCGGCGATGGATCTCGAGCAAGGCCCCGCCGGCGCGCACCGCGCCCTCGCGCAGCTCGCGCGGCAGCACCATCGCCATATAGACCCGGTCGATCCCGGCGATCCGGCCGAGGTCGCCGGCGGCCCGATGCGCCGCGATCAGGAAGGGCCGGTCGCAGCTCGCCCAGCGCCACTCGATCTGGGTTCTTAGGAAGCGCTCCACGGCGGCAGCGTCCGTGACCCGCCCGTCGCTATGGAGTGGCTCCAGCCCCCAGGAGAAGGCGGTGCCGCCGCCCGGAAAGAAACTGTCGGCATGCTGGAGCGCAACCAGCAGGGCGGCATCGTCACGCATCGTCCACCCGCCGGACCTTGCCGTCCTGCAGCAGATGGGCGAGCCGGTCGAGATAGTGCCGCTCCGGCCCGCCGAGGGCGATACGGAGCCGGTTTTCCTCGAACCGGACCGGCCAGTGCATGTTGCCGGCGAAATAGGCGATCTTGAGCGCCGAGGCTGGGTCGTCCGTCTCCAGCGTCAGCCATTGCTGGCGTTCGAGCTGGACCAGGATCGCGCGCCCCGGCTCCAGCAGCAGGACGGCCCCGTTGCCGAGCTTCTCCTTCCGCGGCAGCATTATGGCGCATTCCGTGCCGCGGTCGGTCACGACATGGAGACGGTGACGCAGCATGTCGTCGCCGGAAAGCAGGATCCGCTCGACCTTGCCGTCATGCTCGAGCGCATGGAGCGGGCCGGCCATGCCGGCGTCGCTCGCATATCCCAGGATTCGCTCGAGCCGAAGCACCTGCTGTCGTCTCCGCTCCCGTCGTCGCTTCCGGCGACTTCGCCGGTCAGGCCGATTTCGGCCGGCGCAGCGATTCGTCCACCGTCTTGCCGTGCGCCTGGGCCATCGCCGCCATGATGCGGAGGATGATGCAGACCGCAAGGCGCGACGTGGTGCCGCTCACGTCGAAGATCGGGCAGAGCTCGGAAATCTCGATCGCCGAGACCTTGCCTTCCTTGCCGATCATATCCGCAATGCGGATCATTTCGCGGGCCTCGATACCGCCCGGCTCCGCCGAGGTCACGCCCGGCGCCGCCGAGGCATCCATCACGTTGAAATTGAAGCTCAGATACTGCGCGTCCGTGCCGTCCCAGACCTTGCGGATCGCCTCGCCTGCGACCTTGGTGACGCCGCGATCGAGCATCTCAATCATCGGGTAGTAGCGCAGCTTCCGCTCCTTCGCGAGATCGATCCAGTCCTTCGGATTCAGGGAATTGCGCGCGCCGAGATGCGCGCAATGATCGGCCTTGATGTTCGGCTGCTCGGTCACCCGCGCCCAGGCGCAGGTGCTGACGGTCTTCTCGCCGGCCCAGCTATCGGCGAGGTCGAGCTGCGCGCCGAAATGCAGGTTGCCGACCTTCTTGCCGGCATAGTGGTCCGAGAGCGCGCGGCCCACGGAAATCGCGAGCGAGCGGTCGCCGCCGCAGATGATCGGAATCACGCCCGCCGCCAGCACCTCGCGCACGGCGCCATAGATGCGCTCGCGGGCGAGGGTCGGATTGACCTTCGGCATCTGCACGTCGCCGCAATCGACCGCAACCCCCTGCAGGTCCACCTGATACTCGAACCAGTAGGGGAAATATTCCTGCGAGGCGATACGGAACTCGCGGGGGCCGTCCTCGGAGCCCGGCTTGCCGATATTGCCCTCGTCGAACGGCACGCCGATAAAGGCGAACTTCACGCCCGATTTCTTGAGCGCCTCGGTCTTCAGCGGCACGTGATCCGAGCGGAGGAAGGTGATCTGGCCGGGCGCGCGATAATTGTCGGCGCCGTCGCCGCCGGTGGGGGAAAAGAGATGGCTGTATTTCGCGGGGTTCATGGTCGTCGCTCCTGATGCAAACGGTGGAGGGCGCGCGTCCGCGCCGTTTATGGATTCTTGCCCTGGTCGCGCAGGGTCTTCGCGCGGCTGCCGAGATACTGGTAGAGCATGCAGCAGGCGAGCTTGGTGCTCATCTGGCTCACGTCGAAGATCGGGCAGAGCTCCGAGATCTCGAGAATGTCGGCCCCGTAGGTGCCAGCGATGCGCGCGAGCTGCAACGCCTCGCGCGCCTTGATCCCGAAGCATTCCGGCGCGGTCGTTCCCGGCATGCAGCTCGCGTCGAGCGAGTCCGTGTCCCAGGAGCAATAGATCGCATCGGTGCCGTTCCAGGCGATGTCGAAGATCTCGCGGGTGCATTCCTCGATGCCGCGATCCGCCACCTCCAGCATCGGCATCATGCGGACCCCGTTGTCGGTGAAGAAATCCACCCAGTCCTTCGGGTTGAGGCCGTTGCGCGAGCCCATATGGGCGATGTTCCTGGCGTCGCAGTTCGGCAGATCGAGCGCGCGCGACGGGCCGGAACAGTTGGTGGCCATGATGCCGCCCCAATCCGGCGCGGAATCGAGATGGCAATCGATATGGAGGTAGCCGATCTTGCCCTTCTTGTGGAAATCCGAGAGGGCTCTCGCCGCCGGGATCGGCACGGAATGGTCGCCGCCGCAGAGCAGCACCTTGGCGCCGCCCTCGAGGCACTCCGTCACGTAGTTATAGATGTATTCGTGGGAGCGATCGTTGTTGCCCGGCACGAGCGGGATGTCGCCGCAATCGACCACCCGGAAGAAGGTAAGGAGATCGACGTCGAACTCGAACATGTAGGGGAAATATTGCGTGGAGGCTTCGCGCAGCCCCGCCGGACCGGAAGACGTGCCGGACCGCACGATCTGCCCCTGATCCCAGGGCACGCCGAGGAAGCAGACCTTGGCCCCCGCCTTGCGGATCGCATGCCGGTCCGGCACGCAATAGGGCGCTCCCATGAAGGTGGCGAGGCCGGCAGACTTGAAGGCGCCGTTATGGAGACGCGGCGAGCGGATATGGTCGTCCTTCCGGTCATGGCGTCCCGGCCCGTCGAGCTGATGGGGGACGACTTCCCAGGTATCGGTAAGGCGCGTGCTCATGAGGTGCTCCTTGCGTAAATCGGTTCGTCGCCGGCACGGCCGAGGGCCGGCGCATCGGTGGCGGCATCCGGCGCCAGCACAATCGAGACAAGCTGCAGCTCGCGCCCGGTGACGACCTGCGGCGTCGGCACGCCGCAATCCGGGCAGCGGAAATTATAGAGGCCGCTCGGCGCCTTCACGGCGCGGCAGGCGGGACATTCGACGGTGAGGCCGACCTCCTCGATCTCCAGCACCGCGCCTTCGCAGGCGGTCCCGCGCGCCACATTGTCGAAGCAGAAATAGAGCGAGCGCGCGACATGCTGCAGAACGCCGATGCGGATCATGACCTTCGTCACCCGCCGGCCCTCACGCTGCCGCGCATGATCGCAGGCCAGCTCCACGAGGCTCGTCGCGATGGAAAGCTCGTGCATGGCGCCCTCTCAGACCGCCGCCGCGCGGCGGCGGCGATCCATGGCCGCGGCGCGGTCTTCCCGCTCCGGCGCCACCTGGCCGGCGTCGCCCATCAGACCCGCGCGCGCCGCGCCGACCTGACGCCGCAGCATATCGAGCCAGGCCGGCATGCCTTCGCCCGTCTCGGTCGAGAGGCGGACGACCTCGATGGTCGGGTTGACGCGCCGCGCGTATTCGAGGGCGCGCTCGAGATCGAAGCGGAGATAGGGCAGCAGGTCGATCTTGCTGATCACCAGCACCCGCGCGGCCGCGAACATGTCGGGATATTTGATCGGCTTGTCCTCGCCCTCCGTCACCGAGAGGATCGCGACCTTGTGCGCCTCCCCGAGGTCGAAGGAGGCCGGGCAGACGAGATTGCCGACATTCTCGATCAGCAGCAGCGAGCCCTGCTGGACCGTCATGCCGTCGAGCGCATGGCCCACCATATGGGCGTCGAGATGACAGCCGCGGCCGGTATTGATCTGCACCGCGGGAATGCCCGTGGCGCGGATCCGCTCGGCGTCGTTCTCGGTCTCCTGATCGCCCTCGATCACGGCGATCGGCAACTCGTGCTTCAGCCCCTCGATGGTGGCGACCAGCAGGCTGGTCTTGCCCGCGCCGGGGCTGGAAACGAAGTTGAGGGCGAGCATGCCCTGTTTTGCGAAGCGGGCACGGTTCACCGCCGCAAACCCGTCATTCTTGCTGAGAATGCCCTGCTCGATCGCGACGAGATGCTCGCGCTCGGTGATTTGCACGATGCCCGACGGCTGCGGGGCATGACCGTGACCGTTCCGATGCGAATGATGGTCATGGCTATGGCTATGGTCGTGGCCGTGCCCATGATCATGCGCATGCCCATGATCGTGCGACGCGGGCGTCGTCTTGCCGCGGATCAGGGGCAGATGCGCCGCTTCCGGCGACGGGTTTCCGTCGATGCGCGCTTCGCCGGCATCGCAGCCGCAAATTCCGCACATGGCTCTCTCCCTTCCTCTCCGGTTTCAGTGCGCCAGCCCGGCGGCACTATCCGCGTCGCGACGGCTCTCGTCGCGCATCAGATGCATGATCTTCTTCTCGAGCTCGTAATAGCCGGGCGCCTCGATCATCTGCTCCCGGCTCTGGAACCGGCGACCCTTCTTGAAATCGACCATCAGGTTCTCCCGCACCGTCCCCGGATGACGCGACATGAAGACGATACGGTCGGCGAGGAAGATCGCTTCCTCCAGGTCGTGCGTCACCAGCAGCAGGGTCGTCTGCGAGGTCTCGGCGATGCCCACCATCAATTCCTGCATCTGCCACCGGGTCTCGGCGTCGAGCGCGCCGAACGGCTCATCCATCAGCAGGATCGAGGGATCGTTGGCGAGCGTACGGGCGATCGCCACTCGCTGACGCATGCCGCCCGAAAGCTGCGACGGGTAGGCGTTGCGGAACCTCGCGAGCTTCACGAGATCGATGAAGCGAGCCGCCCGCTCCTTCCGCTCCGTCTTCGGCACCTTGTTGATCCGCATGCCATATTCGACATTCTGCTGGACCGTGAGCCAGTCGAAGGAGGTATAGGCCTGGAACACCATGCCGCGCGATTTGTCGGGGCCCTCGATGCGATGGCCGTCGAGCGTCATGGCGCCGCTGGTGGGCTCCTCCAGCCCCGCCACCATGCGCAGCACCGTGGATTTGCCGCAGCCCGAGGGACCGAGCAGCGCGCAGATCTCGTTCTCCATCACGTCGAAGGAGACGCCGCGCACCGCTTCGATCGTCTCGCGGCCGCTGAACTGGAAGGTCTTGCCGACGCCGCGGACGGAGAGCTTGCTCCGCCGCTCGGCCGGGGCGATCTTCGATTCGGGCAACGGGCTCATCCGCCGGTCCTGGTCCTTCCTAGAAGAAGCGCAGATATTCGCGCTGCTCCCACTCGGTGATCGTCTCGTGGAAGCGGTCCCACTCGTCCTGCTTATGCTGCACATAGAGCTTGTGCATGACCGGGCCGAACACGTCCTTCGCCAGAGAGTCGCCGGCGAAGGCGGTGATCGCCTCGTTCAGGTTTCGCGGCAGCGGCTGCACCTTGTATTTGGCGCGGTCGGCGGGGCTCATGTCATAGAGCGACTTGTTGAGCGCCGGGCCGGGATCGAGCTTCTGCTGGATGCCTTCGAGCGAGGCCGCCGCATGCATGGCGAGCGACAGATAGGGATTGACGCACATGTCGACGGCGCGGTTCTCGATCGCGAAGCGCGCCTGCGGCAGCCGCAGCATCGCCGAGCGGTTGTTGACGCCATAGGTGATATGGGTCGGCGCCCAGGTCACCGTGCCGCCCTCGAACTCCTGGGCGCGGCCGATCAGCCCCTTGTAGCTGTTCACCGTCGAGCAGTTGACCGCCGCCATCGCAACGCCGTGCTTGAGCACGCCGGCGATCGATTGCAGCGCATAGTCGCTCCACCCGTCCTTCTTCGGGTCGTGGAACAGGTTCACGCCCGGCTTCTTGACCGACTGCATGCTCCAGTTCACATGCGCGCCGTTCCGCCAGTCGGACTGGGTCGGCTTCGGCATGTAGGTGATGAAGCAGCCATGGCGCTTCCCCACTTCCTTCAGGAGCGCGCGCAGGAAGGTAAAGCGGTCGGCCATCGCCAGCACGTCGGTATAGCCGAAATCGATCTCGAACTGCGAATAGGCGCCCTCGCAGACGACGTTCTTCATGCCCCAGCCCATCCCGTTCAGGATGCCGATGAGCTCGCCGAGGAACGGCATGGCGTCGAGCGAGAATTCGAGGTCGTAGCCGAAGGCCTGCCGGCGCGGGCGGAAGCCGCGGCCGGGCTCCGGGTCGTTGTCGAACGCCTTCACCGGCTGGCCCTGGTCGTTATATTTCATGACCATGAATTCGGGTTCGAGCCCGGCATAGAAGGCGAAGCCGGCATCCGCCGCCGCCTTCACCGTGCGCTTCAGCGCGAGGCGCGGGCAGACGTTATAGGGCGCGTTCTCGTAGAAGAGATCGGCCATGACGATCGCATATTCGCGATTCCAGGGCGCGATCTGCAGGCTGTCGAGGTCGGGGATCGGGATCTGGTCCGGGTCGGCCGGCCCCAGATCCGGGAACATGGTCACGGAATGGACGGCGAATTGCGGCCCCTTGCCGGTGCAGATGGCCTCGAGCTCGGAAACCGGAACGGGCTTGGTCTTGGCGCTGCCGAGAATGTCGATCCAGCAGGACAGGACGTATTTGACGCCGGCCTTCTCGAGGTCGGCTCTCGTCTTGGCGATGCGCGCCTTGCTCGGGAACGCGTCCTGCATGGACGCGGGATAATTCGTCGTCATCGGTCTTGGAACCTCATGCCCGGAGAATGGAATTCGACGCCGGCGGCGGTCCGAGCCACGCCGCCGGCGCCGGAGGGAGCTTCGGCTCAGCCGCGATAGCCGCTGTCGTAGAGGTCCTTGAGGAGGCTGCAATCGACGCCCTTGTCGGCGGGATACATCTCCTTGACCACGCCGAACTTCACCCACCATTCGTTGGTGAGCTTGTAGTAGTCGTTCATCTGGCCGTTCTTCTGGCCGAAGGGCGGCTCGCCGGGGGCGGCCCCGCAGAACTGCGCCGCTTCCATGAAGTTGTAGGGATAGAGGCCGGAATCGAGGCCGCTGCCGTCCTTGCCGATCACCAGCTCGACGTCGGCGACCGACATCTTCATGCCGTCGGCGATGATCTGGTTGCCTTCCGCCGGGTTGGCCTTCCACCAGGCGATCGCGTCATACATCGCCTTCAGCGTCTTCACCGCCACCTCGCGGTGATCGCGGATCCAGTCGGCGTTCATGAAATGCGCGTCGGCGATGATCGCGGTCTCGGCCCATTCCGGATCGGCGGTGCTCGCCGCCTTGGTGGCGCCCGGGATCGCCGCCAGCGCCTGGCTCGCGAAGGGCTCCCAGAGCTCGGCCGCGCCGACCGTGCCGCCGATCATGGCGGCCGCGGCCTGATCCATGATGACGTTCACATATTCGACGGAATCGAACGGCACGCCGTTCTTCTCGAGATAGATGCCGAGCATGATCTGCGGCAGGCCGCCGACCATGACGGCGACCTTCTTGCCGCGCAGATCCTCGGCGCTCTTGATCTCGGGCCGGAGCAGGATCTGGTCCGTGCCGTGCGAGAGATTGCCGTAGGTGATCTGGCGCACCGGCATGTTCTGCGAGGCGCCGATCGGGGCGAACTCCGCCGTGCTCGAGATCACCTCGAGCTGGCCGGAGGCCATCAGCGCGAAGCTCTGGAACGGATCCTCGATCGCCTGATAGGTGATCTCGAGATCGGGTGCCAGGTCCTTCGCCTCGATGATGTACCACCAGCCATAGCCCGGCCAGGTGAGGCCGGCCACGCGGACCTGATCCTTGGCCGAGGCGGCACCGGCCGCGCCGACGACCGCCGCCGCGGCGACCGTCGCCGCCAGCATGAGACGCCGAAGCGTCGATCCGGAACTCTGTCGCATCTTGCACCTCCCATTGAGTGCGCCGGTTCTCCGGCGCGGTTCGCCTGGTTCCAATTGCCGGCGGGTAGCTTCCCGCTTCTTCTCTTCCCGCCTAGCTGTTCCCGCGCTGGAGATAGGGAAACAGCAGGCGGTGCGCGAAACGAAACAGGAAATCGAAGGCGAGGCCGAGCACGCCGATCACGACGATGCCGGCCATGATCTCGTCGACGTGAAGGAAGCGCTGGCCGCGCATCATCACCGCGCCGATGCCGGTGGTCGAGGCGACGATCTCGGCGATGACGAGGTAGGTCCAGCTCACCGCCAGCATCTGCCGCATCGAGATCAGGATGTTGGGGAGCACCGCCGGCACCACGACGGTGCGCAGGATCTGCCGCCGGCTGGCACCCAGCGTCATGCCGGTCTCGATGAGCTCGGTGCGCACCGCGCGGGTGTGGTCCATCACGAGGGTCGCGAGGAAGAACACCACGCCGATGAAGAGCAGCGCCAGCTTCGAGCCCTCGCCCGCCCCGAACCACATCAGCAGCAGCGGCACGAAGGACGGCGCCGGCAAATAGCGCCAGGCGGCGACGAACGGGTTGACGAAGGCGTCCACCACGCGGAAGCAGCCCATCAGCACGCCGATCGGCACCGCGATCGCCGAGGCCGCAAGGAAGCTCACGACGATGCGATAGACGCTGCCCATGATGTCGGTCAGGAAGGCGCGCTCGGCCAGCATGACATAGAGCGTGCCCAGCACCGTATGCGGCGCCGGCATGAAGGTCGCGTTGACCCAGCCGCGGACCGAGGCGATTTCCCAGAGCCCGAAGAAGAGAACCCAGATCGAGATGCCGAGGCCGACGGCCCAGGTCCAGGGGATGGAGCGCTTATATTCGAAGATGCGCCGGGCGCGACGCGTCGCCGGCAGGGCTGCGGCGGCGTCGCGATCCGACGCGATCCCGCTCACGGACGGCCCCATTTCATCAGGCTCTTCAGGAGCTGCAGCCCCATCATCGGCTCGACGCTCGCGATCTCGGGGTTGCTGTAGCAGCGATCCAGCAGGAAGCTCCGGAACGCCTCCGCCTCCTCGCAGATCACCTCCACCATGAGATCGAACTTGCCGGCGGCGAACAGCACATAGGTGACCTCGTCGCAATCGGCGAACACCTTGCCGACGCGCCGCGGGTCGCAGCCGGGCGCCACGGTGAGCCCGACCATGGCGTAGGAGGTGCGGCCGAGCGACACCGGATCCACCACCGCGATCACCCGCATCAGCCGGGTCTCGATCATCCGGCTCACCCGGTTGCGGATCGTGGCCTCCGAGGTGCCGAGCTCGCGGGCGATGCTGGAGAAGCTCATGCGCCCGTCATCCTGCAGGCGCTTGATGATCTCCCGGTTCATCCCGTCCTCGGCGAGCGCGCGCGCCTCGTGGCGCAGCTCGTCGTCGCGCTCGTCCGCTTCCCAGGCGGAACGCGGGACGACATGGACCGGAGCGGTAGATTTGCTCGTCTCAGCAGCCATGGTTCAGAGACTTGGTGAAGGAGGCCGTCGCTGTCGCTGATTCCGTTACGGATTTCGTAATTTTTGTGCGGTGCAACAACGAAAACCGCGACGTTCGTGAGGATTTACCCCGTAACTCGCAACGATGCAACCCCCGATCTGCCGGCCCCATGCAGACGCCTTGCGCGCGCGAGCGGCCGCCGCGCGGGTGGAAGCGAGGTCGCGCGGCTGGCAGAGTGCGGCCGGTGGCAGAAGAGGATCCCGCATCATGGCCGAACGGCGCTTCACCCTCACCGCCCGCACCGGCACCGGCTTCGCCTTGCGCAAGGGAGAGCGTCTGCGGGTGATCAACAGCCACGGCACGCAGGTCGTGGACACATGGGCTTTCGCAATCCCCGAGGCCTTCGCATCCCCGGAGGCTTTCGCATCCCCGGGCGCTTCCGTGTCCCCGGAAGCCTTCGCATCCGCGAGCGAGTATCTGTCGCTCGAGCATTGCCGCGAGGTGCTGCAGAAGCTCTTCTTCGAAACCGGCGACCTGCTGCTGACCAATCTCTACCGGCCGATCCTCACCATTATGCAAGACACCTCGCCCGGCCGGCACGACACGCTGATCGCCGCCTGCAGCCGGCCCATGTACGAGCGTGCCGGGCGCGGTCGCGATCATGCGAACTGCGCCGACAATCTCGCCGCGGCGCTCGCCGCGCATGGCCTGAAATCGGCCGCGACGCCAAGCCCCTGGAACCTTTTCATGCAGGCCCCGGTCGAGCCCGGCGGCCATATCGACTTTGTCCGGCCGCTCTCGAAGCCCGGCGACCATGTCGAGCTGCGTGCCGAGATGGATTGCCTCGTCGCGTTCTCCGCCTGCCCGGACGATGTCTATCCGACCAATGGCGGCGACGGCACCCCGCGGGATGTCGAGATCCATCTGATCTGATCCGATCTGATCCAGCCCGGTCCGATCTCGTCCGGTCCGGTCGGCCGCCAGCCGGCCGCACGGTCCGAATCGGCCTCAGGCGCAGGGCTCCCTTTCTTTGCCTCCGGCCCAAGCCCTTGAAAGGGCGGACATCCCCGATCGCCCTCGGCATTCCGGGCACGAGCCGGAGCCGAAAGGCCGCTCGGGGGTTGGTTGGTCGTGGGGTTCTTCCACGGGGAGCCGCCACGTCGCGGCCGAGAGGAGGTCGTCGATGACGGCGCGAAATCGGAGATCGAAGGCGAGGATCCTGCTGTCGGGGCTCGCGGTCGTGGCGACCGGCGCCCTCATCGCAGGCGCTGCCCTGCTGGTTTCGACGCCCGCCTATCCGGAGGCGCCGAATTGCGGCCCGCGGGATTCGGTGGTGAAGGCCCTGACCGACAAGTTCCACGAGGCGCCGGCCGCGATCGGCATCTCGGACAACGGGTCGCTCGTCGAAGTCCTGGCCAGCGCGGACGGCGCCACCTGGAGCATCCTGCTCACGCAGCCGGACGGCACCAGTTGTCTGGTGGCGGCGGGCGAGTCCTGGCAACCGCTCATCCCCGTGACGGCGGTGGGGGAGCGCCTCTAGCGCGGATCGAACCGGTCGCCGCCATACCACCCCCCGTATCGGGCGTCCTCTCGCGGCGATGGGGCGATGTCGAGGCGGCGGCACTCGACGGCAGGACCGGGACCCGAGATTGCGGGAGACGGGCGAGAGGAAATCCCCGTGGCTTGCGAACGCCCTCGCCACTAAGATCGCCGGCGCGCTGTCAATGCGCGCACGGAAATTCGCGGCACGGAATGTCGAAGTTCGGAATCGGTCAGCCGGTCAGGCGCATCGAGGATGTTCGCCTGCTCACGGGAAGCGGGCAGTTCGTCGATGACATTCAGCTTCCCCGGCAACTCCATGGCCATGCGCTGCGATCGCCGCATGCGCATGCCGCGATCCGTCGGATCGACACGGCGGCGGCCGCGGCCGGGCCCGGCGTCGCCTGCATTCTCACGGGCGGCGATCTCGTCGGCGCCGGGCTCGGCAGCATCCCCTGCCTCCCCGGGCTGAAGGGCCGCGACGGCGCCGCCCTCATAACCCCGCCCCACTACGCGCTTGCCGTCGACCGCGTCCGGCATGTGGGCGATCCCGTCGCTTTCGTCGTCGCCGACACTCTGGCGGCCGCACGCGATGCCGCGGACCTGATCGAAATCGAGTACGATCCGCTGCCGGCCGTGGTCGACACCGCTGCCGCGCTCGATGCCGGCGCGCCGCCGGTGTGGGACGAAGCCCCGGGCAATGTCTGTCTCGACTGGGCGCTGGGCGATGCGGCGGCTGTCGAGGCGGCATTCCGGAAGGCCGCGCACCGGACGCATCTCGATCTCGTCAACAATCGGGTGATCGTGAGCGCCCTCGAGCCGCGCGGCGCGATCGGCGTCCATGACGCTGCGCTCGATCGTTACACGCTCTACAGCTCGACGCAGGGCGCGCATGTGGTGCGCGACGTTCTGGCCGATGACGTATTCCGGATCGCCCGCGAGCGGATCCGCGTGATCACGCCGGATGTGGGCGGCGGCTTCGGCATGAAGATGCCGGCCTATGGCGAGCAGGCGCTGGTGCTATGGGCGGCCCGGCTGACCGGCCGACCGGTGCGCTGGGTCTCGGACCGCCAGGAGGCATTTACTTCGGATACCCAGGCGCGCGACCAGGTTTCCCGGGCGGAGCTCGCGCTCGACGCGGACGGCCGGTTCCTCGGGCTGCGCGTCACGACGATCGCCAACATGGGAAGCTACCTCTCCTCGTTCGGCCCCTACGTTCCCACGACGGCTTCGATGCCGATGCTTTCCGGCCCCTATCGGATTCCGGCAATCCACAGTGCGGTGAAATGCGTGTTCACCCATACCGTGCCGGTCGATGCCTATCGCGGCGCGGGACGTCCCGAGACGACCTACCTGCTGGAACGGATCATCGACGCGGCGGCGCGGGAGATCGGCCTCGGACCCGACGAAATCCGGCGCCGCAATTTCATTCCCGCGCGTGCCATGCCCTTCACCACAATACTCGGGCCGACCTATGACAGCGGCGATTTCGACCGGGTCATGACGACGGCCTTGCGCAACGCCGGCTGGCAGGACATCGCCGCGCGTCGCGAGGCGTCCCGTGCGCGCGGACGGCGCCGCGGCATCGGCCTGGCGCTCTATGTGGAGAAGGCCGGCGGCGCTTTCGAGAACCCGGCCCAGTTGCGCATCGAAACCGACGGCTCGGCCACGCTCTCGATCGGAACCCAGAGCACCGGCCAGGGCCATGCGACCACCTTCGCGCAGATCGTCTCGGACGGACTCGGGTTGCCGCTCGAGAAGATCCGGTTCGTGCAAGGCGACACCGACCAGATCGCCTATGGAAGCGGCACGGCCGCGGCGGCCTCGATGCCGGTCGGCGGCCATTCCGTGCGAATGGCGACCGACGGCATGGCGGCCATCTGCCGACGCTGGGCGGCCGCCCTGCTGGAAGCCGCGGAGGCCGATATCGAGTTCGCCGAAGGCGCGTTCCGCGTCGTCGGCACCGATCGTTCGATCGGACTCCCGGCGATCGCGGCCGCCGCCTACGATCCGAAGCGCCCGGCCGACGGCCTCGAGTTCGGGCTTGCCACGCGGGCGCTCTACAGGCCCACGGCCGCGACCTTCCCGAACGGCTGTCATGTCGCGGAGATCGAGATCGATCCCGATACCGGCCTGGCGACGATCTGCCGTTACACCATCGTCGACGATTTCGGGCGCGTGCTGAATCCGCTTCTGCTCGAGGGTCAGGTGCAGGGCGGCACGGCGCAGGGCATCGGTCAGGCGATGTTCGAGCAGTGCCGATACGACCCCGAGAGCGGGCAGCTCCTTTCGGGCTCTTTCATGGACTACCGGCTGCCGCGCGCGGGCGACCTGCCAATGTTCGATTTCTCGACCGAGAACACCCTCTGCGCGACCAATCCGATGGGCGTAAAGGGTGCCGGCGAAGCGGGCGCGCTCGGCGCGCCGCCCGCCATCGTCAACGCGATCGTGGACGCGCTCGCCGAATTCGGCGTGCGCCACATCGATATGCCGGCGACGCCCGAGCGGATCTGGCACGCGATCGAGGAAGCGCGAGCGACGTGACCCCGCGCGCGAAACGCCTAGTGGTTGGCGTTCGCGTAGACCGACTGCTGGCCTTGCACCTCGAAGAACGAGGTCGAGCGGAAGGCCGCCGGAAGCTCGACCGGTCCGCCGCCGAGCCGCGCCATTCGCGTCGGCTGGCCGCGCACCATCCGACCCTCGTCGCGATTGGGCAAGCTGTTGGGCGAGATCGGCATCGCATCGGCGGCCGAATAGATGCTGATGTAAAGCCCGCGCGCCTGCCCCGAACGGTTCGGGTCCGAGCCATGCAGCGTCTTGGCGTGCATCAGCACGACGCTGCCGGCGCGGCCGGTGATCGGAACGGCGCGCCGCACGCATTCTGCCGCCGCGTCCGGCGCCACCTCGCCTGCGAAGACATCGCCGCGCCAGAGGCTGCGGGGCGCCTCGAGATGCGACCCCGGCACGACCGTGAGGCAACCGTTCTCGACCGTCATGTCGGTCAGCATCAGCAGCGTCGTGACCACATCCTCGTTGCTGTGCGGCACATAGGCGAAATCGCTGTGGAAGCCTACCCGCGTATCGGTGCCGGGCAGCTTCAGGTTGACCTTCGAATGCAGGAACTTGAGATCGGGCGAGATCACCTCCGCGGCCATGTCGGCGATGGCGCTGTCGAACGCGGCCTCGCGGAAGATCTCCGACACCTCGACCGGATTGTTCACGCGCCGCAGCCGCGGACGGTCGGCCGAATGGCCCTTTTCCAGATCGAAGCGGTGGGTGCCGGCCAGGGTCTCCCCGTAATTGCCGGTCTTCGAGCGGCTCTCCTCCACCCAGTCGGCGAGCTGGCGGTTGAGCCGCGTTAGCAGGTCGGCGCTCACGGCATCCTGGCCGACCAGCCAACCCTGCTTCCTGAATTGCTGAACTTCGTGAGAATTGAGTCTCGCCATAGGCAACTCCTGACCTGCAATCCGGCGCGGGGCAACGCCCGGTATCGGCACCTGACCGCCACCTGTCCGGGCCACCTGTCCGGGGCGGCACCGCGCGCCACGGATTGCCACAATGCGCCTCGGCGACGCGGATTCAAGGATTCTTCGCCGGCCGGAACGGGCCACGGCGCCGAAGCACGAACGAGCCGACCGCCCGGCGGAACCTTCCCCGGGATAGCCGGTTCTTCCCGGAGAATGCAGACCGCACGACAACGCAGCGCCATGGCAAGGCGCCGGAAACCGAAACCCGAGGGACCGGTCAGCCTGAGCGCGCTCCGCGCCGAAGCGGCTACCTGCCGCGCCTGCCCGCTCTGGCGCAATGCGACCCGGACCGTCTTCGGCGAAGGCCTCGCCTCGGCACGGCTCATGTTCGTCGGCGAGCAGCCCGGCAGCGCCGAAGACCTCGCCGGCCGCCCCTTCGTCGGCCCCGCCGGACAGGTTTTCGACAAGGCCCTCGCCGAGGCGAAGATCGATCGCAAACGGCAGTTCGTCACCAATGCGGTCAAGCATTTCAAGTTCGAGCGGCGCGGCAAGAAACGGGTCCACCAGCGCCCCACAGCGGACGAGATCGCGATCTGCCGCTGGTG
>CAZMUZ010000082.1:0-17528 GCA_964569315.1 uncultured Rhodospirillaceae bacterium | reverse complement strand
GCCGTCCGCGCCGCGGCGCTTCAATCGCCCCCTTTCGCGGCGCCCCTGCGCCCCCGAAGACACCCCCAACCGAAGGCGACCCATTCCGATGCCAACGATCCTCTACAACGCGCCGACCAGTCCCTTCGGCCGCATCGCCAAGATCACCATGCTCGAGCTCGGCCTGCCGGTCGAAGAGAAGGTGATCGACGTCTACACGGCCGACTACATGGACAAGACCAACCCGCTGCGCCAGCTCCCGACGCTGGAGCTCGAG
Organism: uncultured Rhodospirillaceae bacterium; assembly: GCA_964569315.1. Taxonomy (GTDB): domain Bacteria; phylum Pseudomonadota; class Alphaproteobacteria; order Dongiales; family Dongiaceae; genus CADEFF01. The sequence continues at coordinate 17,272 of CAZMUZ010000082.1, read as the reverse complement.
GACGGTCGCGGCATCTACGACAGCCGCGTCATCTGCCGCTATTTCGACGGCATCTCCGGCAAGCCGACCCTCTATCCGAAGGACGAGAGCTGGGGCCTCGACACGCGCATCGCGCTCGGCCTCGGCATCATGGAGGCGGGCCTGCTGCGCCGCATGGAGGTGGTGCGGCCGGACAGCGAGAAGAGCCTGAGCTACATCACCAAGCAGGAAGCGCGTATCGATCGCTCGATCGACCATCTCGAAGGGCTCGTCGACAAGCTCGCGCGGAAGGAGCTGACGATGGACCAGATCGTCGTCGCCTGCGCCCTCGACTACACCGACTTCCGCTATGCCGACGGCTGGCGCAAGCGCAATCCCAAGCTCGACCGCTGGCAGCGCGCCTTCGGCGAGCGGCCGATCATGAAGGCGACGAAGCCGAGCTGAACGAGAAAGGGTTACAGATCCGCCGGAGGCGTTCGCCACGCGCCTCCGGCGGGCTGTCCGCCGCCGGTTTCCGCGAAATTTTTGCGTTCGCGACGCTCGTTAACCACGCTCTTTCACGCGCGCTTTACGCCTCGGCCCTAGGCTTGCATTCGTCTCGAATGCGAGCCGGAGTGCCGATGCGTTTCCCGCGCCCCTTGATCGCCGCAGCCCTGCTGGTGGCGGCAACGATGCTGCCGCAGCTGGCGCTCGCCGACGGCGCAGGCTTCGACCGCGGCCTGCTCTGGCGGATCGAGAAGCCGGGCGTGCCGGCGAGCCATGTCTTCGGCACGATGCATGTGAGCGACGAGCGGGTGACGACGCTGGCCGAGCCGGTCACGGCCGCCTTCGAGGCGAGCCGTGCCGTCGCCCTCGAGCTCGTCATCGAGGAATCGCTGCAGGACAAGATCGGCGACGTCATGTTGCTGCCGGCCGGCGAGAGCCTCGCGGCGCTGCTGACCAAGCGTCAGCTCCTGCTGCTGCGCGACGTGGCGGCGCATTACGGCCTGCCGCCGGAGCGGTTCCTCGGGCTCAAGCCCTGGGCGGTCTGGTTCCTGTTCGGCTCCTCGCCCGGCGAACGGCAAAAGCCCGGCGAGAAGCGCGAGCCGCTCGACATGATGCTGCAGCACCGCGCGCAGGATGCGGGCAAGAAGGTGGTGGCGCTGGAGACCCCGGAGGAGCAGCTCGCCGTGTTCGACGGCCTGCCGCAGGCCGACCAGCTCGCCCTGCTCGCGGCGACGCTCGAGACCGGCGCCGATGCCGGCCGCTACGCGGCCTTGATGCGCAACCTCTATCTCAGCCGCAACATCGGCGGCCTCCTGCATTTCTTCACCATCGCCGCGGATGCGCAATCGCTCGCCGCCATGGAGCATGCGCGCCGCCGGCTGCTCGACGACCGCAACGAGCGCATGGTCGAGCGCATGACGGCGCTGCTCGAGAAGGGCAACGCCTTCGTCGCGGTTGGCGCCGCGCATCTCCCGGGCGAGATGGGGCTGCTCGCCCTGCTCGCGAAGCAGGGCTGGACCGTCACCCGCGCCTGGTGACGCGCCGTCGATCGATCAGCCGGCGCCGCGCCGGGCCCGTCACATCGCCATGACCGTCACATCGCCATGACCGATGAACAGGGCCGGCATTTTCTCGCTCATGTCGATGCTCCCTACTCATTGAGAGGCCCGACTCCCAGGTACCGAGTCCCGGAGAAAGCATCGGCTCCATGCCTAGAGGATATCCGGCGATCTCAGGCGCGACCATCGTTCGGCGCTTCGCCGGGCGCATGCCCGACGTCGACGGGCATCGCGGCCAGCCGGTCTAGCAAGCGGGCTTCGGCGTGTATCGGCCACCAGTCATAAAGAAACACTTCGATCGGGCGCCACATCGCCACCCAGCCGCCGATCATCAGGCTCTCTCGCAGTACGTCGAACACACCGCCCGGCCGCAGTAAGGTGCCGATCATCTCGCTTGCGGCCAGCGCGGCGCCGAGAAAGGCGATTCCGATCGCGAGGCTGATGCGGCCCCTGCGGAACATCTCCTTGAGGCGCCGGCGCGTCACCACCGCGCGCGTTGCGAAGAAACGATGCATTGCCTCGCGCAGCTGCGCGATCTCGGCGGCGCCAGCGGGTCGATCCAGTTCGACGAGCAGATGCAGCGGCGCAGTGCGCGGCGCCTCCCGGCCCGAGCTTACGATGTATTCCTCGGCGTTCGGATCGAGATCGCGATCCCGCAGAGGCGAGGGATCCATGGGGTTGAACAGCCGCCGCAATTCAACGACGTGCACCCGGATGACGCCAGCGTCCGCGGCGACTTCGCCCGATGACTGAAAGGTCATGACCTGGACCAGATCGGGCAGGCACTCGCCGACCCGAAGTCGGGCAAGATCATCAAGCCGATCCGGCGCATGCCCAGTTCCAGCTAAACCACACCGCCCGAAGGCGGTGGTTCGGTTACGGCGCCCGAAAAGAGGCCAAAGCCCCTTCTCTCTGCGCTTCATGGACGTCCGTGGAACTCTTGTTTGGAGCGGGTGAAGGGAATCGAACCCTCGTCGTAAGCTTGGGAAGCTTCTGCTCTACCATTGAGCTACACCCGCGCCCGGCGATTCTTATAGGCAAGGGCCGCGGCGGCTTCAAGTTGCCCGGCGGCTTCCCGCGCCGGCGGCCGGGCTCGACACGGGCCAAAGCAAGGCGGCGCCTCGCGCGACCGCCCCCTCTCCCGAACGCGCGGGCTAGCGCAGCACCTCGACCCGGATGTCGGTCGGCTCGCCACCGCAGGTCGCGTTCAGATCCTGCGGGCAGGCCGAGATGATGACCCAGGCTTCCATCTCGGCGCGCATGGTGAGGTTGTCGCCGGCCCGGCTCGCCGGCGCCTTCACCGTGAAGGTGCCGTCCCGGTTGATGAAGAAGTTGCAGAAGATGTTCCAGGGCTGCGGCGTGAAGGGCAGCGCGAGCCCGATGCGCTTCGCGGCCTTGTGGAAATTGTCCTGGCAGCTCGCATGCTTGCCGCGGAAGCCGAGCTCCTTGTAGCGGGTCGGGTCGCAGGCCGCATATTGCATGTCGTGCTCGCCCGGCGAGTTGTCCTCGAGCACGGTCATGATCGGCCGCCGGAAGTTGGTGCGCGCCGCATCGCCCACCGTCGGGAAGAGCCGCTCGATCGAGGGCTTGGTGTGCTCGCAGGAGAGGAACTCGAGCGGCCGGACGATGCTGTCGCCCCGCTTCCGGAACGCCCAGAAATCGAGGCCCTGCTGGCCCTCGAGATCGGTCAGGCGGATGCGGTCGCCCTTCTTCACCGCGAACACGACGCCGGTGCGCGCCTTGACGTGATGATCCTGGATGACGGCGGGCGCGGCGGCGCGCTTGCGGGCGGGGCTGGCGGACATTGTCGTCTCCTCGGGTAAAATGCGGGCAGGTTCGCGGGGGTCTCAAACGATCGGGGCGGCTCCGCGCTTTGCGAAACCGCCCCGAAATCCGGCGAAGACCGATCGGCTAGCGCAGCAGTTCGATGTCGATCGGCGTCGGGTTGCCGCCGCAGGTATCGTTCATGTCCTGCGGGCAGGCGGAGACGATGACATAGGCGTCCATCTCGGCGCGGAGCGTGCAATTGTCGCCCGCCCTGGTCGCCGGCGCTTTCACTGTGAAGGTGCCGTCCTTGTTGATGAAGAAGTTGGTGAAGAGGTTCCAGGGCTGCGGCGTGAAGGGCAGCGTCACCCCGATCGCCTTCATGCCCTTGTGGAAATTGTCCTGGCAGCTCGCATGCTTGCCCTTGGCGCCGAGCTCCTTGTAGCGCGTCGGATCGCAGGCCGCATATTGCATGTCGTGCTGGCCCGGCGAGTTGTCCTCGACCAAGGTCACGATCGGGCGCCGATAGTTGGTGTAGGCGGCATCGCCCTTGTGCGGGTAGAGCTTCTCGATCGAGGGCTTGGTGTGCTCGCAGGAGAGGAACTCGAGCGGCTTCACCACCTTCTTTCCGCTCCGCTTGAAGACCCAGACGTCGATCGGCTGCTGGCCCTTGAGGTCGGTGAAGCGGATGAGGTCGCCCTTCTTCACGGCGAAGGCCGTGCCGGCGCGCGCCTTCACGTGGCGGTGCTCGATCACCTTCGCCTGCTTCGCCGTCCTCGTCTTCTTCGCTGTCTTCGCCTTCTTCGCCGTCTTCGACTTGCCTGTCACTCGCCTCGCCATAATCCTCATCTCTCCCGTTGATCGTCGATCGCGGCGCACGCCGACCGGCTTTGCGTCCGCTCGTTTCAGCGGCCCATGGAACCAGCGCGCGTCACCGCTTGCAAGCTGCATAAACCAAGCGGGATGAACATAGCCTGCAGCGGCGTCGACGCATCTGCGACATCGATGCGCAAGGAGGCGTTCGCTTTCGTCATGCAACGCGATCGCTTCGTCTGCGCGCGCGACGCTCGTCCGACGGTCCCTGCGTCATCGGAACGCGGCGCGGCACCCGCATGGGGGGGGAACCGCCGCTCTCGACCGAGGCCTGATGCAAAGCTGCAACAAGCGGGACGCAAAATGCATCCAGCCCGCGTTTCGCAGGGCCCCGAGGGCCAGTTCGGCGAAGGCCTATTGCGGGCGGACTTCCTTCCTGCCCGCCTGCCCAAATCGTTAATGAATTTGACCGGGACAGGGCCCGAAGAGGGTCGAGCCAGGGCTCGTCCGAGGGATAATTGGAGAATCCCTGCCGATTCCGTCATTTTTCCCGAGTTTCGCGTGCCGAAACCGGCGGGCGGCAGACCATTTTCGAGTCGCGCGGGGAACAGCTTCGCGGATTCGGCGTTCTGACTGATGGGATGGGAAATGCGATCCCGCAAGTGCCATGCAAGCCTGTGTAAAATTGTCGAAAACCGGCCGTTCCCCTTTGACTTTCGGTAGTATCGAACCTACTATCCGCCGAAGTGAGGGTACAGCCTATTGGACCCGGTCGCGTCGTCTTTCCGGCGAACGTGGGTCGGGGCCGGTTCAATGCCGTAGCACGGCAATCGCCGAGCGCGGGTTTTGGGGAGATAAAAAAATGCTGCAGACGAAGTTCTTGGGGGTCGTCGCCCTGGTCGGCCTGTTGGCTGGCTGCACGACCAACATTGAAGCCATGCGCTCGGCCGAAGCGACGGGCTCGCCGTTCACTCAGGCGTTGACCGAGGAATATCGGCAGATCGTCGCGTTCGAGGCCGATGAAATGTATGATTGGCCGGACGCCGACTATTTCGCTCAGAAGGGCCTCCGGGCCGCTGCCGGCGAAGTCGTTCAGCCGGAAGAACTCGCCAATTGGGACCTTCCCGCGGATTCGGCCGGCCAGCTCGCCGAAGGCCGTAACCGCCTGATGGTCGCTCTCGAGGCCGGCGGTCGCGACTCCTATCCGGAGCTCGCCGCCCGCGCTCAGGGCCGGTTCGACTGCTGGATCGAACAGCAGGAAGAGAACCATCAGCCGGATCACATCGCCGCTTGCCGCGATGATTTCTACGCCGCGCTCGAAGAGCTCGAAGCCGCGATGCAGCCCGCTCAGCAGCCTGCCGAAATGGCGCCGCTGCCCGAGAACTACATCGTGTATTTCGACTTCGACAGCTCGGACATCCGCCCGGATGGCCAGGAGACTGTTGACCGCGTCGTTGCCGATGCCGCCTCGATCGGCGCGCCGGCGATCTCGGTCACCGGTCACGCCGACCGCTCCGGTCCGGAAGACTACAACATGGCGCTCTCGCTGCGTCGCGCTGACGCGGTCCGTGACTCCCTCATCAGCGGCGGCGTTGCCCCCGACCAGATCACCACGGCGGGCCGCGGCGAAGAGGAGAACGCGGTGCCGACTGCCGATGGCGTCCGCGAGCAGGCCAACCGTCGCGTCGAGATCATCATCCAGCAGTAATCTCGATCGCGGGACTTGTTCGAGAGACGGCGCCGGGGCAACCCGGCGCCGTTTTCTTTTGTGCGGGCGGTCGACTGTACGGGCGGCGGACGCCGCAACCGACGAACCCTTCAGACCATTCGCGCCCTATGGCCATTGCCGCCGACGCGCCAGCCTTCGCACCCGCGGCGTAGCGTTGCTGGACTTGCGGGGTCGCAGGGTTAAAATGGCCGCCCGCGGCCCGGGCTTCGCCTGATGCAGGCCTCGCGCCCTCCGAAGCGACCCGCTTCGCCACCGCCCTTTGGCCCACGGCCCTTCGATCACGGACCCCTTCGATCACGAGCCCATGTACACGGAAACCACGCGCTCCATTCAAGTCACGGTTCAGCCGATCTACCTCGAGGACCAGTCGGCACCCGACGAGCAGCGCTTCGTCTGGGCCTACCGGGTCCGAATCGAGAATCGGGGCGGCGAAACCGTCCAGCTCCGCACGCGGCACTGGAAGATCACCGACGCGCTGGGCCGGATCCAGGAAGTCCGCGGCGCGGGCGTGGTGGGCGAGCAGCCGGTGCTCGAGCCCGGCGGCAGCTTCGAATATACGAGCGGCACGCCGCTGCCCACGCCGTCCGGCTTCATGGTCGGCAGCTACGAGATGGAGACGAGATCCGGCGAGCGCTTCGCCGTCGCGGTGCCGGCCTTCTCGCTCGACAGCCCGCACCAGCCGATGAAAGTGAATTGACCCGCCGGCCCGGTCGCGAGGCCCCCCAGGCGTCCTGGAGCCCGATTCGACCCTCCACGGACGGCGCCGACAAGGAAATCATCCGATGAACAAGCTCACGAAAGCCACCGCCGCCGCGCGCCGGACCTCCGTCCGCTCCGCGATCCAGCGGCCGAGTCGGGCCGAAGCGGAAGCCGCGATCGCGACCCTGATCCGCTGGGCCGGCGACGATCCGGCGCGCGAAGGCCTGCGCGGCACGCCGAACCGGGTCGCCCGCGCCTATGAGGAGTTCTTCCGCGGCTACGACGACGATCCGGTTGCGGTGCTGTCGCGCACCTTCGAGGAGACCGAGGGCTATGACGAGATGGTGGTGCTGCGCGACATGCGATTCGAATCGCATTGCGAGCATCACCTGGCGCCGATCATCGGCCGCGCCCACATCGCCTATCTGCCGAACCAGCGCGTGGTCGGCATCAGCAAGCTCGCCCGCGTCCTCGACATCTACAGCAAGCGCCTGCAGATCCAGGAAAAGATGACGGCCCAGATCGCCAACACCATCGAGGAAGTGCTGCAGCCGAAGGGCGTCGCCGTGGTGGTGGACGCGGCGCACCAATGCATGACGACGCGCGGCGTGCACAAGCCCGGCATGAGCATGGTCACGAGCCGCATGCTCGGCCTCTTCCGCACCGATTCCCGGACCCGGCGCGAGTTCATGTCGATCATCGGCTCGCCCTCGGCGACCTTCGTCAGCAACGTCTGAGCGTCGGCCTTCGGCCGCCCCGGGGGAGGGCGGCGTCCCATGCCCGATTTCCGCGCCGTACTTTTCGTCACCGGTTTCCTGCTGCTGGCGCTCGCGGCGACCATGCTGCTGCCCGCCGGAATCGACGCGCTCGCCGGCAACGACGACTGGCAGGCGTTCCTCGCCTCGGCCGTCATCACCGGCGGCGTCGGCGGCGCCCTCGTGCTCGGCTACAACAAGGGCGGCGAGCTCGCCCTCACCGTCCGCGAGGGGTTTCTGCTCACCGTGTCGAGCTGGGTGCTTTCGGCCGGCTTCGCGACCCTGCCCTTCATGTTGACCGCCGAACCGCTCGATTTCACCGACGCCTATTTCGAGACCATGTCCGGCCTCACCACGACCGGCGCCTCGGTGATGACCGGCCTCGACGGCCAGCCCATGGGCATCCTGCTCTGGCGCGCGCTGCTGCACTGGGTCGGCGGCATCGGCATCATCGTGATCGCGGTCACCGTGCTGCCGCTCCTGCGGGTCGGTGGCATGCAGCTCTTCCGCAGCGAATCCTCGGAAAAGTCCGAGAAGAGCCGGCCGCGGGTCTCGCAGATCTCCGGCATGCTGATCTCGGTCTATGTGACCCTCACCATGCTCTGCGCCATCGCGCTGGTGATCGCCGGCATGCCGGCCTTCGATGCCGTCTGCCACGCCATGTCGGCGCTCGCCACCGGCGGCTTCTCCACCCGCGACCTGTCCGTCGCCTTCTATGCGAACCCGGCGGTCGAGTGGGTGCTGACCTTCTTCATGTTCATCGGCGGCATGACCTTCGTGCTGCTGGCGCGCGCCGCGCGCGGCGATATCGCCTGGCTCTGGCGCGACGACCAGACCCGGCTCTACTGCCTCGTGGTGCTCGCCTATATCGTCGCCCTTTCCGCCTGGCAGGTGCTGCAGAACGACGAGCCGGTGATGGCGGCCGTCCGCGACGTGAGCTTCAACGTGGTCTCGATCATCACCACGACCGGCTTCGCCTCGGAGGACTATCTCGCCTGGGGCGCGATGCCGATGACCGCCTTCATGGTGCTGCTCTTCATCGGCGCCTGCACCGGCTCGACCTCCGGCGGCATCAAGCTCTTCCGCGTCGGCGTGCTGGTCAGCGCCGCGCGCTGGCAGATCCAGCATCTGATCCACCCGCATCGCGTCAACCCGCCGACCTATAACGGCAAGCCGATCAGCGACGAGGTGCTGCGCTCGGTCCTGAGCTTCTTCGTCTTCTACATGATCGCCTTCGCCCTCATCAGCATCGCGCTCTCGGCCTTCAACATCGACATCCTCTCGGCGATCAGCGCCGCCGCCCAGGCGCTGGGCAATGTCGGACCCGGCCTCACGCCGGAGATCGGCCCGATCGGCAATTATTCCGGCATGCCGGACGGCGCCAAATGGCTGCTGTCGCTCGCCATGCTGCTCGGCCGGCTCGAGCTCCTGACCGTGCTGGTACTGCTGAGCCCGACTTACTGGCGGGGCTGAGCCGCCGGGCGCGTTGCGGAAGCGGCCGTCCCCCCTCGGCCCGTGCCCTCCCGGGGAGCCTGACGCTCCGCCCTTGGCGCGCGGCAGGACGCCGCAATCGACCGCGATTGCGACTAATTTGCATTGGCGATAGTCTCTGGCTGCCCCGCCCAGGCTTTGCAGCCGGTCGTCCTCAAGGCGATGGATCCGCGGTGGCGCTGAGGGAGATTCCGCAAATGAGTTTCGTTGGACGCATCGCTGCGGGCCTGGCCATCGGCCTGCTCGGCAGCTCCGCCGCCGCCGCCGCACCCGACGCCCGGGCCGTGCTCACGACCTACGCCGATATCGCCCAGGCGATGTACGAGGATTCGCTGACGACCGCCGAAGCGTTGCAGAAGGCCGTCGATGCGCTCGCCGAAAACCCGACCGACGCGACGCTCGCCGCGGCCCGCAAGGCCTGGCTTGCCGCCCGGCCGCCCTACCAGCAGACCGAGGGCTTTCGGTTCGGCAATGCGATCGTCGACGAGTGGGAAGGCAAGGTGAATGCCTGGCCGCTCGACGAGGGCCTCATCGACTATGTCGACACCGGCGCCTACGGCGAAACCTCGGACGAGAATCCGCTCTATACGGCGAACGTCATCGGCTCGACCTCGCTCAGGATCGGCAACGACGTCATCGACACCACCGACATCACGCCGGCCCTCCTCGCCGACACGCTGCAGGAGGCGCAGGGCATCGAGGCCAACGTCGCGACCGGCTACCATGCGATCGAGTTCCTGCTCTGGGGCCAGGACCTGAACGGAACCGGTCCCGGCGCCGGCAACCGCCCGGCAACCGACTTCTCGCTCGCCGACTGCACCCACGGAAATTGCGAGCGCCGCGTCGCCTATCTCAAGGCGGCCTCGCAGCTTCTCGTGGACGATCTCAAGGCGATGGCCGGCGACTGGGCGCCCGGCGGCGCCGCGCGGGCCGAGATCGAAGGCAAGAGCGACAGCGACGGGCTCGCCACCATCCTCACGGGCCTCGGCAGCCTCTCCTATGGCGAGCTCGCGGGGGAACGGATGAAGCTCGGCCTCATGCTGCATGACCCCGAGGAGGAGCATGACTGCTTCTCCGACAACACCCACAACTCGCACTACTATGACGAGGCCGGAATGGTCGCGATCTATCACGGCCGCTATACGCGCATCGACGGCAGCGTCGTCGAAGGGGCAAGCTTCGCCGACTATGCGGCGGCGAACGCGGCGGACGCGGCGGCGGCGGTCGAGGCGGCCATGAAGACGGCGACCGGGGCGCTCGGCGCCATCAAGGAGCGGGCGGATTCCGGCAAGGAGGCCTACGACCAGATGATCGCCGAGGGCAACACCGAGGGGAATGCGGCGGTGCAGGCGGGGGTCGACAGCCTCGTCCTGCAGGCGCGCGCGATCGAGGGTCTGGTCGCCCAGCTCGGCCTCGCCATCAACGTCGAGGGCTCCGACAGCCTGGACAACCCCACCGCCGTCGAATGATGGCAGGCCGGCATCCGTGCTGACGCGACGGACGCTTCTCGGCGGTTGCCTGGCGGTTGCCGGTTCGACCCTGCTCGCGGGCCCGATGGGGCGCCCCTCCGCCGCCCGCGCGGCGGAGGGGCTGGCGCCGCGGCCGGCGGCGACTGGCCCGGTCCGCCACGAGCTCTCCCTGATCGCGGCGGAGAGGCCGGCGCGTCTTCTGGGTCCCGACGGGCCCGTCTCCACCGTCTGGAGCTACGACGAGACGCTCCTGCCGGTCGTCAGGATCCGGCAGGGCGACAGCCTGCGCGTGCGGCTGGAGAACCGCCTTAGCGAGCACACCACCATCCACTGGCACGGGGTGCGCGTGCCGAACGCGATGGACGGCGTGCAATATGTGACGCAGCCGCCGGTGCGGCCCGGCGAGGATTTCCTCTACGAATTCACGCCGCCCGATACCGGCACCTTCTTCTTCCATCCGCATTGCGACGAGACCGGCCAGGTCGGTCGCGGCATGGCCGGCGTGCTGATCGTCGAGGGCGACGAGACGGCGCCGAGCGACGCCGACATCGTCCTCGTCAACAAGGACTGGCGCCTCGCCGCGGACGGGAGCTGGCTGCCGTTCCGCACGGCGGAAGGTGCTGCCCGCGCCGGCACCTTCGGCACGCGCCGCACGGTCAATGCGGCGGCCGCCTTCGCCGCCGAGGTCCCGGCCCGCGGCGACATCCGGCTCCGCATCCTCAATCTCGACGCCACCCGGTCGCTGCAGATCGGGGTGGAGGGCGCCGAGGCCTATGTGATCGCGACCGACGGCAATCCGCTCGAGCCCTTCCGGCTCGATAGCTGGCGGCTCGGCGCCGCCATGCGGGTGGATCTTCTGGTGCGCGCGCCGGAAGCCGGCGCCGCCTTCGCCGTGAAGGACTATTTCTCGGCCGAACCCTGGACGCTCGGCAGCTTCACCGCGAAGCCATCGGGCAAGGCGGCGCGCGATTTCGCGCCGTCGCCGCTCTATGCGCCGAGCTTGCCGCGCGCCGATCTGGCCGAAGCCGAGACCCTGCCCTTCAGCTTCAGCGCCGCGGCGGGATCGCCCGCCGCCTATCTCGACAGCCTGCCGCCCGACGACCCCATGAGCCGGGTGTTCCTCGATGCGCTCTGCGCCGGGGGCGACAGCTTCTGGGCGATCAACAAGCAGGTCTGGCCCGCCGGCGATCATTCGAAGCTGCCGCCGCCGCTCGCGACCCTGGTCGCGGGCCGCTCCTACCTCTTCGAGCTGATGAACGGCACGCCGCATCCGCACCCCATCCATCTCCACGGCCAGACCATGGAGGTGATCTCCGCCTCGCGGCAGGAGCTGCCGAGATTCTTCGCCGACACGGTGCTGCTGCAGCCGAAGGAGCGGATCAAGGTCGCCTTCGTGGCCGCGCCGGGGCGCTGGATGTTCCATTGCCATATCCTCGAGCACCTCGAACACGGGATGATGGGGTGGGTGAACGTCGTCTGAAGCGGATCGGGGGCAGGGCCACGAACCGCGCGCTTGCCGCGGCTCTGCTCCTCGCGCTGTCGACCCTGTTCGCCGCACCCGCGGCGCTCGGCGGCGGCACGGCGGCCGACCGCCTCGATGTCGCGATCGGCCGGGCGCTCTTCGAGCGCGCCTGGGTTCCCGCCCCCTCCTCCACCCGCGCCAATGACGGGCTGGGGCCGCTCTTCAATGCGCGCGCCTGCGTCGCCTGTCATGGCGGGCTCGAGCGCCAGGCGATGGCGCCGCCGGAGGGCGAGGGCAGGGTCGCGCCCTCCGTCCTGCTGCGGCTGAGCGATGCCGAAGGCCGGCCCGACCCGGTCTATGGGCTCCAGCTCCAGACCGCGGCCGTGCCGGGCTTCACGCCGGAAGGCCGGTTGCTGCTGGCAGAAGACGGGAGGACGGTGATCGCCGCCGATCTCGCCGCCGGGGCCTTCGCCGCCGCGACGCGCACGGGCCTGCGGGTGGCGCCGGCCTTGCGCGGGCTCGGGCTGCTGGCCGCCCTGCCGGCCGAGGCGATCCGCGCGGGCGCCGACCCGACCGATAGCGACGGCGACGGCGTGACGGGCCGCACCCACGAGCTTCCGGATGGGAGCATCGGCCGGTTCGGCTGGAAGGCCTCGAGCGCCACGCTCGCGGACCAGGTCGCCATCGCCTTCTCGCTCGATCTCGGCATGGGCACGGCCGCGCGGCCCGCCCCCGCCGGCGATTGCACCCCGACCGAGGCTGCCTGCATCGCCGGCCCGCATGGCGGCACCGCGGCCGAACCGGAGATCGCGCCCGAAATCGTGACCATGCTCGCGCAGTATCTGGCGGCGGTGCCGCCAGCGAAACCAGCCGGCCCCGCGGCGGGCGGCGGGCTTTTCGCCGAGACCGGCTGCGCCGCCTGCCACAGGCCGGCGCTCGCGGCGGCCGACGGCAGCCCGGTGCCGGCCTTCACCGACCTGCTGCTGCACGACATGGGGTCGGGGCTCGATGGCGGGGCGACCGAGCCCGGCGTGGCACCGGCGGAATGGCGGACGGCGCCGCTCTGGGGGCTCTCCGGCGCCCTCGCCGCGGGCGCCGGCCTCCTGCATGACGGCCGGGCCGCGGATGTCGCGGCCGCCATCGGCTGGCATGGCGGCGAGGCGGCGGGCAGCCGCGCTCGCTTCAGTGCGCTTTCGCCGCAGGACCGTGTGCGCCTGCTCGAATATGTTTCAGGCCTCTGACGTGGGCAGATCCATGCATCACCCGGCATCCGGAACGGCCAGCGGCCGCCGCCCTGCGCGACGGTCCGTCGGATTGCTGCTGGTCGTCGCCATCCTCCCCTTCCTCGTTCCGACCGGCGCCCCCGCGGCACCGTCCGACCTGCAGCCCATCGCCCTCAAGGTCGCGCAGGAATTCGTGCTGCCGCGCTACACGGAGCTCGCGACCGACGCGGCCGCCGAGCGCGACGCCTGGGACCGTTTCTGCAGGCAGGGCGCCGACATCGCGGCGCTCGACCATGCCTATTACGAGACCGCCGATGCCTGGTCGGCGATCGAGATCCTGCATTACGGCCCGATCGGCATCGGCGTGCGCTACGAGCGCATGGCGCATTGGCCCGAGCGGAAGAACGCGGTCGACAAGGCGCTGACCGCCCTTCTCGCCCATGACGATCTCGACAGCATGACGCCCGAGGCCTTCGCCCAAACGAGCGTCGCGGGCCAGGGCCTCTCCGCCCTCGAGCGGCTGCTGTTCGACCCGGAGAACCGCAAGGCGCTGGCGAAGGGCCCCGAAGCCGCGAAACGCTGCGCCGCCGGCAAGCTGATCGCGACCAGCCTCGCCACCATTGCAGGCGAGGTATCGCTCGAATGGTCGGCGCCGGACGGACCCGTCGCCTCGCTCGGCACCGGCGACCCCGCCAGGGCGAAGCTCATGGTGACCCGCATCGCGACCGATCTGCTCTCGATCTATCAGCTCGTCGGCGACATGAAGCTCGACGCCATCATGGGCGAGAGCGCGGAGCTCGCGCGGCCGGCCCTCGCCGAGGGACGGCGCAGCGCCCGCTCCTCCCGCGCGCTTCAGCTCGATCTCGAGGCCGCGCGCGCGCTGACCCGGCTGCTGATCGGCGACGCGCCCGATGCAGCGCCGATCCTGGCGGCGCTCGATGAGGGAATCGTGCTGACGGACGCGCTGCCGCCGGATTTCGGGCCGCTCGCGCTGGAGCCGGCGGGCCGCACTGAGCTCGCCCTGATCCGGCAGCAGGTGCGGGTGGCGCGCGACCTCTCGAATGCGACCGTGCCGACCGTGCTCGGCGTGACGCTGGGGTTCAACAGTCTCGATGGCGATTGATCGCAGGCGATTTCTGATCGGCGTCGGCGCGGCGCTGGGCGCCGCCTTGGCGCCCCGCCGCGGCAGCGCCGATTCGCACGCCGCCGCTTCGCTCCTCTATGTCGGCGCTTGCGCCGATGCGGCGGGCGGCTACTGGGTGGCCGGCTTCGACAAGGCAGGCGCGCTTCGCTTCGCCACGGCCCTACCCGGCCGCGGCCACGACATCCTGCTGCATCCAGATGGCGACGAGCTGCTGGTCTTCGCCCGGCGGCCCGGGCTCTGGTTCGTCCGGATCGGGCGCGAGAAGGGCGAGCTCCGGCAGACGGTCAGGGCGGCGGCGGGGCGGCATTTCTACGGCCATGGCGCCTTCTCGCCGGACGGAAAGCGGCTCTATGCGAGCGAGAACCTGGTCGCGACCGGCGACGGCCGGCTCGGCATCTATGACGCGACGGACGGCTACCGCCGGCTCGGCGAGCAGCCGAGCTTCGGCATCGGCCCGCATGACCTCGCCTATCTGCCCGGCACCGACCGCATGGTGATCGCCAATGGCGGCATCCGCACCCATCCGGATACCGGCCGCGAGATCCTCAATCCCGACAGCATGGCGCCGAGCCTGGTGACGGTGCGCCCGGCAACGGGCGAGCTCCTGAACGAGGTCGATTTCGGACCCGCGCTCAAGACCCTCAGCATCCGTCACCTCGCCGCCTCGGCCGACGGCACCGTCGCCTTCGGCTGCCAGTCCCAGGGCGACCCCTTCGACCTGCCGCCGCTGGTCGGGCTGCTCGAGCCCGACGGCAAGGCGCGCTTCCTCGACATGCCGGAAACCGATCTCGGCGCGCTCGCCAACTATGTGGGCTCGATCGAGCTCGACCGCGACGGCACGGTGGTGGCCGCCACCAGCCCGCATGGCGGCATGGTCGCCTATTGGGACCGCCTCTCGGGCCGCTATCTCGGGCGGCGCGCCATGTCCGACGTCTGCGGCGTGGCACCCACCGCCGCGGCGGGCGAATTCATGCTGACCTCGGGAAACAGCGGTGTCGAACTGTCGCCGGTCGGCGCCGAAGAGCTACGTCCGCTCGCCGCGAGCCTCGGCGACTGGAGCTGGGACAACCATCTGATCGCGATCTGAGCGGCGCTTTTCAGCGCAGAAACATGCCGAAATGGGCATTAATCTGCTTCTCGAGCTCGGCGTTGAGCGTGTCCAGCAGCCGTTGCGTCATCGCGAACCAGAGCTGCTCGCGCTGATTCAGCGTCATATCCTCCGTCGCCGTCGCCGTGTCGCGCGCCTCAGCGGTGATGACCCCGGACTGCGCGCCGGCCCGGTTGTTCACCTCGAGCCGCACCTGCAGCAGCGCGTCATAGCGGTCGGACCGGTCTTGCGTGAAGGCGCCGACGAGGCCGGTGGTGCGCGGCAGTTTCGTCGCCACCACGCTCGCCTCCAGCACCGTGTAACGGGCGAGGCCGTCGGCGCCCACGGCCTGCAGCCGGTCGCGCCCCCAGCGCGCCGCCCCGACCCCGGGATGGGTCGGGAAATCGTTCTCGATGCGGTTCGGATCGGCCGAGCGACGATAGGCTTCGACCACCTCAATCCGGGCGACGTCGAGCCGGATCGGCGGGAGATGCTGGAAGGTGAGATCGGCGAAGCTCTCGCGGCGCGGCGGCATGTCGCAGCCGGCGAGCGGAACGAGGAGGAAAAGCGACAGGATCGCGATGAGCAGGCGGCGCGGAAACTCGACCGGAGCGATCATGGCCCGCGAGCCTGCGACGGCTCCCCGGCAAGCGTCAAGAGTCGGCAGCGTCCTCCGGAGCGACCGGCAGGGCCGCGAGATCCGCTTCGCTGAAATCGTAGCTGCGGCCGCAGAACTCGCAGGTCACGAAGATACGTCCCTCGATCTTCATATCCTCGAGGTCCGCCGCGCCGAGCGAGGCCAGCACCCGCTCGACGCGCGCGCGCGAGCAGCGGCATTCCGCCTTCAGCGGAATCGGCCGGAACACCCGCACGCCGTCCTCGTGGAACAGCCGATAGAGCAGATCCTCCGAAGGCAGGCCCGGATCGGTGAGCTCGGCCGTGCTGCAGCTTCCCATCAGCGTGACGGCGCGCCGCCAGCTCTCCTCGGCGTCCTCGCGCTCGGTCTCGTCGGGGCCTTCCGGCGGCAGGCGCTGCAGCATCAGGGCGCCGGCGCGCCAGCCCGCATTCTCCGCCGTCTCGCCGACGGGCGGCCGCGCCGCGATCAGGATCGCCGCCTCGAGCTGCTCCGACTGGCGGAAATAGGCATGGATGCATTCCGCGAGCGTGGCGCCCTCGAGCTCGACGATGCCCTGGTAGCGCTCGGTATGCGGCCCCTGGTCCACCGTGAAGGCGAGATAGCCGGCGCCGAAGAGCCGCGGCACCGACGGATCGGCGTCCTGCGAGGCGAGCGCCGTCACCGCCGCTTCGTCGAACTGCGCATAGCCCCGCATCTGGCCGGCGCTCGTCGCATCGGCGACCAGCAGCCGGACCGGCCCGTCGCCTTTGATCTGCAGCGTGAAGATGCCGTCATATTTGAGCGCGGCTGCGAGCGCCGCCGTCAGCGCCAGCGCCTCGGCGAGGCGGGTCGCGACCAGCTTCGGATAGCGGTGATGGCGCAGGATCTCGTCCACCAGCGGGCCGAGCCGCACCAGCCGGCCGCGAAGCTGGGTCGCTTCGATCTGAAACGGCAGGATCCTGTCGTCGGCGTTGTGGTCGGGCAGCACCACCGCCGCGCTCAAGCCTTGCCGAAGCACCAGAGCAGGATGCCCTTCTGCGCATGAAGCCGGTTTTCCGCCTCGTCCCAGACGACCGAGCGCGGGCCGTCGATGACCTCGGCCGTCACCTCCTCGCCGCGATGGGCCGGCAGGCAATGCAGGAAGACGGCATCCGGCCGCGCCTTCGCCATCAGCGGCTCGGTCACCTGGAAGGGCGCCAGCAGCACATGGCGGCCGACCGCGTCGCCGTTTCCCATCGAGACCCAGACGTCGGTGACGACGCCATCCGCACCCTTCACCGCGTCCTCCGGGCGATCGGTGACGGTGACCTTCCCGCCTTCGTTCGCGGCCCAGCCCAGCACCTGGCGCGGCGGCATCAGCTCGCGCGGACAGGCGATGGCGAGCTCGAAGCCGAACCGCACCGCGGCATGGGTCCAGGAGGTCGCCATGTTGTTGCCGTCGCCGATCCAGGCGATGCGCTTGCCGGCGATCGGTCCGCGATGCTCCTCGAAGGTCAT
>CAZMUZ010000081.1:14269-17787 GCA_964569315.1 uncultured Rhodospirillaceae bacterium | reverse complement strand
CGGCCACGGCACGCCAGCATGGCGTCGGCCGCGCCCTGATGGCCGAAGCGCAACGTCTCGCCGTGTCGCGTGGCGCCACGCACATGACCTGGATGGTCTGGCGCAAGAATGCGCCCGCGATCGGCTTCTACGAGCATCTCGGCGCCGAGCCCTACGACGCGAACTTCCAGATGTTCTGGAAAGTGGCGAAGCTGCGCCGGAAACGCCCGAGGAAAGCGACGCCCGCAAAGCGAAGGCGAAAGCCATGATCCTCATCGGCTACTACGAATCACCCTACGTGCGGCGCGTGGCGATCACCATGCTGCTCTACGGCATGACACGCGAACCCGCTCAAGCCTTGGCTCTGTGGCAAGACGATGACGCAGGCGGATGTCAGCACGGCGGTTGCGATCGATTCGATCCGCCTCGACATGGGCACCTGGCGCCCGCAGGCCGCTATGCGAACCTCGACGCCTTAATCGAGCGCGCCGCCACGCTCAATGCATTCAGACAAATGAGCATTTTTCGAGCGCCGTGATTTGACCAACCAACTATACTATTAGTCGAGTCGCTTAAGAGACTGTCATTCATCTGTAGTGGCCGCTGAGGAGACTATTCCGATGTTACTCGACAAGCGAACCATTCGAGAAATGGGCCTAGTCGTCGACGCAGTAGACGCTCAGTTTCGGGATGTAGGTTACGACCTTACCGTAGGAAAGATTATCGACCCAAATGGAAACGAGCATGCGAAACAGTTTGGAGTACCCCCTAGTGGTATCGTTGAAGTTATTTCCAAAGAACGCCTGAATCTCCCGACAGACATCTGCGGATTTGCACACATCAAGACAAGCATGGTCCAGCAGGGGCTGCTGCCACTGAATATGGGCATTGTAGATCCAGGTTGGCATGGTCGGTTGTCAGCGACGCTTGTCAACTTTGGCGACAATCAAGATCGGCTTGTGCAAATCGGCGATCCGTTCTTGCGCCTAACATTTGTCAAGTACGTCACACGAGACACCGTATCGGTTCCTCCATACGATGAAGGCGACTATCTGAGAACACGCGTACGGAAAGTTCGTGAGTATTTTGGGGACACGTTCCTCGGGATCGACACCGTGAAAAAACATATTGGGTCAGATGTCGACTCCAAACTTCAGCGGCTTGAGTCAAGGCTAGCGCCCAATCGAATCGCACTTTGGACAGCAGCACTTGCCGCGGGCCTCATTGCCGTTCAGCTTGCGGGTTCCTACATAATTGCTACCGACATATTTGGTTTGAATCGACCATCATTGACCGAATCTAGCCAAACATATTTGTCCGCTGCTGAAACTGCCGCCCAAGCGGCGGACAACGCGGAACAATCAGCTGATAGCGCATTGCGCATGATCAATGAATTGCGAGCGCAACTGCAAACTCAAGCAGGCACCATTACGCATCTGACAATGGAAATTGAGAAGCTACAGAGTCAGCGCGATTCGTCGCAGTAGAAGCTCTAGCGACGCGCCAGATATCTGCGAAACGAGCACCGGAGCCGGGCATGTTTCCGATTTACGACAACATCAATGAACTTCAGAAAGGCGTACTTCAGGCGGTTACCGACGCAGGGCACATCGCTGCTCCACGCGGAAAGCGTACGCTGGAGCTCACGTTCGTGGGTTGCACACTTCGCTCACCAACAAATCGTTTACTCACGCTACAGGAACGCCAATGGAGTTTGCCACTCGCAATTGGAGAACTATGCTGGCATGCGTCTGCGTCAAGTGATGTTAGTTGTCTAACGTATTACGCAAAGCAGTGGGCTGAATTTTCGGAGGACGGTACGTCAATAACCGGTAGTTGCTATGGGCGCGCCCTGTTTGGGGCTGACCAAGAAGGAGGCTCGCAATGGACGCGCATCCGAGATTTGCTTGCGGCCGATCCTGCAACCCGCCGGGCTATTGTTTACTTTAATATCGCAAATGATCGACTTAGCCCCATTGCTAGGGACGTTGCGTGTGCGTCGTCAATGCAATTTCTTCTACGGGAGGACCGCCTGCAATGTATCGTGCATATGCGGAGCAATGATGCTGTCTGGGGATTGCCATATGACGTGTTCCTATTCTCGGCCCTGCAGGAGCTTATGGCGTTAGAGCTAGGGGCAGAACTGGGCCACTATCACCACCTTTCAGGCTCTATGCATATCTATGAAAGGCATTTCGATCTTGTGAAGCGCCTATTGTCGAGCAAAGAGATTGAATCCTCAGCGATGCCCCGCATGCCAACCGCAGATACTGTTTCGCGCCTTGCGGCGCAAGAGCGCAATATTCGTCTCAGTGGCGTGTCGCCGGGCAATGTAAGTGACAATTGGTATCTTGCCGATTTGTCCAACGTCCTATTGTGGCATCGACTTCAGCGTACCCGTCAAGGCGATGCGACGGCAGTGCAGCAGCAGATAGTTCATGCACCTTACCGTGCGATTCTCTCGAACTTGGTCACTTGAAATTGAATCATTACGCGCGGTGAAGTATTTTTTCGGGACATGCGTCCTTAACAATACACCTACAAGTTCGCGCCGCCGCTCCAGAGTACCCAGAGCCCCTGTCCGGCCGTGAGCAGCGCCAGCAGCATGAGAATCCTCAAGACCCATTGCCGGAAGCTCGTCGGGTCGGCGCCGCGGAAGCTGCGGCTGCCGATCGCGATGCCGATAAGAAGCGGCGGCAGATAGAGCAGAAAGCGCGCAAAGCTCGCCTCGGTGACCAGCCCTTCCCAGGTAAGGAAACCGAGGCCCGTGGTGTCGGTGCCGATGAAATAGGCGATCGCCGAGGCGCGGCCGACGGCGGCGCCGGCGGGCGAGCTGAAGAAGAACAGCACCACCGGCGGCCCGCCGATGCCGAAACCGCCATTGAGGAGGCCGGAGGCCGCTCCCGTCGCGAAGGTCGCGCCCGCCGCCGGCATGCGCTTCAGCGCATAGCCCTGCGCCAGCAGGATCGCGGACGCCAGCACGAAGACGCCGAGCGCCACCTTCATGGGGGCCTCCGGCACCGAAGCCAGCAGCCAGACCCCGAGCGGCGTGGCGACGAGGCAGCCGAGGAAAAGCCACCCGATCGCGCGCCAGTGAATGTCCTTCCAGATGCCGGGGAGGAGATGGAGGCTCGCCGCCACCTCGAGCAGGAAGATCGAGGGCACGATCTCCGCCGGCGAGAGCGTGAGCGAGAGGCCGGTTACCGCCAGCAGGGAGAAACCGAAGCCGGAATAGCCGCGCACGATCGCCGCCAGCAGCACGACGATCATGCTGTAGCCGACGATCCAGGGATCGAGCGCCGCGAACCAGTCGATCATCTGCGTCGTGCTATGCCCCTCGCCCGCTCGCCGGCGCTCGCCTCCCTCTCCCCGCTCTGCGGGGCGAGGGCAATTCGCGGCAGCAAGGCCATCTGTCCGCCGCCTCTCCCCGCTCGCTGGCGCTCGCCCCTTCGTTCGCTCGCCGGCGCTCGCCCCTCACCCGCTCGCTCGCGCTCGCCTCCCTCTCCCCGCCTTGCGGGGAGAGGGTCGGGGTGAGGGGT
>CAZMUZ010000081.1:0-14259 GCA_964569315.1 uncultured Rhodospirillaceae bacterium | reverse complement strand
CCTTGCCGCGGCGCTACCTACTCCGGTATTTGGGGTTGGTGGGTGTGTGTGAGGGGTCGCTTCGGCGGCAGGAGAGCGGGTTTCACATCGCCTGCGTCAATAGACGCGGTAATCGACGTCGTTCACCTTGCAGTCCGGGCCGTTCAGCGGAAAAATGTCGTGCGGACAGGCCGACATGATGCCGACGATGTCCATCTCGGCGCGCAGCACGACGCGGTCGCCCGGCTTCGCGCGCGGCGGGACGATCATCAGGGTGCCGTCGGCGCCGATCGGCACCTGCATGAAGAGGTTGATCGGCAGGAAGAGCGGCGGCGGCTCGATGCCGAAGGCGGTCAGCGCCTCCTTGTAGTTGTCGGCGCAGTTGCGGTGATAGCCCTTCACCCCGAGCTCGCCATAGCGCTTGGAATCGCAGCAAGGAATGAGCGTGTCGTGACCGCCGGTCGAGCTGTCCTCCTCGAAGGTCACGATCGGGTTGCGCTTGTTGGTGACGATCGAATCGCCTTTGCGCGGGGAGAGCCGGAACCACTTGTTCCGGCAATGCGGCATGGAGCCGTATTCGCTATAATCCTTCGCGTTCATTGACCAGAAATCGACGACCTGCAGCCCGTGAGCGAGCCTGATCTCGATGCGCTGGCCCTGCTTGATGCCGACAGCCGCGCCGGTGCCGGCCGGCAGCGTCCGGTATTCCGTCATTCCCCCTGCTCCTCGATCAATATTGCGACAGCACTTTCCGCAGCAGATCGACGAGCTGGTCGATATGCGATTTCTCGGCGACGAAGGGCGGCGCGATGATGCCGGAGTCGCCGGTAAACTTGATATGCAGCCCCGCATTGAAGAGCCGCTTGGTCGCATCGAGCCCCCGCGCGCCGGGCTTCTCGGCCGGGGCGAGGTCGATGCCGGCCAGCATGCCGTAGCCCCGGATGTCGGTGATCGCGGGAATGCCCTGCAGCGACCAGACGGCATCGAGGAAGTAGGCGGAGAGCGACGCGGCGCGCTCGAAGAGGCCTTCCTTCTCGTAGATCGCGAGCGCGGCGAGGCCGGCGGCGCAGGCTGCCGGATGGGCCGAGTAGGTATAGCCGTGGAAGAGCTCGACCGCATGGGCCGGCGCGTGATCGACGATGGTCCCGTAGATCCTGTCGCTGACCGCGACCGCGCCCATCGGCTGGGCGCCGTTGGTGAGCGCCTTCGCCATGGTGATGATGTCCGGCGTCACGCCGAAGCTCTGGGCGGCGAAGGCCTTGCCGGTGCGCCCGAAGCCGCAGATCACCTCGTCGAACACCAGCAGGATGCCGTTCGCGTCGCAGATCTTGCGTAAGCGCTCGAGATAACCTTTCGGCGGCACCAGCACGCCGGTCGAACCCGCGATCGGCTCGACGAAGCAGGCCGCGATCGAGGTCGCGCCATAGAGGTCGACGAAGCGCTGCAGATCGTCGGCGAGCTCCGCGCCCTTCTCCGGCTGGCCGCGCTGGAAGCGGTTCTCGGGCATCCAGGTATGGCGCAGATGGACGACGCCCGGCATGACGGCGCCGAAGGTCTCGCGGTTGCGCACCATGCCCGAGAGCGAGACGCCGCCGATATTGACGCCGTGATAGGCGCGCTCGCGGCTGACGAAGCGGGTGCGCTGGCCCTCGCCTTTGGCGCGGTGGTAGGCGAGCGCGATCTTGATCGCGGTATCGATCGCCTCGGAGCCCGAATTGCAGAAGAACACATAGTCGAGCCCGTCCGGCGTCAGCGCCGCCACCTTGCGCGCGAGCTCGAAGGAAGCCGGGTGCGCGAGCTGGAAGGGCGGTCCGTAGTCGAGCTCGAGAAGCTGCTTACCGACCGCCTCGGCGATCTCCTTGCGGGCATGGCCGGCGGCGCAGCAGAAGAGGCCGGAGGAGCCGTCGATCAGCTTCTCGCCCTTGTGGTTCCAGTAATAGACGCCCTCGCCCTTCACCAGGAGCCGCGGCTCCTGCTTGAAGTCGCGATTGGCGGTGAAGGGCAGCCAGTGGTTCTCGAGCGTGTTGGCTTCGTACGGCATGGCGCGGCCTCCCGGATGGCGTCGGCGATCCTAGTCGCCCTCATGGCCACGATAAAGCGCCCTCGGGAAGGCCCCTAGGGGCAGGCGGTGCCAATCGGGGGGTGCAGGCGAGCGCCAGTAGGTCGCAACCGACCGTTTGGCAGCCGTTGCGTGATGCCCGCAATAGCGAGGATATCTATGCGTCCTACAATGTAAGATTGCAGGCCTTTCGCGGTTGCGCGAAGATCGACGATTGTCGTTCGCTAGCGAAAGGACGTGCCAATGCATTCCCCTGCGTCGCGCGCGATTCCGATCCTGGCGATCGGTCTCGGCTTGTTGGGGGCCGCGTGCGCCGAAAAGCCCGCTGGTGGTACTCAGGCGGTGGTGCCGGCCTCATGCGAAACCGTGCTCTGCCGCGAGCCCGGCACTGTGAATATGCAACTCGAGAACGGCGAGCCCTACGTAATCAAGATTGATGCGCCGACGCCCTATGTCGACAAGGACGTCGTAACGATTCTACCCGGCGAGACGCTGTTCATCGAGGGCGACATGGACGGCGACAACCTGGTCAACCTCCACGCCGTGTCAAAGGAGCGAGACCCCGCCCGGACGCTCACATTCGAATTCTCGGAGCCTGGCGATCTAACGATGCTCAAAGTAACGAACGGTTTTCCGCAAGCCGTGAAGTTTCACGCGAAAATGCGAATACCTGGGCAGGAAGGCTGGCGTGAAACCTCGACCTGTCCGGTCGGCCCAAATGGATTCCAAAGCTTTGAAAGCTGGCCGCACCCCATTCCCGGCCTGATGCTTATGGATTTCCGGCTAGGGAGCGACAACGCCGAAGATGCCGGATCCTGCGTCTACTAAGACGAGCCCGCCGTCCACGCGCCGCACCGACCGAGATAGGCGTCGGCGCGCCTGATCATCAGGCGGCGGCGGGCGCCGGCACGCCTTGCGCAGCCTGTGCGACCGCCTTGGCGGCGGCCGCCTTGCGTTCCTCGCGCCGCCGCAGGACCTCGTAGAGGATGGCGCCGATCAGGGTGACGGCGATGATAATGACGGCGAGCGCGCTCAGGGCGGGCGTCGTGCCCTGCCGCACGCGGCCGGCGAGCACCGTCACCAGCGTCTTGTCGGCGAGGATCGCGAAGGTCGTGGTGTTGTAATTCTCGAACGAGGCGAGGAAGGCGAGCACCGACGCCGAGAGGATTGCCGGCCGCAGGAACGGAATGAGGATGTGCCAGAAGACCTGCGGATAGGAGGCGCCGAGATCGAGCGCC
Organism: uncultured Rhodospirillaceae bacterium; assembly: GCA_964569315.1. GTDB lineage: Bacteria > Pseudomonadota > Alphaproteobacteria > Dongiales > Dongiaceae > CADEFF01. The sequence goes on along the minus strand of CAZMUZ010000081.1, from coordinate 10,983 downwards.
GCCTCCTCCTGCGCGCGGTCGAAGCGCTGCAGCCGCGACAGGAACACCAGCATCGTATAGGCCGAGATGAAGGTCGATTGCCCGATGACGGTGAGGAAGAAGCCGTCATAGAGGAAGCGCGTGCCGGTCGCGGTGGTGAGGTCGCGCCAGAAGATCACCGTCGAGATGCCGAGGATGATGCCGGGCGTCAGCACGGGCGAGACGACGATCAGATAGTAGAGCCCGCGGGCGCGCCAATAGACCTGCGTCATGACGATGGCGCCGGCAAGCCCGATGGGGACAGCGAGCAGCACCACGCCGACGCCGATGACGAGGCTGTTCTGCAGGCCGGTCATCAGCTCCTGGTCGTCGATCAGCACCTCGAACCAGTCGAGGGTGAAGCCCTGGAACGGATAGGCCTGCGGGTAGTTCGGCGTGTTGAACGCGGTGACGCCCATCACCGCGAGCGGCCCGAAGAGATAGGCGAAGAACACCGCGATATAGAAGCCGAGCGCGATGCGGACGATGGCGCGCGAGGTCATCGGGTGATCTCGCCGAGGCTGACCTTGAAGACCTTCAGCACCGCCAGCACGAAGACGATGCAGGCGAGCAGCAGGATGAAGGCGTAGGCCGATCCCTGCGGCCAGTTGAAGGCCTGGTAGAAGCGGTCATAGACGATGGGCGTGAACCACAGGCTGTTCGGCCCGCCGAGAATGAGCGGGGCTGCGAGCGCGCCCGCGGAGAGCATGAACACCATGGTGCAGCCGGACGCGATGCCGGGCTTCGCATAGGGCATCACGACGTTGAGATGGATGTGCCACCAGGGGGCGCCCAGGTCGCGCGCCGCCTCGATCTGATTGTGGTCGAGGCTCTCGATCGCGTTGTAGAGCGGGAACATCATCAGCAGCAGATAGGCGTAGGAAAGGCCCGTATACATCGCGATGTCGAGGCCGATGAAATCGATCGGCTCCGACAGAACGCCGAGCCCGATCAGCGCGTTGTTGATGAGGCCCGAGGTTCCGAACAGGATGCGGAAGGCGAAGGCGCGCAGGATCTCGTTCACCCAGAAGGGCACGATCAGCAGCAGCATGAAGAAGCGGAGCCGCGCGGGCGGCGCCACCTGCGCCAGATAGAAGGCGAGCGGGTAGCAGAGCGCGAAATTGATCGCGGTCACGACGATGCTGGCGACGATGGTCAGCAGGAACGCGCGGAGATGCAGAAAATTGAGGCTCTCCGTGCTCGTGGTGCTGCCGAAGAGGAAGTAGCGGTAGGCGTCGAGCGTGTAGTGATCCTTCGGCCCGCCATAGTCCTTCGGCGGCAGCTTCGGATGGAACGAGAAATCCACCATGATGAGCTGCGGCAGCACGATCATCATCACGGCCCAGAGCCCGACCGCGACCAGCAGGTAGATCGAGATCGCCGTACCGTTGCGCTGGAAGAAGCTCTTCGCCGAGGGATCGTTCAGTCGCCGGCGCTCGGCGCGCGCCATGTACCAGAAGACCGCGATCACGGCGAAAGGCAACAGATAGAGAAGCGCCTTGACGACGCTAATCACTGGCAAGCCTTCCGGCCGGCAGCACGATGGCGCGGTCCGCGTCGAAATGGATCGCGGCGGTCTCGCCTTGCTCGGGGATACGCTCGGTCGCGCTGCGGCCGAGCGTGACGATGATGTCCTTGCGCTGCGGACCCTTCAGGTAGATGTGGCTCATATTGCCTTCGAAGGCGACGTTCGCCACCGGCGACTGCAAGGTGCGGGTCTCTTCGCCGCGACCCATCCTGAAGGCCTCGGGCCGGACGAACAGCACCGCCTCGTCGCCGACCTTGACGCCGCGGTTGTTCCGCCCGCTGAGCCGGCCGAGCGGCGTGTCGATCACCGCCTCGCCGTTCACGAGCGACGCCACCCGGCCGAGGAAGGGATTGTTCTCGCCGACGAAAGAGGCCACGAAGGAGGTGGCTGGATTGTCGTAGATCGTCTTGCCGTCGCCGATCTGCTCGATCACGCCGGCGTTCATCACCGCGATCCGGTCGGACATGGTGAGCGCTTCGCCCTGATCGTGGGTGATGTAGATGAAGGTGATCCCGACCCGCTTCTGGATCGTGCGGAGCTCGTTGCGCATATGCTGGCGGAGCTTGAGGTCGAGAGCCGAGAGCGGTTCGTCGAGCAGCAGGACCTGCGGCTCGACCGCAAGCGCGCGGGCGATCGCGACGCGCTGCCGCTGGCCGCCGGAAAGCTCGCTCACTTTCTTGCCGCCCTGGTCGGGCAGGGCGATGAGATTGAGCAGCGCTTCCACCCGCTTGCGCCGCTCCGCCCCCGGCATCCCCTGCACGCGGAGGCCGTAGCCGATATTGTCGGCGACCGTCATCAGCGGGAAAAGCGCCAGGTTCTGAAAGATGAGCGCGGTGGGGCGCTTGTTGGGGCCGATGCCGCGCATGTCCCTGCCGCCGATCCGCACCGTGCCCTCGGAAGGCTCGAGGAAACCCGAGATGGTGCGCAGGATCGTCGTCTTTCCGCAGCCCGAGGGCCCGAGAAAGCTGAAGAATTCCCCGTTATCGATCTTGAGCGTGGCCGACCGCACGGCGACGAAATCGCCGAAGCGGATGGATACGCGGTCGAGTTCAACGTCGGCGCTCATGAGCTGCTGCTCCCTGCCGCACGGTAGGTCGCCGGAATCCCCAAAGGGAAACCGGGCGCGCCATCGGCGTCAATACGCTGATCCCGGCCCCTCGCGAGAGGGGCCGGGAAGGAAGCGTCTTGCCGTTCGTGCGTGCCGGGTCAGGCCGCCTTGAACTTCTCGGCGTACTCGTTCTTCAGATCGCCGAACCAGGTGCTTTCCGGCGGCCGGTTCCAGAGCTTGTCCAGCGCGTCTTCCGGATAGGCTTCCTGGAAATTCTTCTTAGCCATTTCGGAAAGGAAGGCGTCGGAACCGGTGACGACCGGGTTGTAGCCCGAGCCTTCCGCCACCTTCGCCGAGGCTTCCGGCGTATGGAGATAGTCGATCCAGGCATAGGCCTGATCGACGTTCGCCGCCGCCGAGGTGATCGCCCAGCCGTCGATCCAGGCGATGGCGCCTTCCTGCGGTGCCATGTAGCTGACCGGCTTGCCGTCCTTCTTGAGGCTGAGCGCGGGACCGTCCCAGGTCTGGCCGATCACCACGCCGTTTTCCAGCAGGCCGGACTTGGTGTTGTCGGCGCTGTCCCAGAACTGCTTGACCCACGCCTTGTGCTCGACCGCGAAGGCGAGGATCTGATCGTAGATCTTGCGCGCCTTCTCTTCGTCCTCGAAGGCGTCGAGCATGCGGTTCGAGGGCAGCGTGCCGGCCGCGTCCATCCACAAGCCGATGCCAAGCAGCATCGAATGCGGGCGACCCTGGATCTTGCCCTTGTACTCCTCGTTCCAGAGCGTGCCGTAGGAGAGCGTCTTGTACTCGATCGTGGTGAGGTCGGTGCGCCAGGAAATGGCTTCGCTACCCCAGCAATGCGGCATCCAGTGCGTGCCGCCGTCCCATTCCCAGAGCTTCGCGGCTTCCATCATCGAGCCGACGAGGTTGCCGGTGTTCTTGAGCTTGCCGAAATCGATCGGGGCCATGAGGCCGAGATCCTGGAACTGCGGCGCGCGATCGCGGGTCGGCTGGCAGAGGTCGAAGCCCTCGCCGCCGGTGGCCTGCAGCTTGTTGATCTGCTCCTCGTTCTGCGAGAAGGGCGTCGAGTTCACCTTGATGCCGGTCGCCGCGGTGAAGTTCGGGATTACCGGATCGGGCAACTCGTCCGACCAGTTCAGGATGTTGATTTCGCCGGAGGAAGAGAACGCGTCCTTCACGAGCCACGGGCCGACCGCGAGCGCGGTGCCGGCTGCGGCAGCATTCTTCAGCATCGTGCGGCGGCTGAAACGCTTGGCGGCGCCGAGCGTCAGCATGGCCGAAGATGCCGGCTTCTTACCAGTCATCGGAGTGCTCCCTGTATGTGGTTCATCAAACCCATGATCGTTCCCTTTTCGATGCCGTCGCGCTTGCCCTCATCGCCCTGATTAACCTTCGCCCGCGTCGGATTGATGACGGTCGGGTTACGGCTTTTTCTCAGGGGATCGGCCGACAGCTTGGGATTTCTTTGGTCGATTGATCCTAATGTTACAATCGACTAGTGAAAGAGCGCCAGTCAAGGGAGATTCCGCCAGGCCAATCCGATGCGGGACCAGCTCTTTCACCTGCAGCCGGATGGGAAATCGACCCTGCAGGCGCAACTGCGGCGCATGCTGGTCGAGGCGATTCTCGACGGGCAGGTTCCGGCCGGAAGCGCGCTGCCTTCCTGCCGCCGCATGGCGCGGAACCTCCGCATCGCACGCAACACCGTGGCGCTCGCCTATCAGGATCTCGTCGAGGAGGGCTTCCTGGTCGCGCGCCAGCGCAGCGGCTATTTCGTCGCGACCGACGTGCTCGCGGGCCGGGCACCGGATGCGGCAGCCGCGGCCAGGCCCGCGCGCGAGATCGACTGGCAGGCGCGCTTCAAGGTGCGTCCCTCGGCGCAGCGTAACGTCACCAAGCCGCGCAACTGGCAGGATTTCGACTATCCCTTCATCTACGGGCAGGTCGATCCCGCGAGCTTCCCCATCGCCGCCTGGCGCGACTGCTCGCGACAGGCGCTGGGCCGCGGGCCGGTGCGCGAATGGTCGCGCGACCTCTTCACCGAGGACGACGCGCCGCTGGTCGAGCAGATCCGCACGCGCCTGCTGCCGCGGCGCGGCGTGCGCGTCTCGCCGGACGAGATCCTCATCACCGTCGGTGCGCAGCAGGCGCTCTATCTGCTGGCGAGCCTGCTGATGCGCCAGGGGACCTGCGTCGGGATCGAGGACCCGGGATATGCCGATGCGCGGAACATCTTTGCGCTGAAGAGCGAGGCGCTGCGGCCGCTGCCGGTGGATCGCGAGGGCGTGGTGGTCGGTGCGGCGCTTGCGGCTTGCGACTACGTCTATGTGACGCCGAGCCACCAGTTCCCGACCACCGCCACCATGTCCCTCGCGCGACGCCGCCAGCTCCTGAAGGCGGCCGACGAGCACGATCTCGTGGTGATCGAGGACGACTACGAAAGCGAGATCAATCACGGCGCCGCGCCGACGCCGGCGCTGAAATCGCTCGACCGGCAGGGCCGCGTCATCTTCGTCGCGAGCCTGTCCAAGAGCCTGGCGCCCGGCCTGCGCATGGGCTACCTGGTGGGGCCCGCGCCGCTCATCCGCGAGGCGCGCGCGCTGCGCCGGCTGATGCTGCGCCACCCGCCCGCCAACAATCAGCGCACCCTCGCACTCTTCCTCGCCGACGGGCATCACGACGCGCTGCTGCGACGCCTGTCCCAGCTCTACAAGGAACGCTGGCGCATGATGGGCGCCGCCCTGACGAAGCATTTGCCCGATTGCCGCTGGCAACCCACCACCGGCGGCACCGCCTTCTGGGTCGAAGGCCCGCCCGGGCTCGATACGCGGCAGCTCGAGGCGGCGGCGGCGAAGCAGGGCATCCTGATCGAGCCGGGCGACGTGCATTTCTTCGCGAGCGAAACCGCGCCCCGCAACCTGTTCCGCCTCGGCTTCTCCTCGATCGCGGCCGACCGCATCGAGCCCGGCCTCGCGCGGCTCGGCGAGATCGTCCGCGCGCAGACCGGAGGCCGCTGAAACCGCAGCCTTCCTGGCTCCCGGGAAAGCCCGCTGCTGGCACTAGCCAGCCCGCCCCCGACAACGCTAGGAGATAGGCGGGAATTCAGGCATCGCGCTCAAGGGAGCCCTCATGACTCGCATGTCCGCCAGCGAGGCGTTCGTCGAAACGCTCGTCGCGCACAACGTCAAGCACATCTTCGGCATCGTCGGCTCGGCCTATATGGATGCGCTCGATATCTTCCCTGAAGCCGGCATCCGCTTCATCTCGGTCGCGCATGAGCAGGGCGCCGGCCACATGGCGGACGGCTATTCGCGCGTGCTGAACAAGCCGGGCGTCTGCATCGCGCAGAACGGCCCCGGCATCACCAATTTCGTCACCGCCGTCGCCGCCGCTTACTGGGCGCATTCGCCGGTCGTGGTAATCACGCCTGAGACCGGCACCGCCACCATCGGCCATGGCGGCTTCCAGGAAACCGAACAGCTCCCGATCTTCTCCAAGATCACGAAATACCAGGCGCATGTGATGCGCTCCGACCGCATCGCCGAGCTCACCGGCCGCTGCTTCGACCTCGCGCTCACCGAGCGCGGCCCGACGCAGCTCAACATCCCGCGCGACCTCTTCTATGGCGAGCACGACTACACGATCCCGAAGCCGAACCGGATCGAGCGCTCGGGCGGCGGGGTGAAGAGCCTCGACGACGCCGCGGCGGCGTTGGCCCAGGCGAAGTTCCCCGTCATCGTCGCCGGCGGCGGCGTGATCATGTCGGACGGCCAGGCCGAGGCGATCCAGCTCGCTGAATATCTCTCGGCGCCGGTCGTCACCAGCTATCTCCACAACGACGCCTTCCCCGCCTCGCATCCGCTGATGTGCGGGCCGCTGGGCTATCAGGGCTCGAAGGCGGCAATGAAGATCATCGCGCAGGCCGACGTGGTGCTGGCGCTCGGCACGCGGCTCGGGCCCTTCGGCACCTTGCCGCAGCACGGGCTCGACTACTGGCCGAAAGGCGCCAAGATCATCCAGGTCGACAGCGACCATCGGATGCTGGGGCTGGTGAAGCCGATCACCGTCGGCGTCTGCGGCGACGCGAAGCCGGCGGCGAAGGAGATCCTGACGCGGCTGCAGACCTCGAACGCCAAGATCGAAGGCCACGCCAATCGCGACCAGCGCATGGCCGAGCTCAAGAAGCAGAAGTCCGAGTGGGAATCCGAGCTCGACAAATGGGGTCAGGCGGACGGCGCGCCGATCGCGCCGCGCCGGGCGCTCCGCGAGCTCGAGAAGGCATTGCCGAAGAACGCCATGGTCACGACCGACATCGGCAATATCTGTTCGGTTTCCAACAGCTATCTCCGCTTCGAGAAGCCGCGCAGCTTCTTCGCGGCGATGAGCTTCGGCAATTGCGGCTACGCCTATCCGACCGCGATCGGCGCCAAGGTCGCCGCACCCGACCGGCCGGCGATCGCCTATGTCGGCGACGGCGCCTGGGGCATGAGCCTGCAGGAAACCCTCACCTGCGTCCGCGAGAACATCCCGGCCATCGCGGTCGTGTTCAACAATGGCCAGTGGGGCGCGGAGAAGAAGAACCAGATCGACTTCTACGCCGACCGCTATCTCGGCACGAACCTCGCCAATCCGAGTTTCGCCGCCATCGCGAAATCGATGGGCGCGGAAGGCATCAAGGTCGACCGGCCGGACCAGATCGGCGACGCGGTGAAGCAGGCGATCGCGGCGAACAAGCCGGCGGTGGTCGAGCTCATGGTGACGCAGGAGCTGGGCGACCCGTTCCGCCGCGACGCCCTCAAGAAGCCGAAGCGGCTGCTCGACAAATACCATGCCTATACGGTGGCGTGAGCGGGAACCAAGCTTTGTTGCGAGGGCCCTTATGCTGCGCTTGTTGAAGGATGCGGATTGCGCGATGTCGGCCGCCTCTATTCCCTCCCCCTTGAGGGGAGGGATAGGGAGGGGGTGACGCGCCATGCTGCAATCGCAGCGCAAATCCGAGTTCAGGCACTGGCAGTCGATTTCATTTTTCACCCCCACCCCACCCTCCCCCCTCCGAGGGGGAGGGAATCACGACCTCGTGTGAGATAGCGCCCGCATGGCTGCGCACCGCCTCCTCGTCATCAATGCCGGCTCCTCGAGCCTGAAATTCGCGCTCTACGAGGCGGAGACGGACAAGGATCCCGCTCCGCTCTGCCGCGGGCAGTTCGCCGGCATCGGACGGCGGCCGGGCTTCGCCGCGCGGCGGACCGACGGAACCCTCCTTCCGGGGCCCGAGGGACCGGCGCTGGCCGCCATCGCGAGCCACGCCGATGCGCTCGCCCTCCTGCCGGACTGGCTCGCGGCGAACGGCGAAGAGGCGCCTCTGACCGGCGCCGGCCATCGCGTAGTGCATGGCGGCACGGATTTTTCGAGACCGGTGCGGATCGACGCCGCGACGCTCGATGCGCTCGACGCGCTCTCGCCCTTGGCGCCGCATCACCAACCGCACAACATCGCCGCTATCCGTGCGCTGCGAACCCAGCAGCCGGCGCTGCCGCAGGTCGCCTGCTTCGACACCGCGTTCCATGCGACGCTGCCCGACCAGGCGCGCCGCCTCGGCCTGCCGCTCGAATACGAGGCGAAGGGCATGCGGCGCTATGGCTTCCACGGCCTCTCCTACGAGTTCGTCGCGGACCGGCTTCTGAGCCTCGTCGGCCGCGATCCCGGCCGCATCATCGTGGCGCATCTCGGTAACGGCGCCTCGCTCTGCGCGATCAGGGAGGGCCGCAGCGTCGCCACCACCATGGGGTTCTCGACGCTCGACGGGCTCGTCATGGGGACGCGCATCGGCAGCCTCGATCCGGGCGCGATCCTGCATTTGATGCGGAGCGAAGGGCTGGGCCTGCAGGCGCTGGAGGACCTGCTCTACAACCGCAGCGGCCTGCTCGGGCTTTCCGGCATCAGCGCCGACATGAAGACGCTGCTCGCCAGCGCCGAACCGCGGGCGAAGGCGGCGATCGGGCAATATTGCTATGCCGTCTCTCGCCATGTCGGATCGCTCGCCGCGGCGCTGGGCGGGCTCGACGGCCTCGTCTTCACCGGCGGCGTCGGCGAGAACGCGGCCCCGGTGCGCGCCGCGGTCTGCGAGGCCGCGGCGTGGCTCGGTCTCGATCCGGACGCGGCCGCAAACCGCGCCGGCGGCCCGCTGATTTCGCAGAAGGGCAGCCGCGTCGCCGCCTGGGTCGTGCCGACCGACGAAGAGCTCGTCATCGCGCGTCATACCGCGCGGCTGCTCGGACTTTGAGCGACCGCTACCAGCCGCTGGCCGAGAGATCCCCGATTGCGCGGCCGACCGCGATGATCGCGATCACGGCGAGGAAGCCGAGCGCGAGGCGCCGATAACCGGCTTCGCTGCTCCGGTCGAAGCCACGATCGCCCAGCATGTTGCCGAGCGTCATCAGCGGGAACATGACCGCCGCCAGCAGCAGCGTGCGTCCCGTCATCAGCCCGACCGCGACGGCGCCGACGATCGATCCGAGCGACAGGAAGAAGAAATACATGAGGAGCGTGGCGCGGCTGACCGCGGCGCTGCGGGCGGAGGCGAGGAAATAGATCACCACCGGCGGACCGCCGATCGCCGTGCCGCCATTGAGGACGCCGGAGAGGCCGCCGATGCCGAGGGTAAGGCCCGAACGCGGATTGACCTGGAAGCGCACCCCGCGCCAGAGCAGGATCACCGCGACCAACAGGATCAGGCCGATGAAGCCGCGCATCGGGGCGGCGGGCAGCGCCGCCAGCAGCCAGATGCCGAAGGGGGTGCCGACCGCAGCCCCTATCAGCAAGGGCCAGATCACCGGCCATTCTACCTGGTGCCGGGTCTTCCGCAGGAGCTGCACCCCGGCAAGGAACTGCAACAGCATCGCCACGGGCACGATCAGCGCCGGCTCGAGGATGATGCTGAGCGCCGGCACCGCCGCGAGCGCGAAGCCGAAGCCGGTATAGCCGCGCAGCCACCCGGCCGCGAAGGTAACGAGCGCGCCATAGATCAGCGCCGGCAGCGGGAGCGCGCTGAAGGTTTCGGCGAAGAGATCGGCAATCACGGGCGGGATGATCGATTCCGTTGCGGGCGGCGGGGCGCCGATCATCGGTTACCCGCCGCCGCCGCGCAATCGCCACGCGATGATCCTTCCTCCAGGGCGGCAGCCCGTCACTTGCCTCGCTCGATCGCGCGGCCGCCATGCTAGGCTCGGGTTACCGGCCCGATCTCGATTGCGGGCGCCCTCGCCGGCAGCGGATCCGCGGGCCCGGAGGACAGGGAGAAAACGGCCATGCTCAAGGTCATCGAAGTTCTCGCCGACTCCACGCAAAGCTGGGAGGACGCGGCGGCAGTGGCGGTGAAGAATGCCTCCAAGACCGTGCGCGGCATCCGCTCGATCTACATCAAGGAGATGTCGGCCGAGGTCGAGAAGAACAAGGTCGTCAGCTACCGCATCAACGCGAAGATCTCCTTCGAGCTCGACGGCAAGCGCTGAGCGCGACGGCGGCGCGACGGCCCGCATTCGTCGAGCGGCGCCGCCGCGCGCTCGATCTCGCGTTGCGCCGCCTCAACGGGATGTTGGCGACACCGAGTGTGCTCGGCGCCGGCCGGCCATGCGCGTTTTGCGTCTCGTCGCGGCGGGCGATCTGCCCTAAGGATTGGCGCGACATCGCGCGGGCCGGCATCGGCCGGCTCGCCGCCACCCGCACCATCCGAGGAGACGATCCATGCAGGAGAGACTGGACTATGCGAAGGCCTCGCCCGAAGGCTACCGGGCCATGCTCGGGCTGCAACGGTTCGTCGACAAATGCGGCCTCGAGCATGCGCTGATGGAGCTGGTGAAGATGCGCGCCTCGCAGATCAACGGCTGCGCCTACTGCCTCAAGATGCATTCCGCCGACGCGCGCAAGGCCGGTGAGAGCGAGGAACGGCTCTATCTGCTCGACGCCTGGGAGGAAGCGCCGGTCTACAGCCCGCGCGAGCGCGCGGCGCTCGCCTGGACCGAGGCGCTCACGCTCGTCGCGGAAGACCATGCGCCCGACGCAGTCTATGAAGAGGCGCGCCGCCATTTCTCCGAGGCCGAACTCGTCAACCTGACGCTCGCGATCGTGACCATCAACGGCTGGAACCGGATCGCCATCGGCTTCCGCTCGGTGCCGGAGATCGAAGGCCCGGCGCGATAGGCGCCCTTACTCCGCCGCGCGCTTGGCCTCGACAGCCTTGCCGTAGCCCCCGCCGCCCGGCGTCTCGATCACGAAGACGTCGCCCGGATTCATCTCGCGCTTGTCGGTCGCGCCCAGCTCCTCGACCTTGCCGTCGGTGCGGATGACCGAGTTCCGCCCGGTCTTG
>CAZMUZ010000080.1:0-17859 GCA_964569315.1 uncultured Rhodospirillaceae bacterium | reverse complement strand
CGCCGTCGTAATAGGCCTGGAACTCGCGAAGGTCCGTCTTCACCAGGAAGTCCGGCTTGAGGCCGATCGCCTCCCGGCCGACCGCGACGATCGCGCCGGAATTCTCGAAGGATTCGATCAGCAGCGTCTGCACCATGGCCGGCGCATTGTCGGTCCAGGCCGCCTTCGCGAAATACTGGAGCTGATAGGGGTCCTTCTGGAGGGCGATGCGCGCGCTGTCGATGCCGGCGGCGGCGACCGGGCGCTCCACCACGAGCTGCCAGTCCACCTTCGCCGGCGGATCGCCGAAGGTCGTCTTCGGGGTGAGGGTGTAGAGATCGACCGGTTGGCTCACCTGGGGCAGGATGCCGCAAGCGGCGATCGGCATCGCGGCGAGCGAGCCGGCAAAGAGACGGAGCGCCTCGCGGCGCCGGAAGCCCGTTCGAAGGCCGCTCATTGCGCTTCGTACCCTTTCTGCCGGTCGCCGAACAGGAAGCGCGCCGGATCGCGCTCGAACTGCACGGCGATGCGCTGCATCGTGTCGATGAAGAGCCGCAGCTCCACCAGAAGCTGGGACGCCTCATAGAGGCCGCCATTGGTGAAGTCGGCGATCGGCCGCTGGTTCGCGGATACGAGGGTCTGAATCTCCGAAGCCGCGCCGCTGAACGCCTCGGAAACGTTGTGCAGATCCTGCTGCGCCGCCATGGTGGCGCCGGTGATGGTGCCGAGATGCCCTTTCAGCTCCTGGGCGAGCGAGCGGATTTCCTCCGCGGCCGACGTGCCGGTCGACACGAGGTTGCTCAAGCCTTCGCGATTATCGGCGAGCGCGGAGGTCAGGGCGCTGACGTTGTCGAGAGTGCTCGCGATCGCGGCGCGGTTCTTGTCGTCGAAGATGAGCTGGACCTGCTTGACCAGCGCCGTCGCCGCATCGAGCAGCTCGGGCGCGCTCGCGAGGATGGCGGCGAACTTGCCGGGACGCGCCGCGATGACCGGATAGGGCGCTTTCGTCGTCTGCGGCAGCATCATGCTGCCTTCGGAGCCGCCGGAGAGGAGGACATAGAGCACGCCGGTGATGCCTTGCGGCTCGAGCGAGGCGACGGCATCGACATGGATCGGCGTGCCCTTCGCGACCTCGATCGTCACGCGCACGAGCGTCGGATTCGCCGGATCGATCTTGATCTCGGAGACCCGTCCGACCACCACGCCGTGGAACCGCACCGGCCCGTCGACCGAGAGGCCGGTCACGTCGTCCTCCATCAACAGGTCGTAATAGGCGTACTCCGCCTCGGCGCTATATTTCGAGATCCAGATGACGAAGGCCGCGGCGCCCGCCATGAGCAGCAGGACGAACGCGCCGACGGCGATATGGTGGGCTCTGGTTTCCATCGACTGCCGGTCAGCTCATCCCTGCCGCACGCGCCCGGGGACCGTGGAAATACTCCCGGATCCAGGGATGGTCGTCTTTCAGCAATTCCTCCATGGTTCCGATCTTGATCTTCTTGTCGACCAGAACGGCGATACGGTCGCAGATCGCCCGCAGGCTGTCCAGATCATGCGTCACCATAAACACCGTTAATCCCAAGCTTTTTTGAAGATCGGCGATCAATCGATCGAAGGCGGAGGCGCCGATCGGATCGAGGCCGGCGGTGGGCTCGTCGAGGAACAGGAGCTCCGGGTCCATCGCCAGCGCCCGGGCCAACCCCGCCCGCTTCCGCATGCCGCCCGAGAGCTCCGACGGATATTTTCCGGCCGCGTTCGCGGGCAGGCCGACCAGCCGGATCTTGAGCGCGGTGATCTCGTCGATGACGGAGCGCGGCAGCCTGGTGTGCTCCTTCAGCAACACCTGGATGTTCTCCGCGACGGTGAGCGAGCTGAAGAGCGCGCCGCCCTGGAAGAGCACGCCCCAGCGCGTCTGCATCGCCTGCCACTCCGCGTCGCTGAGCGCGGTCACTTCCTCGCCCAGCACGACGATCTTCCCGGCGGCCGGCCGGTTGAGGCCGATGATGGTCCGCAGCAGCACGGATTTGCCGGTGCCGGAACCGCCGACGACCCCCAGCACCTCGCCGCGCCGGACCTCGAGGTCGAGCCCGTCATGCACGGTCTGGCGGCCGAAGCGGTTGACGAGCCCGCCGATCGCGATGATCGGCTTGCCGTCCGTCTTCGGGGGCGTCGTCCCGGCCATGCCTCAGATCCCGATATAGGAGAAGAGGATGGAGAAGAGCGCGTCGAACACGATCACGAGGAAGATCGATTCGACGACCGACTGGGTGGTGAGGCGCCCGACGCTCTCGGCGCTGCCCTGGACCTTGAGGCCCTCGAAGCAGCCCACCATGCCGATGATGAAGGCGAACACCGGCGCCTTGATGATGCCGACCCAGAAGGTCCACATCGACACCGCCTCGCGCACCTGCGAGGCGAACTGCGCCGGCGAGATGTCGATCAGCAGATAGGCCATGAGCCCGCCGCCGATGAGCGCCATCATGTTGGCGAAGAAGGTGAGCAGCGGCACCGACACCACCAGCGCCATCACCCGCGGCAGCACCAGCACCTCGATCGGGTCGAGGCCCATGGTGCGCATGGCGTCGACCTCCTCGTTCACCTGCATGGTGCCGATCTGGGCGGTGAAGGCGCTGCCGGAACGGCCGGCGACCATAATCGCGGTCAGCAGGATCCCCATCTCTCGGAGCGCCGAGACGGCGACGAGATCGACCGTGAAGACCTCCGCGCCGAAGCGGCGGAGCTGATCGACGCCCTGATAGGCGAGCACGATGCCGACGAGGAAGGTAATCAGCCCCACGATCGGCATGGCGTCGAGGCCGACCTGCTCGATATGGCTGACGAAGGAGGTGAAACGGATACGGCGCGGGCGGAGCAGCACGCGCACCATGGCGATGACGACCGCGCCCAGGAAATTCAGCAGCTCGATGCCCCGCTCGAAGGCGCCGATCGTGCCCTTGCCGAGCCGTGCCACCACGTCGAGCGGCGTGGGATGCGGGGTTTCCGGCAGCGGGTCCGACTTGCCGGCCTCCTTCACGCGATCGAGGAGGCGCCGGTGATCGGGCTGCACGCCGGCCAGCGAGAAGTCGCCGCCCGTTTCGGCGAGCCGCGCGCGGGTGCGCTCGATCAGCCAGGCCCCCGCCGTATCCATGCGGTCGACCGCGCCGAGATCGAAGACGCCGCTCGCGGCGCCGCGGGGCTCGATGCGATCGAGCTCCGTGCCGACGCGGCCGAGCAAGGGCGTAATCCAGGAGCCGCGCGCGGCGACCCGGAGCTGCCCGCCGTCGGCTGCGATGGTCAAGCCGGGTTCTTCGCCCATTCCCCTTGCCGGTCCCCCTTGGCGCCCGCGCATGATACCCGAATCCGCCGCGATGGCGACAAGATCGCGGATGTGGTCTCGCGGCGGCGCCGGCTGCGGGGAAAGCCGGGCAGCGCGAATTGGTTAAAGGCGGCCTCGCCCCAGGATCGGGTTCCGTCGGCATCGACGATGTTCTAGATTGCGCCGCCCGCAGCGGAACCGATCGCTGCCGGGCGATGCCGGATTGCAGGGACGCCGGATTGCAGGAACGCCGGATTGCAGGAACGATGGCCGAACTCATCTCGATCAAGGATCATATCCGCCAGATCGCGGATTTCCCGAAGCCGGGGATCCTGTTCTACGACATCTCGACGCTGCTCGCCGACGCCGCCGCCTGGCGGGAGACGGTGCATCAGCTTACCCGCGACATCAGGCTGCTGCAGCCCGACCGGCTGGTCGGGATCGAATCCCGCGGCTTTCTCGTGGCAGCCCCCCTCGCCTTCAATCTCGGCTGCGGCTTCACCATGATCCGCAAGAAGGGGAAGCTGCCGGGCAAGGTCATTCCCTACAGCTACGATCTCGAATACGGCACCGATACGGTCGAGATCCAGGCCGATGCGATCCGCCCCGGCGAGCGCGTCGTGGTGGTGGACGACCTGCTGGCGACCGGCGGCACCCTCAAGGCGGCGGTGGCGCTGCTTCGCAAGGTCGGCGCCGAGGTGCTGGCCGCCGCCTGCATCATCGAGCTCGCCTTCCTCGACGGGCGCGCGCAGCTCGATCTGCCGATCACGAGCGTCGTGCGCTACGAGCAGTGACGGCCGTAACCGGCGCTTAAAAGCTTACCTCATCCTGAGCCTGTCGAAGGATGCGGTGCATGCCCTGCTCGGCGTCCCGTGGCCCTCATGCTTCGACAAGCTCAGCATGAGGAGGTTCCGCTCGCGTTACCCTGAGCCTGTCGAAGGATGCGGCGGCGCGCTCAGCCGTTCGGATTCAAGACCTTGAACTTGAAGGGCGGCGCATCGGCGAGCTCGATATAGCGGCCGAGATAGCGCGGATGAAGATGCTCGACCTCGAGGAACGCCGCGTTCTCCCGCGCCGGCTTGTAGCATTCGAAGCAGCGCATGATGCCGAGCGTCGCGGCGGATTCGAGCGGCCCGCCGAAATCGGTCGCACGATCGAGGAAATAGGGCTCGGCGGCCCATTTGCGCATCTGCTTCTGGTTGAGGAAGAAGCAGCCGGCATGCGGATTGTTGGCGCGCTGGAGCTGGATCTTCTGGTTGAGCACGCGCCCCTGCAGCTTCGGCCGCACCGCGATGTTCTGATAGGGCTCGCTCAGGCCGGGGTTCAGCAGGTTGCAGTCGATATAGAGCTTGTGGACCCGGTCTTCCGGGGAAAGCTCGTAGCGGTTCGGCTGGAGCAGCGCGCGGTCGCCGCCGAGCTCGGCGAACCAGGCGAGCTTCTGGAAGAAGGCCGGGTCGTTCACCAGGATGTCGTCCTCGAGGAAGACGAAATAGTCAAACTTGTCGAGCCCGTCCCGCAGCACGGCATGGCACTCGTACCCCAGCAGCGGCGCCTCAGCCTTCGTCGCATGATGCCGGAAAAGGCCCTGCGGCAGCGAGGCGACGAGGTGATCCTCGCCCGTGGTGCAAACCGCCACCTCGATCGCCGAACGCCATTGTCCGTTGGTCTCGGTGAGCTGCCGGCGGGGCGGATCGAGCAGCCCCTGGCGCCCGCCGAAATGCTGATGCAGCGAGGCGATGCAGGCCGAGAGCGCTTCGACGCGCGGACGCGGGTCGGCACGTTGCGAGCCGTAGAAGCCGGCCTTCGGCTTGTAGTAGTGGGCGATCGCGAAAAGGATCCGCATGCGTCGGCGACTATAGCGGCAGGGCCATCGGCGTCCAGCCGCCGCATCCCGGAATGCTGCCGGGTTGCTGCGCAGGGCAGGTCGACGCCCGGCGGGTCCCGGTCAGCCGGCGAGGGTCAGCCTCGACCAGAGGTGGCGCGCGGCGGCGACCAGGGTGAAGCCCCAGGCGGCGAGCGCGACGAAAACGAAGACCTCGGGTATCACCAGCAGAAACGGCAGCTCGAGCGCCTGGGCGAGCTGATAGGTGCCGGTCGTGTACATCGCCAGCGGGAACACCATCCCCCAGAACTGGGGGTCGTAGCTGAGGCGGCGGCGGCGCACGCCATGACGCCAGATCATCAGGATGACCAGCAGCGGTATCCACCAGGTCGCCGCGGCCCAGAAGAACAAGGTGAAGCCTTTCAGGAACGGCATCAGTTCCTGCATGAGATCCCCGCTGCCGCCATGCAGGATGAGCGTCGATCCGGCGAGCGTCGTGATCGCGACCGCGCCCATATTGATCCAGTAGGGCGGCGTGAACTCGTCCTTCGTCAGGTGAACGAAGGTCAGGCGGTAGAAGATCAGGGTGATGATGCTCAGATACAGCATGCAGCCGATCAGGAACATGACGAGGCTGAAGAACCGGGCGGCCATGCCGATCTCGATCACACCGCCGATCGAGGCACCCAGGACCGCAACCGACTGCGTGGCGACGGCCGCGATGAGCCAGGCGCCGTTGATGCCGCTGGCGATCGACGGCTTCCTGGCGCGTACCATGACAGCGGCGAAGAAGCCATACATCACCACGACCCAGAGCAGGATCCCCAGGCCCCACAGCCACAGGGCCGTGTCCGGCGCATGGCCGACCACCAGGAGCTGGGTCCCGAGCACGCAGGTGCCGGCCACCAGCGTAAAGAAGCCGGGGCCGCGTTCATGGTCGACGAGATCGCCGAGCATCTTTCCCGGGAAGCAGGCCAGCCGGGTCAGGACGAGGGCCCACAGCGTCGCATAGGCGGCGATGTTGAAAACCAGAAGCGCCCGGGCGGCCCGGGGAAAACCCAGCAGCAGGATCGCGATCGACAGCGCGCCGGTCGCCATGACGAGCGCGAAATAGCCCGGAAACAGATCTTCGGCCGCACGGCGGAGCAAGTTCATCTGACGCCCCGACCCGGCGGGGACGACCGGCAAACCGGCCGCGTGACATCGATCCGGGCGCGACCCGATTCATGGACGCCCGAACGGCGCCTTCCCATCGGCGTCATCCCCGCTCTCCCCGGATGCACCAAGTCATGGCGTCGCCCGGTATCGGGGAAACGAACGAGATTCAAGAGCCGCACCGACGCTCCAAGACGGATGGGACAGGAGGCGCGCCGATATTCCTCCTGTCCTTGCGCTGGCGCAAGGACAGGAGGAAAGCTCATGAGGGTTTTCGGACCAGGTCATGCTCCTGCGCGGCTACCCGGGTGGCGCAATCGTCATCGAGGCGCCGTTCCGCCCGCTGCCGTTGCGCCGCCTTCTCGGCGGGCGCCGGTTGGCGCGTTGCGAGCCGTAGAAGCCGGCCTTCGGCTTATAATAATGGGCGATCGCGAAAAGAATCCGCCCGGCGTCGGCGTCTATAGCGGCAGGACCATCGGCATCCGGCCGCCGCGCCGGGGATGCGCTCGAGTTTCACTGATCAGCTAGTTTGCTCTGCAACCCCCGCATCTAATCGCCCTGATGCTTTCCGCAGCTATGGCAAAATCCAACGTAGTCATCTGCGTTATCGCCCACAATGCTTCCCTGGCAGCCAGCCAATGCGCATTTGCGTCTAGCGATCTTAAAGCTTTCGCCGCACATAACACATTTCAGAATCGGCTTTCCTCTATCTAGAAATGCTGTCTTACACCATTGCAAATCAGGATCTTCATACTTCGTTGTCGCATTAGAAAAACAGACGTGACAGACGTATCGGCGCGTGCTCTTGGAGTGCCCAAATAGTTGCGTAAATTCCACGTTTGTCAGGATTTTCAACGTGTAGGGCAGCTCATTCATTACGACCATTTCCGGAGATGAGTATCTACCATCATGGAAGAATGCAGCCCGCGTTTTCGACGCAAAGAGCAGGCGGTCACTCAACCACATCCGACCTTTCCAGAGTTCGATGTACTGAAATATAAGAATGCGAAAAAATTCGCTGGGCTCAA
Organism: uncultured Rhodospirillaceae bacterium; assembly: GCA_964569315.1. GTDB lineage: Bacteria > Pseudomonadota > Alphaproteobacteria > Dongiales > Dongiaceae > CADEFF01. The sequence goes on along the minus strand of CAZMUZ010000080.1, from coordinate 10,559 downwards.
ACACCGTTCCGGGTTGACCAAGGTGAGCGATTTTATTACGGAGGGAACGAATACGATTGTAAGTCTCGATGAATTTCTCTGACAAAGGATGTTTGCAGAATGTATTGACAGCACCAGGAAGATCCAGCGCGTCAAGAGTTCTAAACGTACTAAAATCTAAGTTTCTTTGCACCGCACTGAGCTTGGCATCGTTTTTCAACAAGAGAAGAAATGGGCTGACTTCACAGATCTTCGCTTTGAGTGCGAGTTCGTTTGATTGTTGAATGAGCGCGCAAATGGATTGCAGTTCGGGCTGGCAGGCTACGATATACTCAGCCCATTCGGTGTCCCATCCTTGTACTCCCGGAGCATGTGGATCGTCGCCTGGTTCAAACGTCATCTCAAAATCAGCTACAACATGGATTAAATCGCTCCAGGCGGAAAAATAGAGCCGGAGCGCCACGTCATTTAGGCTTTCTGGTGTGGGCACATTGCTAATCACTGCATGTCTCCCGATCCGATCCGAGTCTCTATTCGCTCTCAGCGCAGCTTGCCCATCTCGCGCAGGCTGACATGGCCGTTGCGGCCGACGATGAGATGGTCGTGCAGCGCGATGCCGACGCTGTCGGCGGCCTTCTGGATCTCGCGGGTGATCTCGATATCGCCCGGCGAAGGCTTGAGATTGCCGCTCGGATGGTTGTGCACCAGCACGAGGCCGACCGCGCCGACATTGAGCGCGCGGCGGAGGATCTCGCGCGGATAGGCCGCGACCTCGTTCACCGTGCCGCGCTGCTGCGTCTCGTCATGGATGAGGGCGTGGCGCTGGTCGAGATAGAGCACGCGGAACTGCTCCACCTCGCTATGGCCCATCTGGGCGCGGCAATATTTCGCGACCTTGTCGAGCGAGTTCAGCAGCGGCTTTTCGAGCAGCTCCTCGCGGGCCATGCGATGGGCGAGCTCGCCCATGGCCCGGAAGCCGACGATGGTTTTCTGATCGACGAGCTCGAACCGCGCCAGCTCCTCCGCGGGTGCGGCCAGCACGCCGGCGAGGCTGCCGAAGCGCGCGAGCAGGTCCTTCGCGAGCGGCTTCACGTCCTTTCGCGCGACCGAGCCGAAGAGCAGCAGCTCCAGCAGCTCGTAATCCGGCAGGGCGCCGAGCCCACCATTCATCGCGCGCTCGCGCAGCCGCTGCCGATGGCCCCAGTAATGCGGCCGGTTGGCGGGCTCGGGCGGTGCGGCGCCCTCCCTCGGCATGGCGCCCGCTATCGCCGCCGCCAGCTTCGGGCCCGGATGTTCCGGCCCGTCGAAGAGCCAGACATGGGCGAGCTTGTCCCAGCGCCCGCCCAGCTCCTGCAACGCCTGGCGATGCGGATAGGTGTCGCCGCGGACGGCGAAACGCCCCTCCGCCCCGCCGGCCATGGGCTCGACCGAGATGCCGAGACGCGCCAGGCGCGCCGTATCGGGATCCGCACAGGTCATGGTGGGAACGGTCGCGCAGCTTTCGCGCAGCGGTCAAGCCGGTCGATCGCGCGGGCCCGTCGCCGGGCCCTCCTCGGTGCCCGGCACCGGCTCGCCCGGATAATGCGGCCGGTCATCGACGACATGCAGCCAGGGCAGCCTTTCGGCGGTGAAGATCTGCGTCGCCGGCGGGAGCCGTTCCGGATGGTCGAAGGTCGCGAGGGTGAGGTTCACCTCCCCGGGCCAGCGTTCGTTCTCGTAGGAGAGCGAGCTGCCGCAATCGCCGCAGAAGCCGCGCCGCACCCCCGGCGAGGAATTATAGAAGCGCCGCTCCGCCCCTTCGAACCGGACCTTCGCGCGCGGGAAGCTGCCGGCCGCCATCAGGATGCCGCCGGTCGCGCGCCGGCAGGAGGCGCAATGGCAGAGGCCGCTCCAGCCCGGATCGCCGGTCGCGACGAAGCGGATTCGGCCGCAGAGGCAGCCGCCGCGATGCTCGATGCCAGGCTCGGACAAGGCCGGTCTCCTTCCCTGTCGGTTTGCGGGGGCCCTGTCGGCTTGCGGGAGCCCTGTCGGTTTGCCGAGGCCCCCGTCCTGTCGCGCGCGACGATCGTCGCGCCGGAAACGCCGGCGCGGCGGGTGCGCCCGCTCAGTGCCCGCGCCGGTCCTTCCAGTCGAGCTGCGCCACGGCGAGCGGGCGGAACCAGGGCCAGCCCCAATAATAGGGTCGCGTCTCGAAGGGCAGGTCGTCGAAGGCAGTGCGGCCCTCCTGCGCCCCCAGGATGCGGCGCGCGATCTTGTGGCCGAACCAGGTGCCCATCGGCACCCCGGCGAAGCAATAGCCGCCGGCATAGTGGATGCCGTCCTGCTCGCCGATATGCGGCCACTGGTCGAAGGTGGCGGCGCACTGGCCGGTCCAGACATGGCTCAGCTTCGCGTTCCGGATCTCGGGGAAGATCTCGCCGAGCGCCCGGTGGAGCTGCCGCGCCTTCCCCTTGAGGTCGCGCGTCGGGTTCCCGCTCCGGCCGCCGAGCAGGATGCGGTTTCCGTCCGGCGCGCGCCGGAAATAGAAGAGATTGTGCCGGTAGTCGTGGCAGGTGCGCGAGCCGGGGATGAGCCGCTCGACCGTGCCGGGCGGCAGCTCCTCCGTCGCCACCATATAGGCGTGAAACGGAATGAGGCGCCGGCGCAGATAGGGCGATTCCCGACCGCCATGGCCGTTCGTCGCCAGCACCACCTCGCGCACGACGGTCCGGCCTCTGGGCGTCTCCACCAGGAATCCGTCCGCCTCGCGCCTGATGCCGGTGACGGGGGTATGGGCCAGCACCCGCGCGCCGGCTTCCTCGGCACGCGCCAGCATGCCGAGCTGGAAGAGGCCGGGATGGATCGAGGACATGTCGGGGATGAGCGCGCCGCCCTGGAAACTCGGGGTGCCGAGCTCGCGGCGCGTCTCGCCGGCCGGCACCATCTCGGACTCCTCGCCCAGATGTTTCCGCTTGGTCTCCATGTCGCGCGCCATGGATTCGTATTGCGCGGGCGAGGCCGCCGCCTGGAAGCGCCCGCAGCGCAGGAGATGGCAGTCGATCTTCTCGCGCTCGATCGCCTCGCGCACATGCTCGTAGGCGAAGCGCGCCTCGCGATAGAACCCGACGGCGCGCTCGGCCCCGAGGCGCTCGATCAACGGACCGAGGCCGTGCTTGAGGGTGCGGCCGACATAGCCGGCATTGCGCGAGCTGGCGCCCTGGCCGGGCTCGCCCGCCTCGAAGATGGTGACCTGCCGGCCGCCGCGCGCGAGATGCAGCGCCGCCGAGAGGCCGGTATAGCCCGATCCGACGACGGCCACGTCGGTCCGCGGCGGCACCGGCGCCGGCTCGCGCTGCGGGCGCGGCGCCGCCTCCCACCAATAGGGCGTTTCCTTGAAGCCGGGGGCGAAGATGTCCTGGTCCTGTCGCATGACATCCTCCTATCACGACGCATCCTCGCGGGTCGATGGCGGCGGTGCATCTATCGCGAGCGAACGGTTCTGCTATGCTCGCGCCGCCCGCGCCATCACCCGAGCTCCGAGCCCCGAATGACCGCCCGATTCCTCTCCGACCGTGCCTATCTGAAGGGCTGCGTCGTGCTGATCCTCGCGACTTTTTTCTGGAGCCTGTCCGGCGTGTTCGTCCGCTTCCTGCCGGGGCTCGACGGCTGGCAGATCAATGCCTATCGCGGCGGCAGCACGGGCGTGACGCTGCTCCTCTATCTGCTGGTCGTCTACGGCCGGGGCACCTGGCAACGGTTTCGCGCCATCGAGCCGCGCGCGCTGATCGCGACCATCGTCTTCTTCACGGCGGGCTCGACGACCTACGTCCTCGCCCTCACCCTTGCCGGGACGGCGACGGTCGCCTGCCTCACGGCCACGGCCCCGATCTTCACGGCGATGCTGAGCACGCTCGTCACCGGGGAGCGGCCCGCGCCGATCATCTGGGTGGCGGCGCTGCTCGCGCTGGTCGGCGCCGTCGTGGTGGTCGGCGGCGGCATCGACAGCTCGGCCTGGATCGGCAGCCTCGTGGCGCTCGCCTGCGCCTTCTGCTTCGCCGGCCAGACCGTCGTGCTGCGGCGCTTCCGGCAGGTCGACATGGTGCCGGCCATCTGCATCGGCGGGTTCGCCGTCTCCGTGATCATCCTGCCCTTTGCCGGCGACCTCGCGATCGGCTGGCGCAATGCCGCAGTGATCGGGCTCATGGGGGTGTTGCAGCTCGCCTTGCCGCTGGTGCTCTATGCCTATGGCGCGAAGTTCGTGCCGGCCGTCACGATCGCGCTTCTGGCGTTGCTCGACGTGGTGTTCAATCCGCTCTGGAGCTGGATCGGCGTCGGCGAGCGGCCGGTCGCGACCGCCTATGTCGGGGCGTCTCTCATCGTTCTCGCCGTGGCCGTCAGCATCGTCGCCGGGCGGCGCGTCGCGGTCGTCAAGCCTGCCTGATAGCGTCGTCGCAGCCGCGGGAACCCGAAAGCGCCGCCATGCCCCGATCCCCTCGCCGCCCGAACATCCTCCTGCTGATGCTGGACCAGCTCTCGCCGCAGTCGCTCGAGAGCTACGGCCACCGGCTGGTGAAGACCCCGCATCTGACGGATCTGGCCGAACGCGGCGTGGTGTTCGAGAACGCCTATTGCAACTCGCCGCTCTGCGCCCCTTCGCGCTTCTCGATGATGGCGGGGCAGCGGGTGAGCCGGATCGGCGCCTGGGACAATGCGGTCGAGTTCCCCTCGAGCGTGCCGACCTTCGCGCACTACCTGCGCGCGGCCGGCTACCGGACCTGCCTATCCGGCAAGATGCATTTCGTCGGCGCCGACCAGCTCCACGGGTTCGAGGATCGCGTCACCACCGACATGTATCCGGGCGACTTCGGCTGGACGCCGGAATGGGAGCGCCCGGAGCATATCCACTGGTGGTTCCACAACATGCTGAGCGTCTACGAGGCGGGCGCCTACGACCGCTCCCTCGAGATGGACTATGACGAGGAGGTCGCGACCGAGGCGACGCGCTGGCTCTACGAGCATGCGCGCGGCACGGACGAGCGCCCCTTCATGCTCGCCGTCTCGCTCATGCATCCGCACGATCCCTATCTCGCGCCACGGCATCTCTACGACAGCTACGATGCGGCCGATATCGACATGCCGCGCGTCCCCTTCATCCCGCCGGACGAGCGCGACCCGCACGGCCGGCGCATGTGGGCGCTCTACGATCGCGGCGAGTTCCGCATCACCGAGGCGCATGTCCGCACCGCCCGCCGCGCCTACTACGCCATGACCTCCTACGGCGACGAGCTGCTGGGCAAGGTGCTGGCGGCGCTGCGCGCGACCGGCAAGGAAGAGGAAACCGTCATTTTCGTGACGGCCGACCATGGCGACATGCTGGGCGAGCGCGGCCAATGGTACAAGATGAGCTTCCATGAGCGGTCGGTGCGCGTGCCGCTGATCGCGACCGCGCCCAAGACGTTCTCGCCGCGCCGCGTCGCGCAGAACGTCTCGCTGGTCGACCTGCTGCCGAGCTTCCTCGACATCGCGCGCGACGGCGCCGGCCCTGCGCTCGTCGAGCCGGTGGACGGTCGCAGCCTGCTGCCGCTCGCCGCGGGCGATGCCGCCGGCTGGCCGGACACCGTCCATGCCGAATATATGGCGGAAGGCGTGACCGAGCCGCTCTTCATGATCCGGCAGGGCCGCTACAAATACGTGACCGCGCCCGGCGATCCGCCGCAGCTCTTCGACCTCGTGGCCGATCCGGACGAGCTGAACAACCTCGCCGGCGACCCCGCCCAGGCGTCGCGGGCGCAGGGCTTCGCCGCGGCGGCAGCCGAGCGCTGGGATGCCGTCGCGATCCGGCGCGAGGTGATCGCGAGCCAGCGTCGGCGGCATTTCATCCAGCCGGCGCTGCTCGAAGGCAGGATCCATCCCTGGGACTATCAGCCCCGGCGCGACGCCTCGAAGCTCTATAACCGCAATTACGGCGCCGAGCTTTACGACACCGACCGGCGCGCCCGGCTCCCCTATCGGCCCGAGCCGAAGCCGGACGGCGCGAAATCCTAGCGCCAGAACGTCGCCTCGCCCCCGAGCTTACCGAAGGGCGAGGCGACCGCACGCTTCGGCACATTCCGGGTGAGGATTCGTTCGCCGAATCTCACGCGGCGGCGGCAACCTCCCGGATCCATTCCTGCAGCAGCCGCGTCACGGGCGTGACGGGCCGGTCGGCACGCAGCAGCTCGAAATAGCCGCCCTGCGCGGGCACCGCGCCCGGTACCGCCTGCACCAGCAGGCCGCGCGCGAGGTGATCGGCGATCATGCGGCGCCAGCCGAGCAGCACGCCCCGCCCGTCGATCGCGGCCTGGATCGCCATCAGATAGTCGTTGAAATGCTCGCCCGCGCGCGACGGCGAACCCGCGATGCCGACGCCATCGAACCAGGCCGACCAGGTTTCCCACTCGCGGTTCTCGCTCTCGAGATGGATGAGCCGTGCGGTGCGAAGATCGTCCGAGCGCCGCAACTCCGGGTGCTCTGCGAGATAGCCGGGACTCGCCACCGCGATGATCTCGTCGTCGAGCAGCAGCGTCGCGTGATAGCCCGGCCACCGGCCGCGCCCGTAGAGCACCAGCAGGTCGATATCCGCATCACGACGATCGGCGAGGGTGTTGGACACCACGTAGCGGAGGGCGATCTCGGGATGCCTCGCGGTGAAGGCCGGGATGCGCGGCATGAGCCAGAAGGAGGCGAAGCCGAGCGTCGACCCCACCGTCACCTGCATCGGCTCGCCTTCGCTCCGGAGCTGCCGGGCGGCATCGCCGATTGTCGCAAGACTGTCTGCAACCGCGCGGTAGAAGCCTTGCCCGGAGACGGTCAGGCGGAGCCGCCGATGCAGACGTTCGAAGAGGCGACAGCCGAGATGGGCCTCGAGATTGCCGACATGGCGGCTGACCGCCGCCGGCGTCACCTTCAGCTCCTGCGCCGCGAGCTTGATCGAGAGATGCCGGGCCGCCGCCTCGAAGGCTACGAGACTGTTCGCCGGCGGCAGGCGGTGTCCGGAAACTGACATGACTTTATGTCAACCGTAGCGTCAGGTTTTATGAGTTTACGGCGCTTTCCGACGGGTGCAAGCATTACAAAATTGCAACTCCCAGGGTTTCAGGCGCACCCCATGCCAGTGGAGCCGGCTTCCCGTTTGCCGATGCCGGAGGCCGCGAACGCGGCCGACCTCGAGAGCGCGCCGATGCGCGGCCTCGCGAGCCGCTGGTATGTCGATCCCGCCGCGGCGAGAGTGGAGCATGAGCGGCTCTTCGCGGGCGAGTGGGTCGCGATCGGCGCGGCGAGCGACCTCGCCGATCCGGGCGCGCTGCTTCCGGTCGAGGTCAATGGCGTGCCGCTGCTGGCGCTCCGCGACGAGAGCGGTGCCGTCCGCGTCTTCCACAATGTCTGCAGCCATCGCGGGCTGAAGCTGGTCGAGGGCCCCTGCAACGTCCGCGGCGCCCTGCGCTGCCCCTACCATTCCTGGAGCTACGCGCTCGACGGCCGGCTCCGCGCCACCCCGTCGATCGGCGGTCCGGGCGTGCATCGCCTCGAGGGCTTCGACAAGGACCGGCACGGGCTGAAGCCGGTGCGCAGCACCGTCTGGTTCGACCAGATCTTCGCCAATATCGACGGTCGGGCGAGGCCCTTCGAGGATCTCGTCGGACCGCTGCAGGCGCGCTGGCACGCGTTCGATCCGAGCGCCTTCGCGCATGGGGCGAACGACTCCTATCTGCGCTTCGAGGTCGAGTGCAACTGGAAGCTCGCCGTCGAGAACTACTGCGAGGCCTATCACCTGCCTTACGTGCATCCCGGCCTCAACAGCTATTCGCGGCTGGAGGATCACGACAATCTCGTCGAGCCGGACCGATATGCGGGCCAGATCACGCGGGTCTACAACCCGATCCTCGCCGAGGACGGGTCGAGCCTGCCGAGCCATCCGGGGCTGGACGACTATTGGCGGCACGGGGCGGAGTATGTCGCCCTCTTCCCCAATCTGCTGCTCGGGCTCCATCGCGATCACTTTTTCGCGCTCCGGCTCGAGCCGCAGGGCGTCGCCCGCACCGTCGAGCATCTGCATTTCTACTACCTGGGCGAGGGCGCCGCGGGGGAGCGTTTCGCGGCGCTCCGGGCCGCCAATGCGCGCATCTGGCGCCAGGTTTTCGCCGAGGATGTGGGGGTGGTCGAGGCGATGCAGCGCGGCCGGCAGAGCCCCGCCTTCGAGGGCGGCCTGTTCTCGCCCGTGATGGATACCGCCAATCACTGTTTTCACCGTTGGGCCGCAGCGCGGCTCGAATAAAGGCCGAATCCGGTATCGACTCGGTCGGGCGTTGCGTGAATACTTTGACAAAATCCTCAGCCGATCTTCGGCGGGATATAAACACGGCACAGGGAGGCCCCTAATGACGGACGAAAGGCAGCTCGATTACTGGAAGAACCAGTTCGCGCGGAAGCGGATCGGTCGGCGTGAGTTCATGGGCCGTGCGGCGGCCCTCGGCATCGGCACGGCGCTCGCCACGACGCTCGCGAGCAAGATCGCAGGCGCCGAGCCGAAGCGCGGCGGTTCCGCGAGGTTCGGCATGGCGCACGGTTCGACGACGGACTCGCTCGATCCGGCCACCTGGCCCGATACCTTCATGCAGGTCGCGGTCGGCGGCGCCTGCTCGAACCAGCTCACCGAGATCAATGCGAAGGGCGACATCGTCGGCGACCTGGCCGAAAGCTTCGAGCCGGCGGACGACACGAAGACCTGGGTCTTCAAGCTGCCGAAGGGCGCCACCTTCCATAACGGCAAGGACGTGACCGCCGACGACGTGGTCGCCTCGATCCGGCATCACATGGGCGAGGCGTCGGAATCGGCGGCGAAGTCCCTGCTGAGCTCGATCACCGACATCAAGGCCGACGGCCCGACGACGGTGATCTTCACCCTCGACGGCGCCAGCGCCGACTTCCCCTACGTCACCAGCGACTATCACCTGCCGATCATGCCGGCGGTCGACGGCAAGGCGGACTGGCAGTCGGGCGTGCGCACCGGCCCCTACGTCCTCGACAAGTTCGAGCCGGGCGTCCGCTCCACGGGCAAGCGCAACGAGAACTATCACAAGTCGGGGCAACCCTACTTCGACGACGTCGAGTTCCTCGCCCTCACCGACCTGACGGCGCGCACCAACGCGCTCACCACCGGCGAAGTGCACTGGATGGGCCGCTGCGACCTGAAGACCCTCAGCCTGCTGGAACGCAACCCCGACATCGCCATCACCGAGGTGACCGGCTACGGCCACTATGTGCTGCCGATGAACGTCACCATGGCGCCGTTCGACAATGTCGACGTCCGCAAGGCCCTGAAGTTCGCGATCAACCGCCAGGAGATCGTCGAGAAGATCTTCCTCGGTCATGCGACGGCCGGCAACGACAACCCGATCGCGCCCACGATCAAATATGCGATCAACCCCGAGCCGATCTACAGCTACGATCCGGACAAGGCGAAGTTCCACCTGAAGCAGGCGGGCCTTTCCAGCCTGAAAGTCGATCTCTCGGCGGCCGACGCGGCCTTCGCCGGCGCGGTCGACGCGGCGGTGCTGATCAAGGAGCATGCCGCCAAGGCCGGCATCGACGTGAACGTGGTCCGCGAGCCGAACGACGGCTACTGGGACAATGTCTGGCTGAAGAAGGGCTGGTGCGCCTCCTACTGGAGCGGCCGCCCGACCCAGGACTGGATGTTCTCGACCGCCTATGCGAAGGGCGCGGCCTGGAATGAAACCTTCTGGGACAATGAGCGCTTCAACGAGCTGCTGCTGTCGGCCCGCGGCGAAACCGACAGCGCGACGCGTCAGGCGCTCTACTCCGAGATGCAACAGCTCGTGCATGACGAGGGCGGCACCGTCGTTCTCGTCTTCAACAACTTCGTCGACGGCGCGTCGAAGTCGCTCGCTCACGGCGACGTCGCGTCGAACTGGGAAGCCGACGGCCTCAAGATCGCCGAACGCTGGTGGTTCGCCTGAGCCTCGACTGATCGAACGGCCGGCCGTCCGCGAGAAGCGCGGGCGACCGGCCGTCTTTCGCCGGAGCGGTACGGCCGCGCGATCTTTCGGGACGCGGCCGACGACCAGAACAAGAAGGCGGCACGCGCAGAATCCGCCATTCACGGGAACAGGGGGCGTCGCGCTTGAGTCCGATTCTCAAGACCGTGTTGCAGCGTCTCGGCTTGGGGTTGATCACCCTGTTCGCGGTGTCGATCATCATTTTCGCCACGATCGAGATGCTGCCGGGCGATTTCGCCAAGGCCATTCTCGGCCAGTCGGCGACGCCGGATACGGTCGCCGCCTTCCAGAAGCGGCTCGGCCTCGACCGGACGCCGGTCGAGCGCTACCTCGACTGGATCGGCGGGGTGGCGCAGGGCGATTTCGGCGTCTCTTTCGCGAGCCTCGGCGGACTCGGCGGGGGCCGGGAAACCACCGTCATCTCGCTGGTGGCGCCGCGCCTCGTGAACACGCTGTTCCTCGCCGGCCTGACCGCCATCGTCGCCGTGCCGCTGGCGCTGATCCTCGGCATGCTGGCGGCGCTCTACCGCAACAGCCTCTATGACC
>CAZMUZ010000079.1:0-17937 GCA_964569315.1 uncultured Rhodospirillaceae bacterium | reverse complement strand
AAACCTGCGCGTCTACCAATTCCGCCACCTGGGCATCAGAAGGCGGCGATTTTCGCCGCCTTCCCCCCAATGTCAACCGCGATTTCCTGCTTCGGACGAAGCCTTGGCTTATTATAGTGCGGCGCGAACCTAGAGAAATCGGGAGACGCTCGAGATGACGGCACGGTTGGTCACGGTCTTCGGCGGGTCGGGCTTCATTGGACGCTATGTCGTCCGCCAGCTCGCCAAGCGGGGCTATCTGGTGCGTGTCGCCGTGCGTCGGCCGGACCAGGCGCTGTTCCTGAAGCCCGCCGGCGATGTCGGGCAGATCACGCCGATCGCCGCCAATCTTCGCGATCAGGCCTCGGTCGAGGCCGCCGTCGAGGGCGCCGGGGCGGTCGTCAATCTGGTCGGGCTCCTCTATGAAAGCGGGCGCCAGCGGTTCCAGGCCGTCCATGTCGAAGGGGCCGGGCGCGCGGCCGCGGCGGCGCGGGCCGCGGGGGCGGAAAGTTTCGTGCAGATCTCGGCGCTCGGCGCCGATCCGCAGAGCCCCGCCGCCTATGGGCGCAGCAAGGCCGCCGGCGAAGCGGCGGTCGTCGCCGCCTTTCCGGGCGCCGTCATCCATCGGCCCTCGATCGTGTTCGGGCCGGAGGACGATTTCTTCAACCGCTTCGCGGCCATGGCGCGGCTCTCGCCGGCGCTGCCCTTGATCGGCGGCGGCAAGACGAAGTTCCAGCCGGTCTATGTCGAGGACGTTGCCGCGGCGATCGTCGCCTCGCTCGAGCGGCCCGAGGCGCAGGGCGGTCTCTACGAGCTCGGCGGCCCCAGCACATACAGCTTCAGGGAGCTGCTCCAGTACATCCTTGCCGAGACCGGCCGCCGGCGCCTGCTGGTGCCGGTCCCCTTCTGCGCGATGCGGGCGCAAGCGGCGCTGCTCGAGCTGCTGCCGGTGCCGCCCCTGACGCGGGATCAGCTACGGCTGCTCGAGCGCGACAACCTCGTCTCCCCGGGCGCGCGGACGCTTGCCGATCTCGGCATCGCGCCGACGGCGCTCGAGCTGGTGGTGCCGTCCTATATCGCGCGATTCCGCCCCGGCGGCCGGCACGTCAAGCTCGCCTGAGGCGCCCCCTCTAGCCGAAGAAGATCCAGGCGAAGAGCGCCGCGCCGAAGGCGAGGCGGTAGAGGATGAAGGGCATGAAGCCCCAGCGCGGCAGGAAGCGCATCAGGATCGCGATGGCGATCACGCCGGTGACGGCGGAAAGCGCAACCACGATCGCCGCGGCGTCGAGACCCGCATCGCCGCCGTCGCGATAGAGCCCGTAGCCCTTCCAAATGCCGGCGGCGCAGATCGCCGGGATCGACAGCAGGAACGAGAAGCGCGCCGCCTCGACGCGCTCATAGCCCATGAAGCGGGCCGCCACCATGGTGATGCCGGATCGGCTGGTGCCGGGAATGAAGGCGAGCGTCTGGGCGAAGCCGATGATGACCGCCTGCCTCAGCGTCATATGCTCGACGCGCCGCACGGTCAGGCCGCTGCGGTCGGCGATATACATCACGAGCGCGAACCCGATCATGGTCGAGGCGACGAGCGTGACGCTGCGGATGCTCTCGGCCGCATAGCGATCGACGAGATAGCCCACGATCAAGGCGGGGATGGTCGCGATCAGAAGATAGAGCGCGAGCCTCGCGCCGGGATCGAACCTGCCGCGGAAGAGCCGGAGCAGCCCGGTGGCCATCTTCAAAACGTCCCGCCAGAAATAGATCAGCACCGCCACCAGCGTGCCGACATGGGCGGCGACGTCGATGGTCAGGCCCTGGTCCGGCCAGCCCAGGAGATGGGGAACCAGAATCAGATGGCCGGAGGAGCTGATCGGCAGGAACTCGGTCAGGCCCTGGACCACCGCCAGGACCGCAAGCTGGAGCAGGGACAAGAATGCACCCTCGGGGCGGGTTGGAACGGCCCCTTGGGAGGTGGGGCGCCGCAGAGCATTACCACCACGGGAATCCGCGCCCAAGTCGCTTAATAATACCGGCTCGGACCTTTTTTTGAGGACCGGCTCCGTTCGGTTGCGCAAAGATCGCGCCAGTCAAACTGTCCCCAGAATAATAGGACAGAGTTATTGACTAATAGGCCGAATGCTGTTGGGAATAGCGGGGAAATCTGGCGTTCCGCACACGGGTGCCGGCCTTTCCCCGGGCGGAATTCGAGGACCCTGGCACCGCCGGGGCATCAAAGGGGGCGGCGCATGACCGCGAGAATGCTGGGGTTCGTGTCGGTCGGGCGGCGCATGCCGGAGAAGCGCGACGCCGGCGAGCGCGCCCGCGATTTCGGCGAGATCTTCCAGAGCTATGCCGCCGCCGCCGCCGCGGAGCAGGCCAATCGCTGCTCGCAATGTGGCGTGCCGTTCTGCCAGGTCCATTGCCCGGTCCACAACAATATCCCCGACTGGCTGAAGCTCACCGCCGAGGGCCGGCTCGAGGAGGCCTACGAGACCTCCTCCGCCACCAACAACTTCCCGGAGATCTGCGGGCGCATCTGCCCGCAGGACCGGCTCTGCGAAGGCAATTGCGTGATCGAGCAGTCGGGCCACGGCACGGTCACCATCGGCGCCATCGAGAAATATATCACCGACACCGCCTGGGAGCGCGGCTGGGTGAAGCCGGTGAAGCCGCGCCAGGAGCGCGCGCAATCGATCGGCATCGTCGGCGCCGGGCCGGCAGGGCTCGCCGCGGCCGAGGAGCTGCGGCGCCACGGCTACAAGGTCACGGTCTATGACCGCTATGACCGCGTCGGCGGCCTGCTCATCTACGGCATTCCGAGCTTCAAGCTGGAGAAGTCCGTGGTAGAGCGGCGCGCGACGCTGCTCGCAGACTCCGGCATCGCGTTCCGGCTCAATTTCGAGGTCGGCCGCGACGCGACTCTCGAAGAGCTTCGCGAGCGTCACGACGCGCTGCTGGTCGCGACCGGCGTCTACAAGGCGCGCGAGATTCAGGCGCCGGGCGTCGGCCTCGCGAGCATCGTGCCGGCGCTCGACTATCTGACGGCCAGCAATCGCCAGTCGCTCGGCGATTCCGTGCCCGCCTTCGCGGACGGGACGCTCGATGCAGCCGGCCGCCGGGTGGTGGTGATCGGCGGCGGCGACACGGCGATGGATTGCGTCCGCACGGCGGTCCGCCAGGGCGCCAGCGCCGTCACCTGCCTCTATCGCCGCGATCGCGCCAACATGCCGGGCTCGGCGCGCGAGGTGGCCCATGCGGAGGAAGAGGGTGTCGTCTTCCAGTGGCTCGCCCAGCCGGAGGCTTTCCTCGGCGACGATGCGAACCTGGTGACGGCGGTGCGCGCGCAGCGCATCCATCTCGGCGTCGCCGACGCGACCGGCCGGCAGACGCCGCAGCCGATCGACGGCGCGCATTTCGCCGTGCCGGCCGATCTCGTCATCAAGGCGCTGGGCTTCGATCCCGAGGATCTGCCATCGGGCCTCGGCGCAGCCTCGCTCGAGGTCACCCGCTGGGGCACGATCAAGCTCGACTGGCGCAGCATGGCGACGAACCTCGAGGGCGTGTTCGCGGCGGGCGACGTGGTGCGCGGCGCCTCGCTCGTGGTCTGGGCGATCCGCGACGGGCGCGACGCGGCGGAGGCGGTGCATCGCTATCTGACGCTGAAGGCGGCGGCCGGCGCCGCCGTCGCGGCGGAGTGACCGACATGACCCGCGAAACCGGTTTCGTCGCCGACTGGCGCCGCGAGGTGCGGCATCTCGAAACGCAGGGTCTCTACGATTCGCGCGAGGAACATGATTCCTGCGGTGTCGGGCTCATCGCGGCGCTCGACGGCAAGCCGCGCCGCGCCGTGGTCGAAGCCGGCATCGCCGCCCTCAAATCGGTCTGGCATCGCGGCGCCGTCGATGCGGACGGCAAGACCGGCGACGGGGCCGGCATCCATCTGCAGATCCCGCAGGAGTTCTACAAGGACCATGTCCGCGGCAGCGGCAATATCGCGGAGCCGGGCCGGCTCGGCGTCGGCATGGTGTTCCTCCCGCGCACCGACCTCGGTGCGCAGGAACGCTGCCGCGTCATCGTCGAGCGCGAGATCCTGGGCTATGGCTACACGATCTATGGCTGGCGCCAGGTCCCGGTGAATATCGAGGTGATCGGCGAGAAGGCGAACGCGACCCGCCCCGAGATCGAGCAGATCCTCGTCAATAACCGCCTCGGGCGCGACGAGGAGACCTTCGAGAACGACCTCTACATCATCCGCCGCCGCATCGAGAAGGCGGCGCTCGAGGAGAGCATCAAGGACCTCTATATCTGCTCGCTCTCCTGCCGCTCGGTCATCTACAAGGGGATGTTCCTTGCCGAGCAGCTCACCGCCTTCTATCCCGATCTGGACGATGCGCGTTTCGTCTCGAACTTCGCGATCTATCATCAGCGCTACTCGACCAACACCTTTCCGACCTGGCATCTGGCGCAGCCCTTCCGCGTGATCGCGCATAACGGCGAGATCAACACGCTCAAGGGCAACCTCAACTGGATGAAGGCGCACGAGACGCGCATGGCCGCCGCCGCCTATGGCGAGCACATGCCGGAGATCAAGCCGGTCCTGCAGCCGGGCGGCTCCGATTCCGCGGCGCTCGGCAATGTCTTCGAGGCGATGGTGGGCGTCGGCCGCACCCTGCCGATGGTGAAATGCCTGCTGATCCCGGATGTGTGGTCGGGCCGCGACACCATGCCGAAGGCGCATCGCGACCTCTATAGCTACTGCAACTCGGTGATGGAGCCCTGGGACGGGCCGGCCGCGATCTGCGGCGTCGGCGGCCATTGGGTGATCTGTGCGATGGACCGCAACGGGCTCCGGCCGATGCGCTACGCCCTCACCGAGGACGGGTTGCTGGTGGCGGGCTCCGAAGCCGGCATGGTCAGGCTCGACGAAGCGAGGATCCTGCAGAAGGGCAGGCTCGGGCCGGGCGAGATGATCGCGATCAACCTCCGCAAGGGCCGCTTCTACGGCCATCGCGAGATCATGGACAAGCTCGCCGGGGAGCAGCCCTTCGGCGACTGGGTCCGCAACATCACGGTGATGGACGACCTGATCCGCTCGAAGCCGGGCAAGCCCGCGCGCTACGAGCCGGAGGAGCTGCGCCGCCGGCAGGTCGCGGCGGGGCTCACGGTCGAGGATCTGGAGCTCGTGCTGCAGCCGATGGTCGAGGAGGCGAAGGAGGCGGTCGGCTCGATGGGCGACGACACGCCGCTCGCCGTGCTCTCCGACCGCTATCGCGGCCTGCATCAGTATTTCCGGCAGAATTTCAGCCAGGTCACCAATCCGCCGATCGACAGCCTGCGCGAAAGCCGCGCCATGTCGCTGACCACGCGGCTCGGCAATCTTGGCAACATCCTCGACCAAGACGAGACGCAATGCCGGCTGCTGCAGCTCGAATCGCCGGTGCTTTCGACCACCGAGTTCGAGGCGATGCGTGCCCATATGGGCGAGAGCGCGGTGACGGTCGATTGCTGCTTCGAGCCGCATGCCGGCGATCATGCGCTTCGCGACGCGCTGCAGCGCATCCGCCGCGAGGCAGAGGATGCCGTGCGCGGCGGCGCCGTCCATGTGATCCTCTCCGACCGTAGATCCGGGCCGACGCGCGCCGCGATCCCGATGATCCTCGCGACCGGCGCGGTGCATACGCATCTGCATCGGCAGCAGCTCCGCACCTTCACCTCGCTCAATGTGCGCGCCGGCGATTGCCTCGACGTGCATCATGTCGCGGTGCTGATCGGCGTCGGCGCCACGACGGTGAACGCCTATCTCGCCGAAGCCTCGATCGCCGACCGCCATCGCCGCGGGCTCTTCGGGGCAATGGCGCTCGAAGCCTGCATCGCGCGCTTCAAGGAGGCCGTCGATCAGGGGTTGCTCAAGGTGATGTCGAAGATGGGCATCGCGGTGCTGAGCTCCTATCGCGGCGGCGCCAATTTCGAGGCGCTCGGCCTCTCGCGCACCCTCGTCGCCGAGTATTTCCCGGACATGCCGTCGCGACTCTCCGGCATCGGCCTTCCCGGCATCCAGCAGAAGCTGGCGGAGCAGCATGAGCGCGCCTGGAGCCAGGAGGCGGTGGCGCTGCCGGTCGGCGGCTTCTACCGCTATCGGCGCTCCGGCGAGAGCCATGCCTGGGAAGCGGGGCTCATCCATACGCTGCAGGCGGCGGTCGCGAGCGAATCCTATCAGGCCTACAAGCGCTATAGCGAAGGGGTGGAGAAGCTGCCGCCGGTGGCGCTGCGCGACCTGCTCGGCTTCCGCGACGGCCGCGGCGCGATCTCGGTGGACGAGGTCGAATCCATCACCGAGATCCGCAAGCGCTTCGTGACGCCCGGGATGTCGCTCGGCGCCCTCTCGCCCGAGGCCCATGGCACGCTCAACATCGCGATGAACCGGATCGGCGCGAAATCGGATTCCGGCGAGGGCGGGGAGGATCCGGCGCGGTTCCGCCCGAAGCCGAACGGCGACAACCTCAATTCGGCGATCAAGCAGATCGCCTCCGGCCGCTTCGGCGTGACGGCGGAATATCTGACCCATTGTCGCGAGATCGAGATCAAGGTCGCGCAAGGGGCGAAGCCGGGCGAGGGCGGCCAGCTCCCGGGCTTCAAGGTAACGGTGGAGATCGCGAAGCTCCGCCATGCGACGCCGGGCGTGAGCCTGATCTCGCCGCCGCCGCATCACGACATCTATTCGATCGAGGACCTGGCGCAGCTCATCTACGACCTGAAGCAGATCAATCCCGATGCGCGGGTCTGCGTGAAGCTCGTGGCGCGCTCCGGCATCGGCACCATCGCCGCCGGCGTCGCCAAGGCGAAGGCCGACGTGATCCTGGTTTCCGGCCATGTCGGGGGCACCGGTGCCTCGCCGCTCTCCTCGATCAAGTTCGCGGGCGTGCCCTGGGAGATGGGGCTCTCCGAGACCAACCAGGTGCTGACCCTGAACCGGCTCCGCCATCGCGTGCGTCTCCGGACCGACGGCGGCATCAAGACCGGGCGCGACGTGGTGATCGCCGCCATGCTGGGCGCCGAGGAGTTCGGCATCGGCACGGCCTCGCTCGTGGCGATGGGCTGCATCCTCGTGCGGCAATGCCATTCCAACACCTGCCCGGTCGGCGTCTGCACGCAGGACCCGAAGCTCCGCGAGCGCTTCGCGGGCTCGCCGGAGAAGGTCGTCAACCTCTTCAGCTTCATCGCCGAGGAGGTGCGCGAGATTCTGGCCGGGCTCGGCTTCCGGAAGCTCGAGGAGGTGATCGGCCGCACCGACCTCCTGCGCCAGGTGAGCCGCGGCTCGGCCGCGCTCGACGACCTCGACCTCAACCCGCTGCTGGCGCGCGCCGACCCCGGCGACTATCCGCGCTACTGCACGCTCGAGGGCCGCAACGAAGTGCCGGACACGCTTGACCAGCAGATGATTGCCGACGCGAAGCCGCTCTTCGAGGACGGCGAGAAGATGCAGCTTCAATACAACGTGCGGAACACGCAGCGCGCTATCGGCACGCGGTTTTCGTCGCGCATCACGCGGCGCTTCGGCATGTTCGGCCTCAAGCCCGGCCATATGACGGTGCGGCTCAGGGGTTCGGCCGGGCAGTCGCTCGGCGCCTTCGCGGTACAGGGCCTCAAGCTCGAGGTGCTGGGCGACGCCAATGACTATGTCGGCAAGGGGCTCTCGGGCGCCACCATCGTGATCCGGCCGCTGCCCTCCTCGCGGCTCGCCACCAACGAGAACGCGATCATCGGCAACACGGTCCTCTATGGTGCCACGGCCGGGAAGCTGTTCGCGGCCGGCACGGCGGGCGAGCGCTTCGCCGTGCGCAACTCGGGCGCCGAGGTGGTGGTCGAGGGCTGCGGCTCGAACGGCTGCGAATACATGACCGGCGGCACGGCGGTCATCCTCGGACCGGTCGGCGACAATTTCGCCGCCGGCATGTCGGGCGGCATGGCCTTCGTCTATGACGAGGCGGGCGAGTTCCCGCGGCACGTCAACGGCGACAGCGTCGTCTTCCAGCGCCTCGCCTCGGCCTATTGGGAGGCGCATCTGAAGGGGCTCGTCGCCGAGCATGCGCGCGAGACGCAATCGCGCTTCGCCGCGCGCCTCCTCAACGATTGGGGCCTCGAGCGCGGCAAGTTCTGGCAGATCGCGCCGAAGGAGATGCTCTCCCGCCTCGAGCACCCGCTCGACGACAGCCCGGCGGAGATAAGGGCGTAGCGCGGCAGGCGACTAAGGTGCCGTGGGGTATTCCTGCAGAATCGTGAATTGCGGGATTCGGTCGAACTCGCAATGGAGCCTCGGCTGTCCACTCCGGATCGTATAGGCGCCCACGCTTCCGAACGGCGAGCGGGCAAGGATGTAAGCCTGATCGCCCTGAAGCGCCACGAGCGGCAGTGTCGACGCCGGATCTGTACGGTTCCGGTTCAGGTCGCGCCAGTCGAAATCTGCAAGTGCCGTTGCGACCGCCGACGAGGCTCGCGTGACGCCATCCGAAAGAAGTTCGAGCAGAAATTCGTTCGACATGCCGCAGCCCCCGGAGAGTTCTTGACGGGCATGGCCAAGTCGCTCCGCCGTGCCGTCGTGATCGAGGTCTGCCGCGAACTCGCGCAGACCATCGACGAAGTCGCTCTCCGAGCCGTCAGGATTTCGTAGCCTCAGCCCTGGGCTTTCCGTGCCGAGCGACGGCGAGAGGAAGTTGCGCCTCGCGATGGCGTCGCAGATTGCTCGGTCCGGACCCGCTACCGTATGGTCGGTGATCTGCCCGGTGAATTGGAAAGCGCATAGCGGCCGCCTCCGGCCGTTTCCGAACCAGTAGAGGGCCTTTGGGAAGGCGTGAATCTGCCAAAAACGCGCGGCAACGACGACAGGCTCTCCATCGACAAAGAGGAAGTAGTCCTTTCCACCGACATGGGCCCACCGAAGGGCCTCGTCCTTTTCGATTTCTCGACTGGTGAAACCTTCGTGCGAGAGGTCGAGGCTCCCGTCCGGATTGCGCCGATCCCAATCAACGAGGTCGCGAGCCGGGCAGGTACCCAGGCTTTCCTCGATCTTCAATCGATTGCCTATCCCGTCGCCGTCATAGTCCAGCGTCATGCCGCGCGAAACGTCGATCAGGCGGCTTTCGAGCTCGCCTGAATTGGCAAGAGCCAATACTTCTTCGCAGATTCCGTGGGCAGTTTCCGGAGTGAGAGTTCGAGGTTGCGTTTCAGGCTCCAGAGCGCGACCCACGCCGGCGCCAAGCAGCGGAATCGCTGCCGCAAGCAGCGTGCCAGCCAGAATTCCGTTCAGGCGCATTTGATTGTCCTCGCGGCCGATACCGAGGAATCATCTAACACGCAATAGTAGCTTTTTTGTGGAGTTTGATCGACCCTGTGCGCTGCGTCTCACGGTGCCGGCGGCTTCGTCGCCTGCTTCAGATAGGCGATGAGGTCGGCGCGTTCCTGCGCGTCCTTCACCCCCGCATAGGTCATCTTGGTGCCCGGCACCACGGCGCGCGGGTTCTCGAGAAATTTGTCGAGCGTCGCATCGTCCCAGACGATGCCGGATTGCCGCATCGCCTTCGAATAGTCGAAGCCGGGAACGCTGCCGGCCTTGCGGCCGAAGAGCCCGAGATGCATCGGCCCGACCCGGTTGCGGTCGATCGAATGGCAGCCCCCGCAGCGCTTGTAGATCGCCTCGCCGGCAACCGGGTCGCCCTCGGCGGCGCGGGCCGGTGCCGCGGCGAGAATGAGGGCGAGGCCGATGCCGGCAAGGAGGCCGAGGCGCCGGGCCGGGCGTCGCCGATCGATCGTCGTAAGATGGTTGGTCATGGCTTCGCTTCTTGCGGAGGAAATGCCGCCGGCGCGCCGGACCCGATCCTTAAGGGGAGATCCGGCGCACCGGCGGAAAGGCCCCGACCCCGAGCGGCGAGGCGGGGAACCGGTTGGTTACGACACGAAGGCCGACGGGACCGGGTTCTCGCCGAGCGCCTGGCGCAACACGGCCCAGTGCATCGCCTCGTCGGCCATGATGCTAGCGGCGGCCTGCGCGAGATCGCGATTGCCGAAGGCCGGGATCGCGCCGTAATAGGCGCTGGCCGCGCCCTGCTCGAGGCCGGCCGCGAAGCGGACCACGTCGGTCTCGCTCTTGAGCTGATCGACCGGAAACTCGTAGGACGCCATCGGCGTGACGGGCTTGCCGCCGAGCTTCCTCACCGCGTCGGAGAGCGCCGTCGCATGTTCCTTGTGATGGCCCTGGAAGGCGACCGCGATGTCGAGCACCGGCTTCGACAGCAGCCCGCTCTCGGCGCCGACCTGATAGGCCGCGATGCCTTCATATTCGAGCCCGAGCGCCGTGTTGAGGATCTGCACGTCGTCTTCCGTCGAGGCGGCGTTCGCCGCACGGGTCGCCGCGATGTTCTCGCAGCCGGCAAGGATGGCGATCGCGCTTGCCGATAGCAGCGCCTGCCCGCCGCGCAGCAGCAGCGTCCGGCGCGGGGCGATGATTGACGTCGCTTGGATCTCGGTCATCTGGTTGCTTCCTCTGTCAGTTTCCCGTTACGCGGCGCCTGTCGGGTTTCCGAATTCGCCGCCGCTCCGGACGACCGGCGCGCCGCCCGCGAAGGCGGCGTCGCGTTCATCCGACAGAAGCACTACCGGCGGCAGCCGCCGGCGGATGCAGGGGCAGGGAAATTTTCTCGAAACGGGCAGCGGCGGGCGGGGATGGGTCGCGAGCGGCGGCCCCGGCGCGATGTCAGGAGGCTGGCAGCACCGGGCCGACATAGAGCACCGGCCCGGTCACCTGGCCGGTCGGGGAACCGCCCGCCGGCTCGAGACTGACCGCCAGCGCTCCCTTCCGGAGATCGGCGAAGTCGGCCGCGCCGAGGTCGGTTTCGTAAGAATCGCCCTCGATCACGCCGAGCGAGCGCGGGGCCGTGCCGTCCGGCGGCACGAGCCAGAGCTCGAAGGATTTGTCCGCGGCCGGCGGCGCCAGATCGACCGCCTTGATGCGGACGGCGCCGGTCGCGGCATCGAGATTGGCGACCAGCACAGGCTTGGCGGCATTGTCGCTGAGCACCGCGATATGGGTCGTTTGCGATGCGCCGAACTCGGGCGCGGTCGCGATATAGACGAAAAGCGCGAGGACGGCCGCGATGCCGGCGAGCCCGGCCGCGCGCCAGAACCCGACGCAATACCAGAGCCCGACCGTGCCGAGGCGGGGCAGGGCGAAGGCGGGCTTGCCGAAGAGGAACCGCCGGAGGGACGGCGGCGCCCCGGCGACCGGGGCCGCGGCCGCCTCGCGGGCGATGCGCGCCTCGATCGCGGCCCAGGCGCCGGCCGGCGGCTCGATGCGCGGCGCCGATTCCGCGAGCGTGTCGAGCCGGGCGCTCCAGCCGTCGACCAGGAGCGCGATCGTGGCGTCTCCGGCGATCAGGCGCTCGAAGCGCCGGCGCGCGGGGCCCCGGAGCGCGCCCACCGCATAATCCGCGGCGAGGCGTTCCAGCAGCTCGCGGTTCTCGTATCTCATCGCTCGAGGCATTGCTTCAACCGCATCAAGCTCCGGCGGATCCAGCTCTTCACGGTGCCGAGGGGGGCGCCCATCCGGCGGGCGACCTCCTCGAAGGTAAGGCCCTGATAATAGGCAAGCAGCACGCCCTCGCGCGGCTTCGCCTCCAGCTCCTCGAGGCAGCGGCGAAGGGCGCGCGCCTCGGCGCTGCCCTCGGCGAGGGCCAGCGGCCCCGCCGCCGGATCGACCAGCGCCTCGGCGACGGCCGGGTCGAGGCTCGTCTCGCGGCCGAAGCGGGCCTGGAGGTCGAAGCATTTGTTCCTGAGGATGCGCGCCATCCAGGCCATGGCGCTGCCCCGTTCCGCATCGAACCGGCCGGCATGGCGCCAGATCGCCATGAAGCACTCCTGCAACGCCTCCTCGGCGAGATCGCGCCGTCTCACTATACCGAGCGCAAGGCCGAAAAGTTGCGGGGAGGCGGCACGATAAAGCGCGGCGAGCGCCGACCGGTCGCCGGTCGCGGCGTGCTCGATGAACCGCGCGAGGGCCGCCAGGTCCGTCATCGGCGGGCCGGGCGCGGGCAGGCCCGCCGCAGCCGAACCGCCAGTGGCCCCGCCGCCCCGCCTCGCCCATCGCTTCCGCCGATCATGACCTGGATCGAAGAGAAGCGTCCCTTGCCTGTCAAGCGCGCCGCCTCGCGAGGGCCGGCTTTTGCGCGTCGCGCGCTTCCGCTAGACTCCGCTCCGCCCATGCGTCTCATCCATTTCCCGCTCGATCCCGGCTCGCGCAAGATCCGACTTCTCCTCGCGGAGAAGGGTGTCGAATGCGCCTATGCCGAGGAGCGTCCGTGGGAGCGGCGCGAGGAATTCCTGGCGCTCAACCCCGCAGGCGAGGTGCCGGTGCTGGTGGATGGCGAGGTGGTCGTGTCCGACGCGCAGGCCATCGCCGAATATATCGAGGAAACGCATCCTTCGCCGCCGCTCCTCGGCGCCGATCCGAAGGCGCGCGCGGAGGTGCGCCGTCTCACAGCCTGGTTCGACCGGAAATTCTGCCGCGAGGTGACGGCCCATCTTGTCGAGGAGAAGATCGGCAAGCGCCTCTCGGGACGGGGCTATCCGGATTCGGCGGCGGTGCGCGCCGGCCATGCGAACATCCATACCCATCTCGACTATATCGCCTGGCTGATCGACCGCCGGAGCTGGCTCGCGGGCGAGCAGTTCTCGCTCGCCGACATTGCCGCCGCGGCGCAGCTCTCCGCCGTCGATTATGTGGGCGACGTGCCCTGGGATGCGCATGACGGCGCGCGGGACTGGTATGCCCGCATCAAGTCGCGCCCGAGCTTCCGGCCGCTGCTGGCGGACCATATCCCCGGCGCACCGCCGCCGAAGCACTACGCCGATCTGGATTTCTGAGGCGAGGCGCCGGCGTCATCGCCGCCTCGGCCCCGAAACGGAGAAGGTCGGGTGAGGGGCGCAGCCGCCCGAGGGCCCGCGCACCGGACGACGGCCTCCCTTGCCTGGCCGCTCGCGAAGCCGCCTACGGCGCCGGCAGGTCGAGCTGCTGCAGCCGCGCCTGCGCCGCGTCGGCGGTCGGGCTGTCGGGCTCGAGCGTGGCCGCCTGCAGGAAGTCGCCGCGCGCCGCCTCGCGGTTGTTCGCCATGGCCTTGAGGATGCCGCGCTCGAGATAGGCTTCGGCGTTTTTCGGATCGAGCTGGATCGCGCGGTTCACGTCGTCGAGCGCGAGCTCCGGGCTTTCGACATAGCGATAGGCGCTCGCCCGCAGCACGAGAATGTCGGCGCGGTTTGGCGCGAGGTCGCTCGCGCGGTTGAGGTCGTCGATCGATTCCCAGTATTTCCCGATGGAGACCAGCACCACCGCGCGGTCGATGCGGAGCTCCACATCGTCGGGCGCGAGGGAGATCGCCGCGTTCTCCGCCTGGATCGCCCGCCCCCCGTCGCCCGCCATCAGCCAGGCCTGCGCGGCCTGGCCATAGAGATCGGCGAGCAGGTCCTTGCGGATGTCGGTGGCGGCGAGATCGTTCGCGATCGCGGTCAGGAGATCGGCCGCCTCGGCGAAGCGGTCGAGCCCGATCAGCGCCACCGCCTGGCAGTGCCGGGCTGGCGCGGCTCCGCCCTCGGCGAGCCAGGTACCGGCGCTGTCATAGGCGTCCTGCGGATGGTCGCGGGCGAGTGCCATGCAGGCGGCATATTGCTTCGACTGCTCGAAGTTCCCCGGATCCGGGACCGTCTCGTCCGCGCGGCTCGAGGCCGGCGCGCCGCAAAGGCTGAGCGCCACCAGAATGATCCCCAGCAGCAGCGCCGCATAGACCCCGGCCTTCATCTTGCATCGACCCTCTTGCCAGCGTCGGGACGTTCACCGAACAGGATCGGCATGAGCGACCTTCGTGACGGTTTCCGGTACGCAGACGGAACCTCGGGCGCGTATTGCCGATTGACGACGCCGACCCCGCGACGGCGGAAAGGCGCAGGACGCCGGGACCCTTCCGATTTCCTCCGACCTCGTCCGGCGTTATGGTCCGGCGACGGGCGGCAACATCCCCTCCCGGTCGGGATTTGGCAAGCATGGCGGCGGCGACATCGAGCGGGCAAGGTGCCGCGAAGCGGCTCTTCTGTTTCGGCCTCGGCTTCAGCGCGCTGACCCTGGCGGAGCGGCTCGGCGCCAGGGGCTGGTCGATCGCCGGCACCGTGCGCGACGCGGCGAAGCGCGCCGCGCTCGAGGCCCGCGGCATCGCGACGCATCGCTTCGAACGCGGGGCGCGATTGCCCGACGCGACGCGGCTCCTCGCCGGCTTCGACTACATCCTGAGCTCGGTTCCCCCCGATGCGGCGGGCGATCCGGTGCTGGACGAGCATGGCGTCGATCTCGCGGCGCAGGCGCCGCATCTCCGCTGGGCGGGTTATCTCTCCACCACCGGGGTCTATGGCGATCGCGCGGGCGGCTGGGTAGACGAGACCTCCGCGCTCGAGCCCAGCGGCGAGCGCGGACGCCGGCGCGTTGCCGCGGAGCGGGGCTGGCTCGCCCTCGGCGAGGCGGCGGGTTTTCCGGTGCAGCTCTTCCGCCTCGCCGGAATCTACGGGCCGGGGCGCAACGTGATCGAGCAGCTCCGGGCGGGCACGGCGAAACGCCTCAGCCGGCCGGGGCAGATCTTCAGCCGCATCCATGTCGAGGACATCGCGACGGTGCTCGAGGCATCGATGGCGAAGCCGCGGCCGGGCGGCATCTACAATCTTTGCGACGACGATCCGGCGGCGCCGGGGGACGTCGTCGCCCATGCGGCGGGCCTCATCGGCATCGAGCCGCCGCCGGAGCGGAGCCCGGACGACGCCGCGCTTTCGCCGATGGCGCGCAGCTTCTGGGACGATAACAAGCGGGTGCGCAACGACCGCATCAAGAGCGAGCTCGGCGTTCGGCTCGGCTATCCGAGCTATCGCGAAGGGCTCGCCGCGATTCTCCGGGCCGAGGCGGAGGCGACGAAACGCGGTCGCTGAAGGCGCTTAACCGGCCGTCGCCGCGAACTTGTCCGAAAGCTCCCCGACCGCCGCGGTGAGGCGCGCGAGATCCTCCGGCCGCGACAGGCGATGATCGCCGTCCTTGATGAGCGACAGCACGATGTCGGTCCCGCGCAGCTTCTCGGCGATGCGCAGCGCCCATTGCCAGGGCACGTCGGGGTCGGCCATGCCATGCAGCAGCCGCACCGGCCCTTCGAAATCGATCGCCTGCCCCAGCAGCAGATGCGCGCGCCCTTCCTCGAGCAGCGCCAGCGTGATCGGCAGGCCGGGTCCGTAGCGCGAGGGCTCGATCCAGCGCTTGTCGCGCTTCAGCGTGTCGATGATCGCGGGCGGCAGCTTCTGCCAGATCAGCTCCTCGGTGAAATCCGGCGCGGCGGCGATGCCGACGAGGCCCGCGATGCGATCCGGTCGCAATAGCGCCACCAGCAGCATGAGCCAGCCGCCCATGCTGGAGCCGATCAGGATCTGCGGCCCCGTGGCGAGCTCGTCGAGCACGGCGAGCGCATCGTCGCGCCAGCGCCCGATCGTGCCCGCCGCAAAATCGCCCGAAGAGGCGCCGTGGCCGAAATAATCGAACCTTATGAAGGCCTGGCTGCGCGCACGGGCGAAGGCTTCGAGCGTCGTCGCTTTGATGCCGGTCATGTCGGAGGCGAAGCCGCCGAGGAAAATCAGCCCCGGAAGTTTTCCACCGCTTCGGTCGACGCTCTGCCGGTAGGCGATTGTGGAACCATCGTCGCGTGCTAGGGTTCGTGATTCGGGGACTGTCTCTTCTGGCATGGCGGATCGATTGCGATGAACGACGCGGGGCTGCAGCCTGCAGCCATCTCTAGCATTGCCGGCACGACGCCGAAAGGCGGCGGGCTCGCCGTCCTGCAACTGCAGCCGGCGCTCGCCTCGGCCGACGACCGCGTCGCGCTCGACATGGCGCAGGCGGTCCGCGCGGCGGGCGGCGTGGCGATCCTCGCCTCGGCGGGCGGCGCCCTGCTGCCCGAGCTGAAGCGGGTCGGCAGCGCACATCACCAATTGCCGCTCGACGGTCGCAATCCCTTCACGATCCGCAGCAATGCCGCGAAGCTCGTGCGGCTGGTGCAGGAGGAAGAGGTCGGGCTCATCCATGCGCGGGGTATCTCCGCGGTCTGGCCGGCCTATCTCGCGGCGCGCCGCACCGGCATCGGCCTCGTCGTCGGCGTCGACAGCCTCGCGTCGCGCAGCCATGCGCTCGCCAATTTCTACAACGGCGTCGTCGCCCGTGCGGACCGTCTCGTCGCCGTGTCGGACCATCTCGCCGACCGGCTCCGCCGCCGTTACGGGCTCGACGACCGGCGGCTGCGCGTCGTCGGGCGCGGCATCGACCTGATGCGGTTCGATCCGGCGCGGGTGACGCCGGAACGCGTCATCCAGCTCGCCCAGCAATGGCGCCTGCCGGACGGTGTGCCGGTGGTGATGATGCCGGCGCGCTTCGCCCGGGGCTCGGGCGCAGCGACGCTGCTGGCGGCGCTCGCGGCGATCGGATCGCGCGACTTCCATGCGCTGCTGGTCTCGATAGGCGACGGCGAGGAAGGCTTCGAGGGCGAGCTCGAGGCGGAAATCGCCCGACACGGCCTCGGCGGCCGGGTGCAGATCGAGAAGGAATGCCGCGACATGCCGGCCGCCTACCGGCTGGCCGACGTCGTGGTCCATGCCGCAAGCGAGCCGGCGGCCTTCCTTCCGGCGATCGCCGAGGCGCAGGCGATGGGCCGCCCTGTGGTCGCTCTCGCCCATGGCGCGGCGGTGGAGCAGTTCGCCCGCAGCCCGATGGGCTGGCTCGCCGAGCCGGGCGATCCCGCGGCGCTCGGCGCCGCGATCGGCAAGGCGCTGTCGCTCACGCTCGAGGATCGCGAGCGGCTCTCGGGCGAAGCGGTGATGCGCGCCCATGCCCGCTACGGCAAGGAACGCATGTGTGCCGCCACCCTGGCGGTCTATCGCGAGCTTCTGGAAGTGCAGCGCTGGCGCGCGACCCCTGCCTTGACAGTGGCTTGAATCCTTCTAAATTCGCCGTTTCGGCGCCTTCGGCGGTAACCTCCCGTCAATCCGGCTGAGCTTTCATCCGCCGGACGGGTTTCCTTGGCGTCGCCGGCATTTCCTTGGATCTCATGATCTCGATAACCCTCCCCGATGGCAGCAAGCGGCAGTTCGACGGTCCGGTTTCCGGCGCCGCGATCGCCGCGTCCATCGGCAAGGGCCTGGCGCGCGACGCGCTCGCGGTGAAGATCGACGGCACGGTCCGCGACCTCGCGACGGTGGTCGAGAAGGACGCGCGCATCGAGATCGTGACGCGCAGCCACCCGGACGCGCTCGAGCTGCTGCGCCACGACGCGGCCCATGTACTGGCCGAAGCCGTGCAGGAGCTCTATCCGGGCACGCAGATCACGTTCGGACCCGCAATCGAGAACGGCTTCTACTACGATTTCGTGCGCGACGAGCCCTTCACGCCGGACGACTTCGCCAGGATCGAGGCGCGGATGCGCGAGATCGTCGATCGCGACGAGACGATCCGGCGCGAGATCTGGAGCCGCGCCGACGCGATCCGGCATTTCTCGGATATCGGCGAGAAATACAAGGCCGAGCATATCGAGACGATCCCGGCCGGCGAGGACATCTCGATCTATCGCCAGGGCAAGTGGATGGATCTCTGCACGGGTCCGCATCTGCCCTCGACGGGGAAGCTCGGCAAGGCCTTCAAGCTGATGAAGGTCGCCGGCGCTTATTGGCGCGGCGATGCGAAGAACCAGCAGCTCCAGCGCGTCTACGGCACGGCCTTCCCGGACGAGAAGCAGCTCCAGCAATATCTGACGATGCTGGAGGAGGCCGAGAAGCGCGACCATCGGCGCCTCGGCCGCGAGATGAACCTCTTCCACCAGCAGGAAGAGGCGGCCGGCATGGTGTTCT